>JAFIFL010000208.1 GCA_020832055.1 Gammaproteobacteria bacterium
AGCCCGGCCAGCGCCAGCCCCGCGATTCTGATCATTCGTCCCGCCAAGCTGACCTCCTTTCTGACCCGCCCTGCAGCGCCGCAGGATACCGGATCCCCCGGCGCGGTGGGTCCCTTCAAGGCAGACGCACACGGAAGTGCACCGAGCTCTCCTGACCGGCCCCGAGGGCCGGTCGGAAAGACCAGCGGATATGCGTGTAATCCTCCGCCCTCGCCCGTCTGGACTGGGCGTCATCGCCCGTGATCACCAACTCGTCGGGCGCACCCCAGGTGTCGCCCCCATCGACCGAGAACACCACATCGGTGCCCGAACCGCCCGCACTGTTCGCCAGATAGACGGTATTGTTCGGGACGGGGTTGGTGATGACCAGGCTGCCGGCATCGATCGTCTCACCACCGTGATTGGCAAAGGTGATCGTGTAGCGCAGCTCATCACCGGGAAACACCCGTTGGGCGGCGACCGACCGCCGCTCCTGTTCGCCCCGTTCGTTGATGACGGACTCGACTTTCTCCACCGAACTGGTCAGCCGGACCGGTTCCTCCGCCATGGCCATGGTGGTCGCCGACACCACGGCGAGGGCGCACAAGCTCATGATCATCTTCATGTCTAATCTCCTGTCCGGACGGGTCCGGGGGCTTGGGAACATGCTCGACGCGACTCGCGAGACCACTCAATCCCGCGGCCTGATATCCACAGTATCCGTGACAGGGTCGAAGTCGATGACCACTTCGCCGCGCCGCAGCTGTGCTTCCACCTCGGCCACCTTGGTCGCGAGCGGCAGCTCCCGGGCGCCATACTCCGTCCCTTCGCGGGTAATGAACTCTTCAATGA
This sequence comes from Gammaproteobacteria bacterium, assembly GCA_020832055.1. Classification (GTDB taxonomy): domain Bacteria; phylum Pseudomonadota; class Gammaproteobacteria; order Pseudomonadales; family Azotimanducaceae; genus SLTB01. The sequence continues at coordinate 832 of JAFIFL010000208.1, forward strand.
TGCCGCGCAACGCGTCGGCACTCAGTTGCTCTGGCGGAATTTGCATCGTGTTCCGTAAGTTGGACCCTGAAACCGCAGCGATACTATACCGTTCGACCACGGACGCTCGACAGCACAATGCCGGACCCAGCCTGCGGCCGGTAGGTCAGCTACCACCGTTCATGCTAACCTCGCGCCCGATTCGGACCGGGATCAGAGCCATGGCAGTTTCCCACGCCTACGACATGAACAAACTGCACAAACGCCTGCGCCGGCTGGTCGGTCAGGCCATCAGTGACTACGGGATGATCGAGGACGGCGACCGGATCATGGTCTGCCTGTCCGGCGGCAAGGACTCCTACACCCTGCTCGACATTCTGCTGCACCTGCAGCAGAGCGCACCGGTGCGTTTCGAACTCGTCGCGGTCAATCTCGATCAGAAGCAGCCGGGCTTTCCTGAGCACGTTCTGCCCGAGTATCTCGAAGGCCTCGGAGTCGAGTATCAGATTCTCGAGCGGGACACCTACTCCGTGGTGAAGCGGCTGACGCCGGAGGGCAAGACTTTCTGTCCGGTATGCTCACGATTGCGGCGGGGAACACTTTATGAACACGCCCGGCGCATCGGTGCCACCCGCATCGCTCTCGGCCACCATGCCGACGACATCGTCGAAACCTTGTTCCTGAACATGTTCTACGGCGCTCGCATGGCTGCCATGCCGCCGAAGTTGTTGTCCGATGACGGTCGCCATGTTGTCATTCGCCCGCTGGCTTACTGTCGTGAGAAGGACATCGCCCGCTGGGCCGAACACAAGGCGTATCCGATCATTCCCTGCAATCTCTGCGGCAGCCAGGACAATCTCGCCCGGGTCGCCGTCAAAGAGATGCTGTCGGGCTGGGAGCGCAGCCATCCGGGGCGGGTGCAGAAGATCGCGCGGTCGCTGCGCAACGTTCAGCCCTCACACCTGATGGACCCTGAACTGTTCGATTTCGGCAGCCTCGAGATCAGCGCCGAGGCCCAGGCCGAGTCGAGCACTTCAGGGATGGTGCGTCTCGTCCAGCTTTGAAGGCTTGCAGCTGAACCTCAGGGGCGTGAGGCCACCGTATCGCCCCGTTCGTCGTCGCTGTCGTCCCCAGGGCCATCATCGGGAAGGTCGAGCTCAAGCAGTCTGTTGATCCGGATCATGACCCGCAGTTCTTCGAGGTAGGCGCCCCGCCGCTCCGAGTACATTTCCAGACCGTCAATGAGATGAGTCCCGAGCAGGAAGTCGTGATCCTCGCGAGCCTCGGCGCGCAGTTGCCGCAATGGCTCGTAGGAGGGATGGCTGTTCAGATTGCGAAAGTAGCTGTCCACCGCATCCGGGACTGCATCGAACCAGGTCACCTCATGCCGAGCGCCAGCGATACGGCGCTCGGGAACCAGCCCGCAGCCCTCTCGGTAGCACCACTCGCCAAACAGATTGTTGGCCTCCCGGGCGAAGCGGGAACGCCCCCAACCGGACTCCGAAGCTGCCTGGGCCAGAGCGAGCGACGGCGGGATGATGTCCACCCTCAGCAGTAACACAGTGATGTCCGCGGCATCCATCGCCTCTGACAGCTCAACCCGGTAGCGCTCAGCGAGCACTTCGAGGCGGATCTTGTCAGCCTCCTGCAGGGCCCCGCCAGCCTCCAGACGGTCCCGGAGCTCGAGCAGATAGTTGCGGTTGTCGAGAATCCAGGAGTTCTGCGCTTCCACCACCGGCAGCAGGTAGTCGAAGAAAGCGGACTTCATGACATTGACATCGCGAATGGCCGCGAAGTCAGGCAGCGGTCCGACATCGGGCAGCTCCGCGACGAGCGGAATGTCCGGTTCGGGTTCACTCAGTCCGCGGCCGAGGAACAGGAGCAGCACTGCCACCGCAGCTGCGGTGCACAGCAGGATCAGCCGCGCCTGTTCCTTCAGATCCCGTTCCGGCATCGATCAACCTGTCTCCCGCAGGACGATGGCTGGGGGTGTCCGTACCACCTTGAAGGTACTGATGGTACCAATGGTGCCGATCAGCAGCACACCGATCAATGGCCCGCCAAGCCAGAGTCCCGGATGCAGTCGACCCGGCAGCTGGAAGATCTGCTCCTGCAGAATCCAGACTGTGACCTCAGCGCCCACTGCGGCGAGCACGCCTGCGAACAGACCAAGGGCTGCAAACTCGATCACCAGTGCACCGAGGATGCGGCGCCGACCGGCGCCCAGGGCCCGCAGCAGACCGAACTCCCGCATGCGTTCATCCATGCTCGACTGGATGGATGCAATCAGCACCAGGGCTCCGGCCATCACCACCAGCGACAGCACCACCTCCACCGCCAGGGTGACCCGCGCGACGATACGCTGCACCTGCGCCATGACTTCGTCGATCTCGATGACCGTCACCGTCGGGAAGCGCCTCAACAGGCGCGTCAGGAACTGCTTTTCGTCAGCTTCGAGCCGGAAACTCGTGAGCCAGGTGGCAGGCAGGTCAGCCATCATGCTCGGCGTGGCGAGAATGAAGAAGTTCGGACGCATGCTGTCCCAATCCACGGACCGCAGGCTCGCAATGCGCGCCTCCACCCGGCGGTCGACGATATCGAACTCCAGCCGATCACCGACCGCAAGCCCGATATCGCGGGCATAGTCGGCGCCGAGTGAGATCAGCGCCTCGGTCTCGTCCGGCTCCCACCACTCTCCCTCCACAATCCGGTTGCCGGCCGGCAGATCCCAGGTCCAGCTCAGGTTGCGTTCCCGGCCGAGGCGACTGCGTTCGTCGCCTTCGGCATCCCGGGTGGGCTCACCATTCACCGCCACGATCCGCCCGCGCATCATCGGGTAAAAGGCATCGCTGCCCGAGGCCTCGCTGGCGAGCATGTCGGTGATGGGCTCGACTTCGTCGGGGGCGATGTTCATGACGAAGTGGTTCGGGGCATCCGCCGGAATCTGGTTGCGCCACTCGTCGAGCAGGGCCGTTCGCAGCAGATAGAGAATGAGCAGGAGCATGATCGCGATGCCGAACACCACGATCTGCACGCTGTTCTCACGGCGCCGGCGCTGCAGAGCCGACAGGGCGATACGCCAGCTGTTGCCGGCCTGCATGCCGATGATACGGCCGGTGCGCAGCAGCAGGTGGGCCAGGATCATCAGCACCGCCACCGTGCCGAAGGTGCCGAGAATCAACCAGCCAGCCAGCACCAGGGAGTCCGCATACCACACCAGCAGCACCAGGCTGCCGATGAGTCCCGAGGCGTAGGCGAGCGCCATGGAGGCGTCGTTGGGTGCGAGATCGCGGCGAATCACCCGCAGGGGGCTCACGTCCCGCAGACGCAGCAGGGGTGGCAGCGCGAAGGCCAGCAGGCAGATGAAGCCGGTGATACCGCCCACCAGAAACGGCCGCCATCCGGGCGCCGGCAGATATACGGGCACCAGATCCGCAAAGACGATGAGCCCGAGTCCCTGCAGCCCCCAGCCCAGCAGCAGGCCCACCGTGGTGGCCAGGGTCCCGAGCAGCAGCAGGCTGCCAAGATAGGTGTTCTGGATTTCTCTGGGCGTCATGCCGAGCGTCTTCAGCACGGCCACCGGATCATGCTGGCGCTGGCTGTAGCGATGCGCCGCCAGGGCCACCGCCACACCGGAGAGGATGACTGCCAGCAGGCCACCTAAGAGCAGGAAGCTCTCACCGCGGGCCAGCGCCCGGCCAATGGCGTCACTCCCGGTCCGGATGTCCACCCACTCGAAATGGGGGTTCAGGTCATCGCCAATCTCATCGCGCCAGGCCTCGAGCGCACCGTCACTGCCTCGCAGCAGCAGCGCATAGGACAGACGACTGCCCGGCTGCACGACGCCGGTGGCTTCCACGTCCGCATAGCGCATGAGCAGCCGCGGTCCGAGGTCGAAGAAGCTGCCGCCACGATCGGGCTCCCGGGTGACCACGGCGGTGACGTCGAAGGCGGCATTGCCGACCTCCACCACCCCGCCCAAGGCCACGTCCAGCGCCGGCAGCAGGCGTCCGTCAAGCCAGACTTCGCCAGCCTCCGGCAGGCGATCAGTATCCCGTCCGGGCATGAAAGGCGCATCCGCCACCGCGAGACTGCCTCGCAGCGGATACCCCGGCGTCACCGCCTTGACTGACACCAGCTGGCTGCGCTCCGGGCCGAAGACCATGGAACTGAAAGTCAGCGTGCGCGCCGTATCGAGGCCACGTTCCCGGGCACGATCCTCCCATTCCTGGGGAACCGGTCGCGAGCCACGCACCACCCGGTCTGCCGCCAGGAAGGCACTGCTCTCCACCACCAGCGCCTGCTGCAGGCGATCGACGAAGATGGCGATGGCGGCCACCGTGCTGACAGCGATGATCAGCGCCGCCACCAGCAGACTCAGTTCCCCGCCTTTCCAGTCGCGCCACAACAGTCGCGCCGGTACCCGGGCATCCATCGCTCAACCTCCGGCCGCGGCGGATGCCGCCGGCTCTGGCAGCAGGTGACCCGCATCGATGGTCAGGGCCCGGTCGCAACGCCGGGCCAGGGCTGGATCGTGGGTCACGAGGATCAGGGTGGTCCCGAACTCCCGGTTCAATTCGAACAGCAGATCCGCAATGCGTTCACCTGTGGCCCGGTCCAGATTACCGGTGGGTTCATCGGCGAACAGGACGGCGGGGTTGGCGGCAAATGCGCGGGCGATGGCCACCCGCTGCTGCTCGCCTCCGGAGAGCTGTCGCGGCTGGTGGTCGAGTCGACTGCCGAGACCGACCCGCTCGAGCAATTCCCGGGCCTTGGCTGCGGCATCCCGGTCGCCACGCAACTCCATGGGCAGCATCACGTTTTCGAGGGCGTCGAGGCTGGCGAGGAGCTGAAAGTTCTGGAACACGAACCCCACCAGCCGCCCCCTCATGCGCGCCCTGGCCTCTTCGTCCATGGCCGTGAGATCATGGTCGTCCAGCAGGATGCGCCCGCCAGTCGGTTCGTCCAGCCCGGCGAGCAGGCCCAGCAACGTGGTCTTGCCGGAGCCCGAGGCCCCCACCAGCGCCACACTTTCACCACGCTTGATTTCGAGATTGACGCCCGCCAGTATCTGCAGTGGTCCGGCGGCCGTCTTGACCGTCTTCTCCAAATCGCGAGCTACCAGCATGGGTCCATTCGTGACTGCATTCATGCGTATATGCCTGCTTCCGATCCTGGGAGTGTTGATCCTGGGCCTGGCCGCTCCGGTGCGAGCCGGCACGATCCTCGTGGTTGGCGACAGCATCAGTGCTGCCTATGGCATGGACACCGAAGAGGGCTGGGTCCGCCTGCTGCAGCAAAGGCTGCAGCACTTCGACCCCGCGTTCGCAGTGGTGAACATGAGCCTGAGTGGTGAGACCACCGGCGGGGGACTGGCGCGCCTGCCGGATGCCTTGCGACGTCACGCGCCGGACATCGTGGTCATCGAACTCGGCGGTAACGATGGTCTCCGAGGATATCCGATCGACAGGATCCACGCCAACCTGAGTCGGATGGTAACAGCCTCCCTCGAAAGCGGGGCCGACGTGCTGCTGGTAGGCATGCACATCCCGCCCAACTACGGCCAGCGCTACGTCGATGCCTTCCACGGCATTTTTCACGACCTCGCCGCCGAACACGACGTGCCCCTGGTGCCTTTCCTGCTCGAGGGCGTCGCCACGGACGAGACCCTGATGCAGCGGGATGGCATACATCCGACCGCCGCAGCCCAGCCCCTGCTGCTGGACAACCTCTGGCCCGAGCTCGAGCCCATGCTCGGCAGTCACCACGAACGCCTGAGTCTCCGGGACTCTGCGGACTCCAGCCGGTCCGCCTCGGGCGGGTGACCCGTCTCCAGGCCGTCAGTCTCACCGGCATTCCGCAGGCCCGCTAGCCTGACGGGCCACCAGCACCAACATTCCGTCATCAATGCATTAGAATTAGAATAGGTCCGGCGACGTTGCACGCCGGCCAGAGGCGGGAGATGGAATTGGCAAACACCAACCGGGCAAGATCGGACACCAGACAGAATCTGATCCTGTCGGCATTGCACCTTTTCGCTGAGCAGGGGATCGATGCTGTCTCCATGCGCACGATCAATGCCGCCGCGGGTGCCCGCAACGCGTCCGCCGTGCACTACCACTTCGGCAACAAGTTCGGGATCATCGACGCCATCATCAGCTTCATCAAGGATGAGCTCAACGGTCATCGCCTGCCGGCGCTCGAGGTCCTCGAGGCACGTGCTGACGCCGGTGATCCGCCCGGGACACGGGAAGTGATGTGGGCCGCACTGAAGCCCTACGATTCACTGAATCGGACGCCCGAGTATGGCCGCTCGGCCATTCGCTTTCTGGCCCGCATCCAGACCGACATGAATGCCGACATCCAGAATGCCTTGAAACGTGACCCCCATGAGATCGCCCAGCGCTTCGACGCCCTGCTGGCCAGGGCCCTGCCAAACCTGCCCAGCGACGTCCGGCAGACCCGCTATCTCTACTGCTGGACGTTGATGGTCCAGAGCTTCGCGGGCACCGGCAACTGGCGGGACACGACGTTCGGCAATCTGCGTGCCGCCACGGGTGATGCCGCTTTGCTGCGCTTCTTCGACTTCATGGTCGGCGGCCTCGAAGCTCCGATTACGCAACCCTGAGCCCATCAGCAGCCCTGAGCCCCACTTGTGGGAAGGCCCTGATCGTGCAGCGATTGGGCCGATCTCGAAGCGCCATGCCGGAGCCGATGTCGCTGCCTTCGCTGAACGCCCTGCAGATCGGCGCATTTCGCTGTGCGAAATAGCGCTCTGTTGCGCGCCATCCCTGGCGCGCCCCGCTTCGCGGCGCACTGCGTGCGACGCATT
>JAFIFL010000209.1 GCA_020832055.1 Gammaproteobacteria bacterium
TCGCGATCGGCCCATTTGCCTGTGGCAAATAGGGCTCTCCCACAAGGTGGCTGCGGCCCCTTGTGGGAAGCTGCGCAGCGCAGCGGAGCAGCGATCTGCTTGACGTTGCGCGAAGGCAGCGAAGGCAGCTTTGGCAAAGTGCTTCGAGATGGCTCAGTCGCTATCGAAATCGATCCCGATAGCTGATTCGATCCCGATCCCGATCCCGATCCCGATCCCGAATGCGAACGCGGGAGACAGCGGATGCCAACCGAGGCATTCCTACAGCCTCAGCCACTCCCGGGCGCTGATGCTCTGACCGTGGATGGACTTGTCGCTTGTACCGAACAGCCAGAGATACAGCGGCATGAGGTCTTCCGGTGCCGGCAGGGTGTTCGGATCCTCGCCGGGCACGGCTGCGGCGCGCATGGCGGTGCGGGTGCCGCCGGGATTGAGGCTGGCGAAGCGCACCGGGGAGATGTTCTCGCTCTCGTCGGCGAAAACCTTCATCAGCGCCTCGACGCCGGCTTTCGCGATCGCGTAGGCGCCCCAATAGGCGCGGGGCCGCAGCCCTGCTCCCGATCCGGTGAACAGCACCAGTGGTGAGGCGGTCTGGGCTGCTCCGGCGGGTGACGCTTCGCCGCTGGCTTCCAGCAGTGGCAGCAGCGCCTGGGTCAGGAGGAAGTTGCTGTGGAGATTGGTGGCCATCACTTCCTGCCAGGCCATCGGGTCGTAACCTCCGAGTGGCACCCGCGGCCCGAGCACGCTGGCGTTGTGCAGCAGGCCGTCGAGGCGGTCGAAGGCGTCGTCGATGGCGGTGGCGAGCTGCTGGCAGTCGTCTGCAGTCACGCCTGCCAGATTCACGCACTGGATCACCGGTTCCGGATGATTGGCGGCGACGATCTCGTCATAGACCACTTCCAGCTTGCTTTGGGTCCGTCCCAGCAGCAACACCGTGGCGCCATGGGCGGCGAAGGCCAGGGCCGCGGCACGACCGATGCCGGTACCGGCGCCGGTGATGGCGATCACCTTGCCGGCCAGCAGGTCCGCGGGTGGCTGCCAGTCCGGGCTGAACGTCGCATTGCCCCCAGTCATGCCGGGCGCACCGCGTGGACGATGTAGTTGACGTCCACGTCCGTACTGATGCTGCAGTCGCGGCTGAACGGGTTGTAGCGCATGCCGGCGATCTCCTTCAGTTGCAGATTCGCGCCGCGCAGATGGCGGGCGAGTTCCGAGGGCCGGATGAAGCGGGCATAGTCGTGGGTGCCTTTGGGCAACAGTCCGAGCACGTACTCGGCGCCCACCACGGCCAGGGCCCAGGCCTTGGGGTTGCGATTGATGGTGGAGAAGAACAGATCCCCGCCGGGCCGGACCAACTCGGCGCAGGCCCGCACCACCGAGGCAGGGTCGGGTACATGTTCGAGCATCTCCAGGCAGCAGACCACGTCGAAGCTGCCCGGCTGTTGGGCCGCGAGGGCCTCGGCGGCCATGTGCCGGTACTCGACCTCGACCCCGGACTCCAGGCCATGCAGACGGGCCACCGTCAGCGGCGCCTCGCCGGCATCGATTCCGGTCACCGTCGCCCCGGCCCGGGCCATGGCCTCGGTCAGCAGGCCGCCGCCACAGCCCACGTCCAGCGCCCGGGTGCCCGCCAGGGGATGCCGTTCGGCGATCCAGGCCAGTCGGACGGGATTGATGTCGTGCAGGGGTCGGAAATCCCCTTCCGGGTCCCACCAGCGGTGGGCCATGGCCTCGAACTTGGCCACTTCCCCGGCGTCGATGTTCAGCATGGTTTCGGGCTGCTCGGTGCTCATGACGCCTCAGTGTTTCTCATCGATGACCTTCAGGAGTCTGCCGGGACTCAATTGCTTCGGGACCGATTTGGACCCCATCACACCACCTCCTGCATGCGGTCCCGCCAGCGGCGGACGCTGGCCAGCACGGCGGACACGTCCTGGCGCAGATGACGGCCCTGCTCGAACAGCAGTTCGCCGCCGACCCAGACCCGGCTGACGGCGCTGTGGGTGGTGGCGTAGACGAGCTGGGATTCCGGATGGAACACCGGTTCGCTGGCCACGCCGGACAGATCGATGGCCACCATGTCCGCGCTCTTGCCGGCTTCCAGTGAGCCGATCTCGCAGCCGAGGCCGAGGGCCTGCGCGCCCGCCAGGGTCGCCATCTCGATGACGTCCAGGGCGGGCAGGGCGGTGGCGTCGCCGGCCACGGCCTTGGCCAGGATGGCCGCCACGTGCATCTCCCGCAGCATGGACAGGCTGTTGTTGCTGGCGGCGCCATCGGTGCCGAGCGCGACGCGAACGCCGGCGGCGCGCAGCGCGGCGATGGGCGCGAAGCCGCTGGCCAGCTTGAGGTTCGACTGCGGGCAATGGATCACGCTGACGTCGTGCTCGGCGAGGCGCTCGGCGTCTCCCGGCTCCAGGGCGGTCATGTGCACGGCCTGCAGCTGCGGACTGAGCAGCCCGCAGCGCTCGATGGTGGCCAGGGGGCGCTCGCCGGTTTCCCGGCGGGCCGCGGCCACTTCCTCTGCGGTCTCGTGCAGGTGGATCTGCACCCGCATGTCCAGCTCTTCGGCCAGGGTCGCCACCTTGGACAGGTGCGCTGCGTCCAGGGCATAGGTGGAATGGGGGCCGAAGGCGACGTGGATCTGGCCGGAATCCCGGAACTCGTCGTGCAGGGCCAGAGACTGGTGGATGGCCTCGTCCGGGCCGGGCGCCCAGGCATTGCCGAAGCGGACCAGCGGCCCGCAGATCTGGGCCCGGACCCCGGCGCGCAGGGCCACCGCCGCGGTGGCTTCAGGAAAGAAGTACATGTCGCTGAAGGTGGTGGTGCCACCGGCCACCATCTCTGCCACGGCCAGTGCCGTGCCATCGGCCACGAAGCCTGCATCCACCCAGCGTCCTTCCAGCGGCCAGATGCGATCGTTGAGCCAGGTATCCAGCGGCAGATCGTCGGCATAGCCCCGGAACAGGCTCATCGCCGCATGGCCGTGGGCATTGACCAGTCCAGGCAGGAGGGCGTGATGGTCGAGCACGGTCTCAGGCAGGTCCGGATGTGCGGTCCGGGCGGTTGCCGTGGGCAGGATGGCCAGGATGCGGTCGCCAGCGAGAACGATGCTGTGATGGTCGAGAACAGCGTTTCGCGGTGCCACGGGGAGCACCCAGCGTGCACTGATGAGGGCGGTGGCTGGGGTGTCGGGAGTGATGTCGGGCATGACTTGCTCCATTGGCCGGCCGCGGATGATAGCAGAGCGTCCGCCGCCGTCGCGTTGCCCCCGGGCGACTGCGCTCGCCTAGAGCGGCCCGGACAGGCTAAAATAGCCGGCTTTCCGGACGCGCCCTGCGGGCGTGAATCGAAGGGGCCGGATTCCGGTCCCACGGGGGCTTTGCGCCCGGCACCGGGCGACCATCGAGGCACTACATGGCAGAAATCGGCAGGGAAATTCTTCCCGTCAACATCGAGGACGAGCTCAAGCAGTCCTACCTCGATTACGCGATGAGCGTGATTGTCGGGCGGGCGCTGCCCGATGTGCGGGACGGGCTCAAGCCCGTGCATCGACGGGTGCTGTTCGCCATGAGCGAACTCAACAACACCTGGAACCGGCCCTACATGAAGTCGGCGCGGGTGGTGGGTGAGGTCATCGGTAAGTACCACCCCCACGGTGACTCTGCGGTCTACGACACCATCGTCCGCATGGCCCAGACCTTCTCGCTGCGCTACCTGCTGGTGGACGGCCAGGGCAACTTCGGCTCCGTGGATGGCGACCCGCCGGCGGCCATGCGTTACACCGAAGTGCGCATGGCCAAGCTCGCCGACCTGCTGCTGGCGGATCTCGACAAGGACACCGTCAATCAGGTCCTGAACTACGACGAAACCCTGTCCATGCCCGAGGTCCTGCCGACCCGGGTGCCGAACCTGCTGGTGAACGGCTCCTCCGGCATCGCCGTGGGCATGGCCACCAACATTCCGCCTCACAACTTGGGTGAGATCGTCCGCGCCTGCATTGCGCTGGTGGACGACGAAGACCTGACCATCGACGACCTGATGAATCACGTCACGGGTCCGGACTTCCCCACCGGGGCCATCATCAACGGCCGCGCCGGTATCGTGCAGGCCTACAAGACCGGCCGGGGCCGCATTTACGTGCGCTCCAAGGCGGAAGTGATCACGGACGCCAAGACCGGCCGCGACACCATCATCGTTCACGAGATTCCCTACCAGCTCAATAAGGCCCGCCTGATCGAGAAGATCGCCGAGTTGGTGAAGGAGAAGCGCATCGAGGGCATCTCGGAGCTGCGCGACGAGTCCGACAAGGATGGCATGCGCATCGTCATCGAGATCCGCCGGGGCGAATCCGGCGAGGTGGTGCTGAACAACCTCTACAGCCAGACGCAGATGCAGACCGTCTTCGGCATCAACTGCGTCGCCCTGGAGGACGGCCAGCCGAAGATCATGAACTTGAAGCAGATGCTTCAGGCGTTCATCCGCCACCGCCGCGAGGTGGTGACGCGACGCACCGTGTATCTGCTGCGCAAGGCCCGGGAGCGGGGCCACATCCTCGAAGGTCAGGCCGTCGCCCTGTCCAACATCGATGAAGTCATCGCCCTGATCAAGGCCTCGCCGACGCCGGCGGAGGCCCGGGATGCGCTCTGCGGCCGCGGCTGGGAATCCGAGACCGTGTCCACCCTGCTGGCCCGGGCCGGCGCCGAGGCCTGCCGCCCGGACGGGCTGGAAGAGCAGTACGGCCTGCGTGACGGGCTCTACTGGCTGTCCCCGGTGCAGGCCCAGGCCATTCTCGATCTGCGGCTGAACCGCCTCACCAGCATGGAGCAGGGCAAGCTCATCGAGGAGTATCAGGCCCTGCTCAGCGAGATCGAGGGCTATCTGCACATCCTCGAAAGCGGCGAGCGCCTGATGGCGGTGATCCGCGAGGAACTCGAGGAAGTCCTCGAAGCCTACGACGATCCGCGCCGCACTGAGATCACCGGCTCCTATGAGGATCTGTCCTACGAGGATCTGATCAACGAAGAGGACATGGTGGTGACCGTGTCCAACCGCGGTTATGCCAAGGCCCAGCCCCTGTCCACCTACGAGGCCCAGCGCCGGGGTGGGCGCGGCAAGGCGGCCACGTCCATGAACGAGGACGATTTCATCGAGCACCTGCTCGTGGCCAGTTCCCACGACACCATTCTCTGCTTCACCGATCAGGGCAAGGTGTTCTGGCTCAAGGTCTACCAATTCCCCCAGGGCAGCCGGACTTCCCGGGGGCGACCCGTCGTCAACCTGCTGCCGCTCAGCGAAGGCGAGCGCATCACCACGCTGCTGCCGGTGCAGGAAAACACCGACGACGGCTTCATCTTCATGGCCACCGCCAACGGCACCGTGAAGAAGACGCCCATCGATCAGTTCTCCCGGCCGCGTTCGGTCGGCCTCATCGCCATCGATCTCGAAGAAGGCAACCATCTGGTGCGCGCCGCGTTCACCGACGGCCACCAGGACGTCATGCTCTTCGCCGGCTCCGGCCGCGGCGTGCGCTTCAAGGAATCCGACGTCCGCGCCATGGGCCGGACCGCCCGCGGCGTGCGCGGCATCCGCCTGCTCGGCGACGACCAGGTCATCGCCTGCATCATTCCCGACGCCGACGGCGAGATCCTCACCGCCAGCGAGCACGGTTACGGCAAGCGCACGGCGGTGGACGAGTTCCCGCTGCGCGGCCGCGGCGGCCAGGGTGTCATCGCCATGCGTACCTCCACCCGCAACGGAGCCGTGGTGGGCGCCGCCCAGGTGGCCCCCGGTGAAGAGATCATGCTCATCTCCAACCAGGGCACCCTGGTCCGCACTCGGGTGGACGAAGTCCCGCTTTTGTCCCGCGCCACCCAGGGCGTGCGCCTGATCAACCTGCGCGACGGCGAACATCTCGTGGGCCTCGAACGCATCGCCGAGAGTGACGCCGAAGATGCCGAGATCGGCGACGGCGCGGAAGAGGGCGGCACGGAAGAAGGCGGTGCTGAAGAAGGCGGCAACGACGCAGAATGACCCCTGTGGACGCATTCTGTCTGCAACGGAATGCGTCGTCCGAAGGACGCCCCGCAGGGGTGTGGGCCAAGGAAGGCCCGCGAGAACGGACTCGTCCGCGAACTTTCGCGGCTGCAGCCGCCCCCACCAGCGATTGATCACAACGGAATTTGGAGCTGAAATCGGCATGACCCGCGTCTACAACTTTTCCGCCGGCCCCGCAGCCCTGCCCGAGGCCGTCCTCGAACGCGCCCGCAGCGAGCTGCTCGACTACGCCGGCACCGGCATGTCGGTGATGGAGATGAGCCATCGCAGCAAGGCCTTCATCGACATCGCCGCCCGCGCCGAGGCGGACCTGCGGAGCCTGCTGGCCGTCCCCGAGGACTACGCCGTGCTGTTCCTGCAGGGTGGTGCCAGCGCCCAGTTTGCCGCAGTGCCGCTCAATCTGAGCGCCGCCGGCGACACGGCCGCCTACGTCAATACCGGCGCCTGGTCCACCAAGGCCATTGCCGAGGCGAAGCGCTATGCCGAGGTCAGCGTGGTGGCCAGCAGCGAGTCCGGCAACTTCAGCCACGTTCCGCCCCAGGCGGAATGGAAGATGCCTGCCAGCGCCGCCTACCTGCACGTCACGCCCAACGAGACCATCGGTGGTGTGGCCTACGATTTCATCCCGGATGTGGCTGATGTGCCGCTGGTGGCGGACTACAGCTCCAGCATTCTCTCAGGCCCGCTGGACGTGTCCCGCTTCGGCGTCATTTACGCCGGGGCCCAGAAGAACATCGGCCCCGCCGGCCTGACCCTGGTCATCGTCCGCAAGGATCTGCTCGGCCGCGCCCGGGACATCACACCGGCCATGCTCGACTGGCAGGTGGCCGCAGAGGCGGACTCCATGTACAACACGCCGCCCACCTATGGCTGGTACCTGGCCGGGCTGGTCTTCGCCTGGCTTCAGGAGCAAGGGGGCCTGGCGGCCATGGCCGACATCAACCGGCGCAAGGCGCAGACCCTCTACGATGCCATCGACGCCAGCAATTTTTATTCGTCGCCGGTGGCCAAAGCCAACCGCTCGCAGATGAACGTGCCCTTCCTGCTGGCGGATTCGGCGCTGGACAAGGCCTTCCTGGCAGCCGCCGAGGAGCGGGGCCTGACCAATCTCGGTGGCCACCGCAGCGTCGGCGGCATGCGCGCGAGTCTCTACAATGCGGTGAGCCAGGAGGCGGTCGACGCCCTGGTGGCATTCATGGGAGATTTCGAGCGCGAACACGGTTGAACCCACGCCACGGCCTTGCGGCCAGACCGTTCGCGGTCGGTTCAGGCCCAGCCCAGCCCAGTCCTATGGATGACGAGTCATGACCGCGCAGGACCCGAAAGTGACTGATGCCGCGCTCGCTGCCCTGCGGGAGCGCATCGACGGTATCGACCTCGAACTGCAGCGACTGCTCAATGCCCGTGCCGAAGCGGCGCAGGAAGTGGCCCGGGTGAAGCTCGAGGCGGACCCCACTGCCGAGCCGGTGTTCTACCGGCCGGAGCGGGAAGCGCAGGTGCTGAGCAGGGTCAAGGCCCGCAACACCGGCCCCATGGGCGACGAGGAAATGGCGCGGCTGTTCCGCGAGATCATGTCCTGCTG
>JAFIFL010000210.1 GCA_020832055.1 Gammaproteobacteria bacterium
TGTGCGCCCCACGCCCCGCGCAGGGGTCCCGGGGCGGGGGCGGGCGTTCGGGTGCAGGGATCATCTAAGGCCTGCCGAGGCGATCGGCAAGATTAATCCTGGGGGGCAACAGCCTCGGGCCATGGGAAACCGCCCCGCGCCGGAGCATGACCGGCGCGAAAAGCCGCCTCGGTGGTGTCGAACAGGACGCGGTTGCGGTCAGCGATCTGACGGGCGTGCAGGCCCTCCGGGTGATGAAAGCGGCGGCTGCGGCGATTGCCGATCCAGCCTCCTCGGGGCGCCGGGATGGCGAGAATCCTGGGCCAGAATCCGGCGCCGGCGTCCATGGCGGCGAGTTGGGCTGCGAGCAGGCGCTGCTGCAGCGCTGGGTCGTTGCCGGCGTGGTGGTAGTAGGTGGCGAAACCTTCGATGACCAGCGTTTCGTTCAACAGTCGGCCTTCGCCGTCGTAGAGCCAGCCCACCACACGTCCGTAGCGGTCCGTACCGTCGCTGTCCAGGGTGAGGCTGCGCCCGAGCGTCAGGGCTTGAAGTCTGGCTTTGGCTTCTGCGGCGAAGTATTCGGGGCGCCCGTCCCGGACGCCGGTTTCGGGGGTATCGATGCCGGCCAGTCGCACCCAGCGGTCGTCGGTGAGGCGGACGGTGTCGCCATCCGGTACCCACCGGACCTGAACTTCCGCCGCATCGGCCCAAGGCCTCAGCAGGAGTGCCGTCAGCAGCAGCCAGATGGCCGGCTGGCAGGTCAACGCGCGCTGCCGCGGAAGCGTTCCGCAGCGAGAGGGCCCTGCGGCGATGCCGGTCGCCATCAAACGATTTCGAGGGACGTTTCGCCGCTGCGCAGGCGGTAGCTCGGACCCAGCAGGGCCTGATAGCGACGGGAAAGCACAGTGGTGACGAAATGCCAGCGTCCGCTCGTCGCTTCCGGCGTGACCCTGAGTTCCAGCCAGCCACGGCGTGCCGCGTCCAGGTAGACCAGTTCCGGATTCAGATCGACGAAGCGTTCCGCAACGATGCCCGGCGGCACCGGCACGACGCCCTCCATGCCGGGGGAGGTCACCGATGGGGTCGCAAATTCCACGCCGACCCCGCGTCCCTGCTCGTCCTTCAGCTCAAAGGCCCAGGCATTGTGGGTATCGCCGGCCAAGGCCACCAGATTGGTCGCATGGCCACGGGCGGCGGCGTAGACCCGTTCCCGGGAGGCGGGGTAGCCGTCCCAGGCGTCCAGGTTCAAGGGCAGTCCGAGTTCGGCAAACCGAGTGATCTGCTCGGCGGCCTCGCGGGTGAGCGGGCTCCCGTCACGGAAGGTGGCATGGTCGAGCAGATCCGGCGCCCGCAGGCGGCCCATCAGCACCTGCTGGCCGAGAATCTGCCAGGGTGCCCGGGAGGCTTCGAGGCGCTCGCTGAGCCACTGCAGTTGATCGTCCCCGAGAATGGTGCGCGCCGGATCATGCAGTTTCGCCCTGAATGCGTCCGCGTCGGGTTCACCGTCCCGGTAGATCATGTCCTCGCCGTAGAGCAGCGGCTGACTGCGGCCGATCAGGCGGGCATCGAGCATCAGCAGATCCGCCAGCCCGCCGAAGTCGAAGTGCCGATAGATCTTAAGCGGGTCAGCATCCGCCACGTCCCGGATCGGCAGCCACTCCCGATAGGCCTGCACGCTGGCGCGCTTGCGCTCGGGCCAGGGGCCCTGGCTCTCGTCATGGTTTTCTGCACCGGTGCGCCAGGAGTCGTTGGCGGACTCGTGGTCGTCCCAGACCGCGATCATGGGGTGGGCGGCGTGCACTGCCTGCAGCCCGGGCTCGGTCTTGTAGATCGCATGGCGGGCCCGGTAGTCCGCGAGGGTGACGATTTCGTGAGGCGGCTCCACATGGTGCCCGAAGGCGAGGGCGTGAGGGTTGGCATAGCCGCCCTGCTCGTACTCGTAGATGTAGTCACCGAGATGCAGGACGGCGTCGATGTCGTCGCGTCGCGCGATTTCCCGGTAGACGTTGAAGTAGCCCTGGGGATAGTTGGAGCAGGACACCACCGCGAAGGTCAGCGCCTCGACGCCAGCGGCCGGCAGCGTCCGGGTGCGGCCAGCGGGGCTGTGCACGTCCCCCGTCTGGAAGCGATAGTGGTAGCGCTGGCCCGGCTCGAGTCCAGTGGCGTCCACCTTCACGGTGTAGTCCCGACCGGCATCGGTGGTGGTACGCCCTTGGGCGACCATACGGCGGAAGTCGGCGTCTTGGGCGACCTGCCAGGCTACTTCGATCGGCCCCTGCTGCTTGGCCGCCGGCGTGATCCGGGTCCAGAGGATCACCCGGTCCGCGAGGGGGTCGCCGCTGGCGACACCATGCCGGAAGCCGGGTTCGCGGCCGAGCCCCTGGAGCGGCAACAGCAGGCCGCCTGCGGCCATTCCCATGGATTGGAGCAGCTGGCGGCGCGATAGGGCGTGAACATCGATCATATGCGCCGGCCGGTCCCTTCCCAGTAGCGGTCCCGCAGCTTGCGCTTGTAGAGCTTGCCGGTGGGGTGGCGGGGGAACTCCTGCTCGAAGTCGATGGACTTCGGAGCCTTGTAGCCGGCGAGATGGGCGCGGACGTGGGCGATGAGGTCGTCGGCCAAATCGTCGTCGGGGGTGAAGCCGTCGCGCAGCTGCACGGCAGCCTTCACCTCTTCGCCGAACTCGTCGTTGGGAATGCCGAAAACGGCGGCGTCGGCCACGGCGTCATGACTCATCAGGACGCCTTCGATCTCCGCCGGATAGATGTTCACGCCGCCGGAGATGATCATGTCGATCTTGCGGTCGGACATGAACAGGTAGCCGTCCTCGTCGATATAGCCGATGTCGCCGAATGTGAACACGCCGGGTTCGAGGTGGGCGTCGGCCGTTTTCTTCGGCTCCTTGTGGTATTCGAAGTCGGAACCCATCAGGTTCTTGACGTAGATCGTCCCTTCCTCATTGGGGCCGGCGGGGCTGCCGTCCTCCTTGACGATGCGCACCTCCACGATGGGGATGGGCTTGCCTAACGAGCCGGGCTTGTTCTTGAAGTCTTCCGCCGTGCACACGCTGACGATGGAGCCTTCGGTGGAGCCGTAGTACTCGTTGATCACCGGTCCCCACCATTCGAGCATCCGGCGCTTGACGTCCGGCGGGCAGGGTGCGGCGCCGTGCCAGACGACGCGCAGGGACTTGCCGGAAAAGGCCGACTGGGTGGCCTCGTCGAGTTGCAGCATGCGGTGAAACTGGGTCGGCACCATGTGCACGTTGGTCACCTCGAAGCGGTCGATCAGTTTCAGCGTCGCCGCCGGATCGAACTTGTGGGCCATGACGATGGTGGAGCCGGCCAGCAGGGGCAGGAAGGAGAACGCCCACTGCGCGGAGTGATAGACCGGTCCGCACAGCAGCGTGGTGCCGTCGCCCGGAATCTGCAGCATCCCGGACATGCCGGAGCCCATCATTTCGAGCACTTCCACGGGACCGCCCGGCTGAGTCGTGGAGCTGCGCACGCCCTTGGGCCGTCCCGTGGTGCCGGAGGTGTAGAACATGGGGCCGCCGAGGCCCTGCTCCTCGGGTTCTTCGGCGCTGTGGTCGGCGATGAACGCCTCGTAATCGACGAAGCCGTCCGGGAGATCTTCGGCGTCGATCATCACCTTGGTGGCCATGGCGGGGAAATCGTCGCGGGCCACGGCTGCCGTGACGGTGTCGCTGAAGCGGGCGTCGGCGATCAGGGCCTTGGAGTCGGAATTGTCCGCCACGTAGGCCAGCTCTTCGGCGGTGAAATGCCAGTTCACCGGGACGAACATCCACCCGGCGTGGGCCGCGGCGGCCATGATCTCGAAGTACTCGCGGCGATTGCTGCAGAATGCACAGAAGGTATCACCGGTATGAAGGCCGGCGGCACGCAGTGCGTGGATCAGCCGATTCACCCGGGCATTGAAATCATCCCAGTCGGTGGCGCCGACATCGTCGATGACCGCCGGGACGTCCGGCTTGGCTGCTGCGTGCTTGGCGATGATGCGTGCCATCGGTGGCTCCCTCTCCGATTTACCAGGACGTGGAATGTCCCTTGAGTCGCGCGTCCGGTCAAGCCTCGGCAACAGCCTCGGCAACGGCCGACCAGAAGACGGCCGGTCACTCCCCCACGGGCGTCAGCAGAAAGTGCCCATGAGCCGTCGCAATGAGTCGGGTCCTGTCTTCCTGCCAAGCCTCGGCGCGGACGTTGGCGACCCGGCGGCCATGCTTGGTGATGATGGCGCGGCCATAGGTCGTGACGGGGCGGCCTGAGCGCAGGTAGTCGATGGAGATGTCGATGGTCTTCGGCAGGCGTTCGCTTTCGGTGTCGAACAGCAGCTGGATCGCTGCGGTGAACTCCAGGAAAGCGCCGATGGTGCCGCCATGCAGCGCTGGCAGCGCCACGTTGCCGATCAGGTGATCCTGAAAGGGCAGCACCATGGTGAGTTCGTTGCCCTTGCGGTCCACTTCGATGCCCAGAAAGCGCGCATAGGGAATGCGTTCGAGCAGGGCGGCCATGTCCTGGCCTTTGCCAGCGGCGCGCAGTTCGCGCAGCAGCTTCACTTGGGTTCTCCCGGATTGCTGAAACCAGGTGGTGCAGCCCGGTTGGCGCCGAGCATGAAGGTGGCCACGGAGCTGGCGATCAGTCGTTCGCCGTCGTTCTGGGTGGCCGTGGCGCGGATGAAGACCACTGAGCGGGTGATCTGATAGCAGTCGGCGGTGACGATCAGATCCATGTTCGGTTCGGCTGGGCGCATGTAGTCGATGCGCAGATCCAGCGTGGCGATGGCCCGCTGCTCGGGCGAGAGCCCCTCCCGCGGGACCGCCATGCCGGAGGCGTTGTCCAGTACGGCGGTGATGACGCCGCCATGGATCACGCCGGTGTCGGGATCCCCCACCAACTGCTCTGCGTACGGCAGACGCACCACGCAATGGCCATCCCGGTAGTCCATCAATTCGACGCCCAGGGCGCGGGCATGAGGAATGTGGGCCAGATGCTCGTGGATGCTGTGTTCAGCCCAGCCGCTGCTGCCGGCGTCCGTCATGGAAGTCTCCAGGTTGTGCCCGCCACCTGTCTTCGGGCGGCCGAATTCTAGCAGACCATCCCCGGCGCGGCGGTTTGGGTCCGCCTGCATCCACGGTATGATCCGGCAGTCGCCCGCTGTCAGTGGGTTTCGGGGAGGCACCATGCTCAAGCGCAAGTACGCGCAATCGCGCTATTTCGAGGACTTCACCGTCGGTGAAACGTTCTACATTCCCTCTCGGACCATCGGTGATGCGGAGGTCACGGCTTTCCGTACCGCCAGTGGCGACACCCATCCGCTGCACTATGACACTGAATTTGCCCGCGAGCGGGGCTTCCCCACGGTGATGGCCCATCCCTTCCAGCTGCTGCTGTACACCACACCGGGTGCTTCCGACTTCAGCTACATGATTGAGGACACCCTGATCTCCTTCATCGGTCAGTCGTCGA
Organism: Gammaproteobacteria bacterium; assembly: GCA_020832055.1. GTDB lineage: Bacteria > Pseudomonadota > Gammaproteobacteria > Pseudomonadales > Azotimanducaceae > SLTB01. The sequence goes on from JAFIFL010000210.1 coordinate 5,466, forward strand.
AGTTCATCAAGCAGGTGTTTCGTGGCGACAGCCTCTATCCTGAGTTGAAGGTGAAAGCGCTGGAGCCGCAGACGGCCGGGGGGCTGGTGACGCTGGCAAGCACGGTGGTGAACCAGCGGGCCGAATTGTGCCTGGAAGGTGAAATGAGGTTCCTGATCCGGCAACGGCCGCCCGGTGCGGACTGAAACGTCGCGCGGTGCGGATTGAACCGGTGCGTATCGAACCCAACAGCTGAATTACGGAGCAATGCCATGACCATGCAACAGACCCCGCTTCTCATGAGCCGTTTGATGGACCGCGGCGCGCAGATGCAGCCTGAAGTGGAAGTGGTGACGGCCACCGCGGACGGCACCCGCCGCCAGACTCTGGCCGAGACCCGTGACCGCGCCCACCAGCTGGCTCATGCCCTGGCCAAAGCCGGGATCGGGATCGGCGATCGCGTCGCCACGTTCATGTGGAATGGCTCGCGTCACGTCGAGGCCTACCATGCCATCGCCTGCATGGGCGCCGTGCTGCATACCCTCAACATCCGGCTCTCCGACGTCGATCTCGAGTACATCATCAATCACGCCGGCGACCGCATCATCATCGTCGATGCGGACATGCTGCCGAAGCTCGAAGAACTCGCCGGCCGCATGCCCACGGTGGAGCGCATCATCGTGGCCACCGAGCCCGGGCTCGAAGGCTGGAGTACGTCGCTGCCCAATGCCGTGGACTACGAGGACTTCATCAGCGAGCAGCCCACGGACTACGACTGGCCGGAAATCGACGAGAACTCGCCCCTCGGCCTTTGCTACACCAGCGGCACTACCGGCAAGCCCAAGGGGGTGATGTACACCCATCGCTCCAACTACCTGCACACCATTTCGATCTGCATGACCGACGTCATGGGCCTGTCCGCCGCGGACACGGTCCTCGGCATCGTGCCCATGTTTCACGCCAACGCCTGGGGCTTGCCCTGGGCGGCCAGCATGCTCGGCATGCAGCAGGTCTTTCCCCATCGCTTCATGGATCCCAAGCGGCTCACGGAGCTGCTGGAGTCGGAGAAGATCACCATGTCGGCTGGTGTGCCCACCATCTGGCAGGGCGTGCGCTCGGTGCTGGAGGCGGCGCCCGGCAAGTTCGATCTGTCCAACCTGCAGCGCCTGACCTGCGGCGGCTCCGCGCCGCCGCCTTCGCTGATCGGCTGGTTCTGGGACGAACTCGGCGTGGAGATGATCCAGGGCTGGGGCATGACCGAGACCAGCCCGCTGGCCACCATCAGTCGCCGCTCCGGCAAGCGCAAACACCGGGACATGAGCGATGCGGAACGGGCGGCGAATCAGGCCAAGGCGGGGCTGCTGATGCCCGGTCTGGAACTGGAAATCTTCGACGACGAGTGGAAGGCGCTGCCCCATGACGGCAAGGCTTTTGGCGAGCTGCTGATCCGCGGGCCGTGGATCTGCTCGGAGTACTACAACGATCCCCAGCCCGAGAAGTTCCACGACGGCTGGCTGGTCACCGGGGACGTGGCGAAGATCGATCCCGAGGGCTACCTGATCATCACCGACCGGTCCAAGGACCTCATCAAGTCCGGGGGCGAATGGATCTCGTCGGTGGATCTCGAAAACCACATCGTCGCGCTGGACGGGGTCGCCCAGGCCTGCGTCGTGGCCCAGCCCCATCCCAAGTGGGACGAGCGGCCGGTGGCTGTGGTGGTCAAGAAGGCGGGCGCGGAGCTCAGCAAGGACAAGGTGCTGGCCCACTGCGGCGAGAAGTTCGCCAAATGGCAGCTGCCTGACGACGTGCTGTTCGTCGATGCGATCCCGCTCACGGCCACCGGCAAGATGGACAAGAAGGTGGTGCGGGCGAAGCTGGCCGACGACGGCTATCAGCTGCCGGATCTGGCGGGCAAGCGCGCCTGACGCCGCCGGCTGTCACGGGCTCGCTGTGGGGGTGAGCCCGGTCTGCCTGGAACCATGGTCAATGTCGCACAAGCCTGCACAGCGATTGCCACTGTTGCATCCTCGCGGAGGCTACTAGCTTGAAGCCGTGATCATCTCGATCACGGCCGTCACTCAGCCCGCCCGGGCGAAGACGGTGGCGCACCATGCTGAGGAGCATCCGTCATGCGAGATCTGACGAACGAGGAAGTCGACAAGGTTGCCGGAGG
>JAFIFL010000211.1 GCA_020832055.1 Gammaproteobacteria bacterium
TCGAGATCGGCGCATTTCGCTGTGCGAAATAGCGCTCTCCCACAATGGCGTGTCGCGCGAATCTGGTGTGCCCACTTATCCTCCCTTCATCTACTTGCTTGACAGCAGCAAGTGGTTCACCATCGACGCAGGTCAACTTGCTAGACAAAAGCAAGCAACCTGTTGCACTTCGAGAGAGAGCAAGCCGAAAGCAAAAAGAGAGCGAGAAAAGCAGCAGCCTGGAGAGGGGAGGCAGCAAGCCGGGCAGCGCACGTCACGCACTGTGGTCAGCGCCCACCGCTCCGATCCTCTTCGAGCCCGACACTTCGAGACCGTGCCTGGTCCGGCGTCACGGCGGCCGGACGCCGTCGAGCGCGGCAGACAGCAGTCCATGAGGAGAACTGGCCATGAGCAGCAAGCAGAGCGTGATTGGGGGCTTGGCAGGTATCGCCGCCCTGTCCTTGGCCGTGGGGCCTCCCACGGCCGCAGCGCAGACCCAGATGGCCTCCCGGTCGGGAGTGCTCGAGGAGGTAGTGGTCACCGCGCGGAAACGGGAAGAGAGCCTGCAGGACGTGGGTCAATCCGTCAGTGCCTTCGACGGGCAGGAAATCGAGCGACGTTTCGCCACGGACATGCGCGACATCGTCGACATCTCTCCCAATCTCATCGTCGACGATACCTCCCAGGGGCCCGGCGGTGTCGCCGCGGTGGCACTCAGGGGCATCGGCGTGGCCGAGGTGGAAAGCAGCTTCGACCCTGCAGTGGGCGTGGTCATCGACGGGGTGTTCCTCGGCAAGGCATCCGGTTCCATCGCCAAGATGATCGATATCGAGCGCATCGAGGTGCTGCGCGGTCCCCAGGGAACGCTGTTCGGTCGCAATGCCATTGGCGGGGTCATCAACATCACCCGCGCCAAGCCGTCCCAGGAGTTCTACGGCAAGGTCCGCGCCAGCTATGCCAACTATGACAACTACGAATTCGACGGCCTGCTCAACGTTCCGGTGGGAGATCAGCTCGCCGTCAAACTCATGGCCTCCCGCCATCATCAGCGCGACGGTCATTTCCGCAATGTGGTCACGGGTCGCCGCGACGGCGAAGTCGAGTACACCATGTACAGCGCTCATGCGCTGTTCCAGCCCACCCCGCAGATCGACATCGAGTATTCCTACACCCGTGAGGAATACGATCAGGACACGCCGCCGCTGCTGAACGTGGGGCAGCCGGGACAACTCTTCTGCGATGCCTTCGGTTTCTGTGGGACGTCCGTGGGTGAACCCATCACCGGGGATCGGTTTCGCGTCGAACAGAACGGTCCCAACGATGCCACCTTCGATGCCAATACCCACATTGCATCGATGAGCTGGGAACTCAGCGACCGCTGGGATCTCGATTACATCTTCGGTTACCGGGAGACCAAGGAGACGGTGCTGCAGGATTTCGACGGTACGCCGTTGACGCTGTTCCACACGTCCCGGCCGGAGAAGTTCGACCAAACCAGTCACGAATTGCGGCTGACCCACTCGGGTGACCGTCTGGACTTCACCGCGGGCGCCTACCTGTTCGACATGGAGTACACCATCGATCTGGTCAGCTTCATTGGTTTCGCAGTGCCGGACACCGTGCTGGAGATTCCCCAGACCGCGAATCAGCAGACCGACTCCTGGGCCGGTTTCTTCGAGGCCGATTACCGGCTCACGGAGGAGTGGGTCGTCACCCTCGGTGGCCGCTACAGCAAGGACAAGAAGAAGGCACAGATCACCAACGACTTCTTCATCTCCCAACCGGAACCGGTGTCCGCGAGCTGGAACGAGTTCACGCCCAAGTTGGGACTGAAGTACTTCGCCAGCGACGACCTGATGCTCTATGCGCTGTATTCCTCGGGTTATCGCGCCGGCGGCTTCAATGGCCGCCCCACCACCCAGGAGGCCGCGGATCTGCCCTATGACCCGGAAACGGTCGACAACATCGAGCTCGGGTTCAAGAGCCAGTGGCTGGACAACCGCCTGCGCCTGAACGCCTCCGCGTTCCGGATGAAGTACGACGACAAGCAGGAGGAGCAGAGCGTCGCGGTCGAAGTGGGTACGGGCCAGCAGACCGTGGTGGCCAATGCGGCATCGGCGACGATCTGGGGCGTCGAGGTGGACTTCGTCTATCTGCCGGAAATCGAGGGCCTGACCCTGGCCGGTAACCTCGGCTGGCTCGATGCGAGCTATGACGACTTCCTGGCGGACATCGGCCGTGGCGGCGTCACCGACAACACCGATCTCAAATTCCGTCGGGCACCGGACTGGACGGCCAGCCTGAGTGCGACCTACGAATGGGAAGTGGAGGGTGGCACCGCCTGGACCCGCCTTGGCTGGCGCTTCATCGATGCCCACGCGGTGTCGCTGTCCAATTCGCCCCAGAGCAACAACAGCGCCCAGCACCTCGTCGACGCGTCGATCAACTACCGGCATGGCAACCTGCTTCTGAGTCTCTTTGGCCGCAACCTGCTCAACGAGGACGGCTATGCAGTGGGCTTCGATGTCGGTGGCGTGGCGCCCCCTGGATCCCTGTGGACCTACACCGCACCGCGTCCGCCGCGGACCTACGGGATCCAGGTCAGCCTCGACTTCTGATGGCAGCCGATGAAGCGCTCTCGGGCTGGCTTGCCCGGGAGCTCGGCCTCGAAGACGCTTATGTCAGCGCCGAGCTGGGTGGTGGCAATTCGAACGTGACGCTGCTGGTGGAGTCCGCCAGCGGCCGTCACGTCATCAGGCGGCCACCGTCCAATACCATCTCGCCGCTGGCCGCCCGTGGCGTGCGGCGGGAACACGACGTGCTGCGTGCGCTCGACGGTCGCGGGCCGCTGCCGCGGGCGCGGGCCTTCTGCGAGGATCCGGCGATTCTCGGCGCACCCTTTGCCGTGATCGACTTCGTTGCCGGCGTCGCCATCACCGATCGCCTGCCGGATGCGTATGCGCCGGGTGCCGCCACCATCGATCAGCTCGGCACCGAACTGATCGATGCGCTGGCAGGTGTGCATGCCCTGTCCATTGCTGACATGCAGCTCGATTGGTCGCGTCCCGATGACTTCCTGCAGCGGCAGGTGGAGCGTTGGCTGAAGATCCGTGCCGGTGACACGGTGCGACCTCTGCCCCGTCTGACGCAGGTCGGCGCCGTCCTGCTCGATCGCCTGCCCGCCGACAGTCCGGTGACCCTGGTGCATGGCGATTTTCACCTGGACAACACCCTGTTCGACCGGGAACAGCCGCGACTTGCGGCCATCATCGACTGGGAGCTCGCGACCTTCGGCGATCCCCGGCTGGATCTCGGGCTGGTGCTGGCGTTCTGGGGTGAGCGGGCGGTGGCACAACCGGGGTTTGCTTTCGTGCAGGCGGTGACGCGGCGTTCGGACGTCATCGGCCGAGCGGCACTGGCGGCCCGGTGGTCTGCGGTCACGGGCTTGGCCGTGGATGATCTCGATTATTTCTGTGCCTTCGCCTTGTGGCGACTCGCGGCCATGGTCGAGGGTGCCTATTGTCTGTTCTGCCGTGGCAAGGTCGAAGGCGACTACGCGCGCAACCTCGAGCAGGACGTTCCGGCGCTGCTCGAGGAGGCTGCCGTGCACCTGCAACTGGACTGAGAGGAGGCAGCGATGGCCGTCATCCACAGCACCATGATGCATGCTCCCCTGACCGTTCAACGCCTGCGCGCTCACGGTGCGCGTCACCATGCCGGGGCCCGGGTGGCGAGCTTCGATGGTGACGGGATCGAAAGCGCGACGTTTCGTGAGGTCGCAGCGCGCTCCGAGCGCCTGGCGGCCGGCCTGGCGGACCTTGGCGTGGCGCAGGGCGACCGGGTGGCGACCCTGTGCTGGAATCATCAGGCCCATATGGAGGCCTATCTGGCGGTGCCGAGCATGGGTGCGGTGCTGCATACGCTGAACCTGCGCCTGTTCGCGGAGCAGCTGGCGTTCGTGGTCGAGCATGCGGAAGACCGGGTACTCATCGTCGATGCCTCTCTGCTCGGTCTGCTGGCGGAGCTGTGGCAGCGCCTGCCCAGCGTGAGCACGGTGATCGTCGTGGGCGAATCCGCTGATCTGCCTGAACTCGCCGGCCGGCGAGTGCTGGCCTACGAGGACGTGCTCGCGCTCGGCACAGACTTCACCTGGCCTGAGCTCGATGAGCAGGCCGCGGCGGCGATCTGCTACACCAGTGGGACCACCGGTGATCCCAAAGGTGTCGTCTACAGCCAGCGCACGGTGTTCATGCACTCCCTGGCCTCCATGGCCCGGGACACCTTCGGCATCGGGCAGGACGACCGCATCCTGCTGCTGCCGCCGATGTTTCACGCCAATGCCTGGGGGCTGCCCTATACGGCCTGGCTGGCAGGTGCGGATCTGATCATGCCGGGCGAGCATCTGCAGCCCGACAAGGTCCGCCGGCTGATCGAACTCGAGCAACCCACCTTCAGCGCCATGGTCCCGACGCTGATCAACGACCTGCTGCGGGCCCATCACGCCGAGCCCCTGGACATGCACAGTTTCCGGCTCCTGGTGTCCGGCGGCTCAGCGGTGGCGCCGGCATTGATCCGCGCCGTGCGCGAGACCTGGGGCCTGCCGCTGCTGCAGGGCTGGGGCATGACGGAAACCAGTCCCCTGTGCGCGCTGTCGATACCGCCCCGGGACGCTGACCCGGAGGATGAGGTCGGCTGGCGGGCGACCGCCGGTCGGCCCGTACCCGGCATCGAAGTACGCCTGCGCGATGACGACGGCCAAGCGGTGGCCGAGAACGGCCGGGACGTGGGTGAACTGCAACTGCGCGGCCATTGGGTCACGGGCAGCTATCATGGCGGCGTGGCGCCGGAATCGTTCACCGCCGACGGTTGGCTGCGCACCGGTGACGTGGGAAGCATCGACGCGGCGGGTTACGTACGCATCAGCGATCGCAGTAAGGACGTCATCAAGTCCGGCGGGGAGTGGATCTCGTCCGTCGATCTTGAGAATCGTCTGCTCGAACAGCCTGCCGTGGCCGAGATCGCCATCGTGGCGGTGCCGGATCCGCGCTGGGAAGAGCGGCCGCTGGCGGTGGTGGTCGCGGCCGAAGGTTCCGGCGTGGATTTTGCTTCGCTTCGACGCGCCCTGGTCGAACAGGTGGCGAAGTTCTGGATTCCGGAGTACTGGGCGCTGCTGCCATCGTTGCCGCGAACGAGTGTGGGCAAGATCGACAAGCGAACGTTGCGCGAGCAGGTGGCGTCCGGCAGGCTCGAAATCATCGAGTGCAGGGACTGACTGGCAGGAGGCAAGGTAGTCGATGGCGCGATCAAGGAGCGAGTCCGCCCCACCCGCTGACGGCGGGAGCAAGGCTGCTGCGGGCGATGGCGGGAGCGGCAAGCGCCGGCGCCTGACCCAGGCCGAGCGGACAGCGCTTTCCGATACCCGCATGTTCAATGCGGCGATGATGCTGATCAGCGAGCGTGGGGCAAATCGCACGACCTTGAAGGACATCTGCGAACAGGCCGGATACAGCCGTGGGCTCGCCAACTACCGCTTCGGGTCCAAGGAAGTCTTCCTGCAGGAACTGCTGAGACACTTCAACCGCGCCTGGGTCGATCAGCTCAAGAGTTACACCGCCGGCCGGACGGGGCTCGATGCCTTCATCCACGCCGTGGACGCGCTCGAGCACTTCCTGTCCGAGTACCACCGCTACATGCGCGGCGGCTACATCATCTGGTATGAGTCCATTGGCGGCGACAACGAGGTCCGTCATCAGCTCAAGCGCAATCACGATGCCTACCGGCGGGATGTGAAGTTGTGGCTGAAACAGGGGGTCGCCGAGGGTTCCGTGGTCGCGTCCGTCGACGCGGACAACTTCGCGACCTTCTACTGCTCGTTCGTCTTCGGGACGATCTACCAGTGGCTGGTCAATCCTGAAGCCATCGATCTGGCCAGTTTCTTCACCTACTTCCGCAACATGGTGCGCGATCAGTTGGCAGCCTGACTCAGAGGTTGGCCGACAGGCCTCCATCCACCGGTACCACCGCCCCGGTCATGTAGCTCGCCCCTGCCACCCAGCAGATGACTTCGGCGATCTCCATCTCGGTACCTTCGCGGCGCATGGGAATGCGCTTGTGAATGCGCTCGCGTGCTCGTTCGTCGACCTCCGCGGTCATGGCCGTGCTGACGAAACCGGGTACGACGAGATTGACGCGGATGCCATGGCGCGCCAGTTCCACGGCCAGGACCCGCGTCAGTCCCGCCAGGCCGGCCTTGGATGCGCCGTAGGGCGAGTCCCCTGCGAAGCCTCGAAAGCCGACCACCGCACCGACATTGACGATGGCCGATCCTGCTGTGAGGCGGGGACGGAGGGCGCGAATCAGCCGGAACGGGGCCGAGAGGTTGACGTTCAGGACCGAGTCCCAGTCTTCGTCTGACAGTGTGTCGAGCAGCCCGCCGCGGTGCAGGCCGGCATTATTCACGAGCACGTCGACGCCCCCGCAATCCGGGGCGACGGTGGCCCCCCCGGCCACGCCCACGGCCCGGTGGGTCACCTGCACCCCCCCCCCCCCGCCGCCCCCCGCCACGGTGGCCAGCGCGGCCTCGACCTCGGCCGGGTCGCTCACGTCCACGCGCACGCCGAGGGCGCGATCACCGAGGTCTCTGGCGAGATGCTGCACGGCGGGACTGCGGGCGAAGAGCGCGACCCGGTCACCTGCGGCGAGCGCACGTCGGGCAACGGCCAGGCCAATGCCCCGGGAAGCGCCGGTGACGATCCAGCGCCGGTTCGGTTGCGCATCCATGGTCGGCTACCCTTGACCCGGAAATTTTAAGGGGCGAAGTCAGCGGGGCTGTCGGTCGCCGCGTGAAGGTCGGCTGGCGATGGCGATCGTGACCTACTTGCTGGTGTCTAGCAAGTGTGTTTTGATCGCCTGAGATTCGGGCTGACCGCAACGCCCGGACAGGAGAGGGAGGGAGAGTATGGCGGGGAGACTCGAAGGCCGACTGGCGGGAAAGGTCGCGCTCGTTTCCGGTGGGGCCAGTGGCATCGGCGCGGCGCACGTCCGCGTGTTTGCGCGCGAGGGCGCCAAGGTGGTGGCCGGCGACCTGCAGGAGGCGCTCGGCGAGAAGGTCTGCGAGGAGGTTCGCGCTGCCGGTGGTGAAGCCAGCTTCGTGCGTCTCGATGTCACCGAGGCTGCAAGCTGGCGCAGCGCGGTGGCCGAGACGGTCGAGCGCTACGGCAAACTGACCACGCTCATCAACAACGCGGGCATTTTCCACCCCGGTGGCGTCGAGTCCGAGACCGAGGCCGGCTGGGCGAAGATGATCGCGGTCAATCAGACCGGAGTCTTCCTCGGTATGCGCATCGCCATGCCGGAGCTGAAGAAAACGGGTAATGCGGCCATCGTCAACATCTCCTCGCTCTACGGACTCATCGGCAGTCCCGGCAACATCAGCTACCACGCCACCAAGGGCGCGGTGCGCATCATGAGCAAGTCCGCGGCGCTGGAGTATGTGGGGGATGGCGTGCGGGTGAATTCGGTGCATCCGGGGCAGATCCGGACACCGATCCTCGCCAATCTCACCCCCGAGCAGGATGCGGCCATCAAGGCGGCCATCCCCAT
>JAFIFL010000007.1 GCA_020832055.1 Gammaproteobacteria bacterium
GCTGATACGGGAAGGATACTCCGACGACGAGGCACGGGAACTGATTGCGGTCGCGCTGGCCGTCGAGATCTACAACTCGGCCAACGACGGCTATGACGAGGCGCGTTACCGCGCCGGTCTCGACGGGTTGCCGGAGTTGCCGCTCGATGATGAGGATGAGTCGGGTACCTAGGCTGCCGCCGGGCACGAGCCCAACCCTGCCCCTTTTCTGCCGGATCAGTCCGGATTGACTGCCTCCGCCCCCTCATGCTCGAGCGGCTCGAGGTGGACGATCCGGCGCGGTGGGAACCCCGCCTTGAAGCGAAAGCTCAGACTCAGCGGGCGTGCCTGGTCCACGCGTTCGAAGGTCTCGCCCTCCACCGGGACAGCACGATAGGGCCGCGTCTCGCCGTCCATCGTGATTTCGACCCCGGGATTGTCGAGCAGCCGCCGGTACCACATCCTCGGCCAATGATTCACCCCGACGTAGAGTTCATCATCAACCCAGATCTGGGTGAGGATGCGGTCGTGGCCTTCACCGTCGGCGTCGAAGGTGGTGATCCTCATTGTTCGATCGGATTCGGGCTGGGTGATGCCGAGCCAGGTCTCGAAGTACACGACTCTGCCGATATAGGCCAGGACCAGCAGTACTGCGATGATCTTCAGATAGCGCATGGTTTTCTCCCTCCCTCTCAGCCCTTGCTGAGCCGCCGAAACCCGAACGACTCCGAAGCTAGAGCATTCCGCCGCTGGTCACAATCCGCTCCGGCGGTGCCCACTGCGGACAGTTCGGGCCCATCCCGCTCAGCAGCACGAGCAGGAGCACCCACAGCCAGCACAGCAGGATCCGCATGATCGAGCCGGTGCCATCAGGGATCACCGGTGCGGTTCTCGATGCGCAGCAGGCGCAGTTCCAGCCGCTTGATCTCCCGCAGCACCCGGTTGGCCTGGAGCTGCCTGCCCATGAAGCCTTTGAGCATGACCGCAAGCTGGAAGAGCAGCACAGCGGCGATGCCCCAGCGCAGAGCGACGAGCACCTCTTCGCTGGCGAAAACCTGCCATAGCGAATAAATGCAGGCGGCGAACGCCACCAGCCCTGCGACGTAGCTCAACCACATCACCCAGCCCAGAGTGCCGCTGAACAAGCCGAAGGCCTGCCTGACATAGCCCGGCTCACGGCCGTAGCGTTCGAGCAGGTCCCGCTCCTCTGCGGACAGGGTCTCCTCGATCATGGCATCGATATCGCGATCAACATTACGCATGCTCGACTCCTTCAGCTCTCAGTCCTGCGTTCTCAATTCCCAATGCTCTGGCGCAGCTTGCGGCGCGCATGCATGAGCCGGGTCTTCACTGTGCCCGGGGGCACGTCGAGCGCCACGGCGACTTCTGCCACGCTCATGTCTTCCAGGTAGAACAGCCCGAGTGCGGACTTCTGGTCTGGCGGCAGCTCGGCCATTGCCGCGAGGACAGACTCGAACTCGGCGCTCTGCTCGCCCTCGTTCACGGGCGCAGAGGCTTCGGGCTCGCGGGCCAGTTCTTCGAGGGTCTGGCGCCGGCGTTGGCGACGGCCGATTGCCTTCGCCGCCCGCCGGGTGACGATACGCATGGCCCAGGCCGGGAAGGCCCGCGCATCATCCAGGGCAGCGAGCCCGCGCAGCATCTCGACCCAGGCCTCCTGGGCCACATCCCGGGCCAGTTCGCCGTCCCCGGTGAGTCGCCAGGCGTGGCCCAGCAGTTTTGGCTGCCAGCGTTGCGCGAGGCGCGCGAGGGCAGGCCGGTCTCCGGCGCGGGCGGCGGCGGCGAGGTATTCGTCGTAGAGCCGCTCCTTTTCCCTCCGCACGATGATCTGCTCCCGTCTGCTGGCGATCTGGCCGGCTCGAATCTTCAGCCTTCAGGATATAGGTGGCCGGCAGGCGGCATCCGGTTCAATCGCCGTGGAAGCATCGGCTCGGCGCGTCGGGCAGTGGCTGGCCGCGGCAGGCGATGGCCGGCAGCCAGGCGTGGCCAGCGCCGGGGGCGACCGCCAAGGTGGGCTGTGCTCGCAAGGGTTCGCATTGGACTCGTCACCGCGCCAAACTGGGGCGACTGACTCGCGTACCGGAGCACCCCATGTCCGCCATCGACGCCCGTCCGGCGATGTTCCGCAATCACCCGTTCGGATTCATCCTCTGCCTGCCGCTGATCCCGGCTCTCGGGCTCGGTATCCTGATCCTGCTGTGGTGGTATCTGCAGACGCGTTCGGTCCGTTTGCGTATCGATGCCGATCAGGTCCATCTGGAGCGAGGCCTACTGAGCAAGAGCCATGTGGACCTCGACATCGGGCAGATCCGCACCGTGAAGGTGGAGCAGAGCTTCTTCGACCGGATTTTCCGCGTCGGTGCCATCGCGGTGTACACCACGGGTGACAATCCCGAGTTTCGCGTCAAGGGCATTCCCGATCCCCATCGGGTTCGCGACCACGTACGGGAGCGCCGCGAGGCCGCGGCATGAGTCGTACGGACCGCGGCGACAGCCGCCTGGCACTGCGCGTCCTGCTCGGTACCTCAGCCCTGGCTGCCCTGCTGGTCGCCCTCCTGGTGCTGGCCGCGGCGGTGTCCCTGCCGGGGTTGTCGGATTGGGTCGCCGTAACCTTCGATGACGGTATCGGGCTGAAGAATGCAGCCGTGGTGGCTGCGATCGTCTCGGTGGTGGTCTCCATTGTTTTTGCGCTCGCAGCGGGCGACGGCCTGATCGGCGAACTTCAGTTCATGATCCCCGGCTTTTTCCTTTTCTTCGTGTTCTTCTGGCTGATGCTTGCCTGGATCTTTTGACAGCAGGCCGGCCGCGGCCGCGCGAGGGAGTGCGTCCTGGCAGTGGCCGGGCGCGAAAACCTGCCCTGGCGTGCGCGGCAGGCCCGCTCGGCGGCTGGCACTGTCAGCGACCATGGGCTGGCACAGGACTCGCATCGAGGCTTGACGTTGTGCCCAATTTCGTGCAGAAATGACATTCTGCGTCACACTCTGACGGTAAAGCGCGAGAGTGGGCGGCCGGGTTTCATATTGAAAAGCAGCTCAGCTGGCTGTGGGAATAGTTGGCGTCAGGAGCGTTCACATGACTGTCACGGTTAACGAAGCGGTTCGCAGCGAGGGCCTCAAGCGCGCCCTCGAAGACCTCAATCTGCCTCCCCGGCCCCGTGTCTTCTTCCGGGACCTCAGTGCCGCATGGCGCCGAGAGACGGGCCTGCGGCAGACTGATCTCGAGCAGAGCCTCGGCGAGATTGCGGCGCGCGGCGCTGTGTGCATCCACGAGCACGAGCAGGATCAGCTCATCGAGTTCACTGACTCCGCCGCGGATGTGCTCTCTGCGTCCACGGATGTCCTCGGATGGCTCTACGCGACCTGGGTGCTCCGGCGGACCCGACGGCGCTATGCGCACGAAGGCAGGGACACCGCGTCGGCAGAGGTCCGGCGGCGAGAGGCGGATCAGGCCTTCAACGCCTGAATCGAGCCGGGGCCCGAGTGCTGGTCGAACCGGCGCGTAGAGGCAATTGTCCGCCGAACCACGCTCTTCCGGAGGCTCGGCCCGGTCTGGCAACAGGCCGAGCCCGTGGCTGAGCTGCACCGATCATTTCTGCACCGATCATTGATGAAGCAGCGTTCTTCACGCTCCTTTTCCACCCACCGCATCCCCGCCAGCTTCTCCCCGACATCCGTTCATCGCCACATTGGCGGGAATGGCTGAAGCTCAGCCATGGGCAAGGGCAACGTTTCGTTCTGGCCCATTGACGGGGTTTGCGACAGCCGGTTTGGCTCCCTCCGGGACGCGTTCCTCACCAACTTCACCACAGACGGCGACTGCGGCGCAGCGGTTTGCCTCATGCTCGACGGGCGGGTGGCGATCGATCTTTGGGGCGGTTATCTCGACCTCGCCCACACCATCCCCTGGCAGCGCGATACTCTGGTGAACGCCTATTCGGTGGGCAAGGGAGTCTTGTCCATGCTGGCGCTGGACAGCATCGCACGTCGTGAACTCGATCCGGCACAGCCGCTGACCACTGTCTGGCCCGAACTCGGGGCTGCGGGCAAGGACAGGCTCTCGCTGCAGATGCTGCTCAGCCACCGTTCCGGGTTGCCGGCCGTCCGGGAACGCCTGCCTGCCGGTGCGAAGTACGACTGGGAGCGGATCTGCAGGGCCCTGGCGGCACAGGCACCGTTCTGGGAACCTGACAGTGCCCATGGTTACCACGCCAACACCTTCGGCTTCCTGGTGGGTGAGGCCGTCGCCCGGGCGGCGGGTCGCCCGCTGCGGCGCCTGCTGCGGGAGCGACTGACGGCCCCGGGAGAGCTGGCCTACTACTGGGGTGTGCCGCGGCGGCTGCAGCCGCGCATCGCGCCCATGCTTCTGCAGCACGACATCTCCACTCGCGAACAGCAGCGCCGGGCGCAGGCACAGCCAGCGGATGATGCCATCGACGGGTCTGCCCTGCGCTGGCGCTGCTATTTCAATCCGCCCGGCATCAGCGGCTTCGGTGCGGTGAATACCCGTGCATGGCGCTCGGCCGTCATCCCTTCGACCAACGGCCATACCCACGCGCGGGCATTGGCTGGGCTTTACGCTGCATTCCTCTCCGGCACCGATGCGGGGTTGCTGGCCGAAGCCACACGGGCGCATTCCGATGGTGTCGATCGGGTACTGGAGCGCCCGAGCCGTTTCGGCCTCGGCTTCCAGCTCAATCATCCCAAGCAGGCCATGGGGCCGGGAACCTCGGCGTTCGGACACTTCGGCTACGGTGGATCTCTGGGGATGGCAGATCCCGACGCCGGGCTGGCGTTTGCCTATGTCACCAACCGGCCCGCACCCCGTTTCCACGTTGCCAGGACCAGTCGCCTGCTCGAGGCGATCTACGCCAGCCTCTGAGCGAGTCCTGCCGGCGTCGGCGAAAGCGGATCCGCACGACGTGGCTTGCCGGCCGGAATCTGCAGGGCCCTGCTGCTGCTGTTGTGCTCTGCGGGGATGTCAGCGACCGCCCTTCCGGGCGACTTGCGCCGTGCCATTCAGGGCTATCCCGGGACAGGTTCAGGGTATCCCGCAGATCCTGTCCCGCAAGGAGCACGTGTTACTCTCCAAGGACCCACGGTCGATTGTGGTCAGGAAGCACCAAATGATGCCGTGGAGCCGCGTGCCGAACGACTCGGCCCGCTTTCTGGAGCGTGCCGGCTTCGCGGTTGCCACCGCGCCGGACGGCACCGCCGCCCGGGAGCTGCTCGCTGCGGCGCTGAGATCGATCCCGATTTGTGGCACCGTAGGCCCATTCAACCCTGCGGCAGGAGTGCGCCCATTAAGAAGGCCAAGATGATCATCGCCATCGTTCTGGCCGTATTGATCGTGATCTTTGCGTTCCAGAATTCGGAAACCGTCGGCGTCAAGTTTCTCCTTTGGACCTGGACCGCATCGCGCGCACTGGTGCTCCTGCTGGTGTTTCTTGCCGGCGTGGGAGTCGGCTGGCTCGCCCGTGGCGCACGGGGACGATGGTAAGGCCACCGACACCTGATCGACCACACCGCTGCGTACGTCAGGGAGATGGTATGAGATGAGGGCGCCGCCGAGCATGGGCTTTGCCCTGTTGGGGGCCGGGCTCGTCGCCATCAGTTACGGACTCGCGCGCTTCGCTTTCGGACTGTTCGTCCCGCCCATTCGCGCTGAGCTGGAACTTTCGTCGTATGCCGTCGGCATCATCGGTGCGCTGCCGCTCGTCAGTTTCGCGCTGGCCACCCTGGTGGCGCCGTTCGCCGCCAATCGGCTGGGTGCCCGCAACACGGCGGTGCTGTCTGGTGGGTTTGCCGTTGGCGGCCTCTTGCTGATCAGTCAGGCTGTGGGCGCGGTGTCCCTGGGCCTCGGTGTGTTCGCTTGCGGCATCTGCACCGGCCTGATGATGCCCGCGCTGACGGCCGCCATGCAGGCGCTGGTGAAGCGCTCACTGCACGGGCGGGTGAGCTCCGTCATGAACGCGGGGACCAGTATGGGTGTGATCGTCGCTGTTCCGACGGTGCTGTTCATGGCGGGGGCCTGGCGATTCGCCTATGCGTCCTTTGCCGTCCTGGCGGGCATCGGGGTCCTGGCCGCCTGGTACTTCATCCCCTCGGTGTCGCGAATCCTCCCGGCGAACGCAGGACCGCCGCCACCGATCAGCGCGCTGCAGTTGTCGCGTCTCTTCAGGCTGTCGCTGTTCGCCTTCGCGATGGGCTTCGTGTCTGCGGCCTACTGGATCTTCGCGCCGGATCTGGTGGTCACCCTCGGTGAACTGTCGGCCGGCGAAACCGGGTGGCTGTGGCTCGCGGTGGGCATTGCCGGCCTCGGCGGTGCCGTGGTGAGCGATCTGGCCGATCGCAACAACCCGCCCATCACGCACGCACTGATGCTGGTGATGCTCTCCGCGAGTCTTGCATTGCTTGCCGCGAGTCCCGGTCAGCTGGTGCTCGCTGCGTTTTCCGCGCTGGTCTTCGGCCTCGCCTACATGAGTCTGACGGGGTTGTATCTGCTCACCGGCATCCGGCTGCTGCCGGGGCGACTGGCGATGGGGCCGGTGCTGCCGTTCCTGGCCTGCGCGCTCGGGCAGGCGGCAGGCTCTCCGGTCATCGGCGTGCTGGTGGACGCGTTCGGCTATGCCGATGGGTTTGCCATGTTCTCAGCGATCGGCATTCTGGTGGCGATCGCCTCGCCATGGTATCCGCGCTACCTTTACCAGGGGGACCCCGGGCCCGAGGAAGCGGAACAGGAGGAGGAGGCCACCGGCCTGCAGGCGGCATTCGACTATCAGCTCCAGGGTGAGGATGGCGAGCCGCTCGATGTCGCCGTCGAGGTCACCAGGTCGCCATAGGCGACGATCTCCCATGGCGGACATGACGGATCTGATCCTCTGGACAGCATTGGCGACACTTCTGCTGGTGGGCGTCCACCTGCTGGCCGCGCGCTTCCACCACCTCGTCGGCCCGCGCAGGAGTCCTGTCCATTCCTGTCTTGCCGGGATCACGACCGCCTATCTCTTCCTCAAACTGCTGCCCGAACTCGGAGCGCCGGGTCACATCGCCGGTGAGGAACCTGATATAGGTGGACGTCGGTTGGCCTTCGCCATTGCTCTACTGGGTTTCGTCATCTTCTATGCCGCAGAGGTTTGGGCGCATCGGCGTCGCGCAGCGGAGACGGTCGGGCGGGAGAACGAGCGGGTCTATCGCCTGCTGCTGTGCACCTTCGCCCTGTTCAACGGGGGCCTGGCATTCCTGCTGCCGCATCAGGTCGCGACCCACGGACCCTGGATCACCGGAATCTATGTGGTGGCCATCGGCGTGCATCTGCTGGTCCTCGATCACGCCATCGCCGAAGTGCACAGGGGCGAATACGGTATCCATGCGCGTGCGATCCACTCGGCAGGACTCGTCTGCGGCTTCATCCTCGCGATCGCGCTGGGGCCGGAGGCCTGGGAGCGGGCGGCGCAACCGCTGATCGCCTTCCTCGGCGGCGTGATCGCGCTGCAGGTCTTTCGTGAGGAGATCCCGGCCTACAAACAGAGCCACCCGGTCGCGTTTGCGCTGGGTGCCGCGATCCTCGCGGCACTGCTGCTGCTTGCGGAGCGGCTGCCGCACTGATCCTCAACTTTTGTCAGGTTGTTTGAGGTTTCGAATCATTCGGCATTGTCCAGTGGGGCGTATCAGTACCACCAAACGAGTCTCGGGGTAATGTCCATCTCCACCACGAATCAGGTCATTCTGATCGCGGTCATCACGATCACGGCCACGGTGTCCGCGGCCACCCGCCTCGAGCGCGGCATCCGGCGCCTGAGTGAGCTCAACCTGAGCCTGGCGGGGCTGCTGCTGCTGTTCGTGTCGCTCACCGGGCCGGCGATCTTCCTGATCTCCTCGTTCATCGGCAACGTCGGCCGCTACGCCTCGAATCTGGTGGATCTCACCTTCCGTACCGACGCATTCATCGGCCTCGACTGGCAGAAAAGCTGGACGATGTTCTACTGGGCCTGGTGGATCTCCTGGTCGCCCTTCGTCGGCATGTTCATCGCGCGGATTTCCCGCGGCCGTACGCTGCGCGAGTTCATCGGTGGCGTGCTGCGGGTACCGGCTACGCTCACCTTTTTCTGGCTGACGGTTTTCGGCGGTACGGCACTGCACATGGAACTTTTCCAGGGCGTGGCGCTGGCGGAAGCCACCCAGGCGGACCTCTCCACTGCGATCTTCGTCATGCTCGAGGAGTTGCCGCCGGCCTCGCTGAGTTCGGCTCTGGCGGTCGTGGTGGTGACGATTTTCTTCGTCACCTCGGCGGACTCCGGTGCACTCGTGATCGATACCATCAGTTCGGGAGACCATCCCGAGCGGTCGAGCTATCAGCGCATCGGCTGGGCCTTCGCCGTCGGTGCGGATGGACCCTGGCAGGACCGGTTGAGCGGGGTTCTCGAGGCGGTCGGCGAACGCCGCCCGGTGGAGTCTTCAGTCGAGCGGGCGGAGGCCAGCGTAGCTGCGTTCATCGAGAACACCGTTGTGCCGGCATTCAGGGAGCTCGGTGAGCAACTCGAGACACGTGGTCGCGAAGTGCGCGTCGAGCACGACCACCGTTAAGCGGCGCTGATCGTCCTCTATGGCGGAGAGGAGGAGATTGCCTATGCGATCTCAGGTCACGTCTACCGTCGTTCGCACGCTGCGTTTCCCAAGATTCCGGTGGCGGGAGAGGAGGATCTGCAGGAGACCGCGGAAGTCGTCCTGCGGACGGGACGCCGCAAGGAGTACGCGATCAGCCAGTGGACCCGGCAGGGCATCATCAACGACTTCCTCGAGTCCTACGTGAAGTGGATGGGCTGGTAGTGCGAATCGAGGGTCGTGCTCACGTCAGCTGTAACGTGGCGCAGCCCGGCTTTCGGCGCTGTCCTTCCTGGCGGCGTTCAGCGCCCACTGAAGGTCGGCGAGATAGATGTCGGCCACTTCGGCATGGAACGGCGACAGCATCAGGTGTAGCCCCCGCGGTTCGGTGGTGACACCCGTGAACCAGCCCCGCTCGTAGAGCTTCGCCCACACGGCGATGGGGTCCACTTCCGGGTGGCCGAAGGCCATGAGGCCGAGCTGCGGGCGGCCCATGATTTCGAACCCGAGCGATTGCGCGCCCGCTTCGATGCGCTCGCGGGTATCGGTGACCAGCTTCTGCTTCGCCCGATAGCCCGCTTCGCCGAGGAAGTTCATGACCGCCCAGGCCGCCGCAATGGCGCCACCCGGCCGGGTCCCCGCCAGCGTCGGCGTCGTCATCTTGCCGCCGGGCCAGTCCGAGCAGTGAAACATCATGTGCTCGCGCAGGGCTTCGCTGCGGAACAGGACCGTGGACGCACCCTTGGCGCAGTAGCCGTACTTGTGCAGGTCCGCCGACATGGAGCGGACCGCCGGAATCTCGAAATCGAACGGGGCGATATCTGATCCGTTCATGCGCACGAACGGGGCGAGATAGCCGCCCACGCAGGCATCCACATGCAGCCAGACTCCCTTGCGTTCGGCCACTTCGCCGAGTGCTGCGATTGGATCCATCAGGCCGTAAGGGAAACAGGGTGCGGAGCCCACCAGCATGAGGGTGTTGTCGTCGATGGCGTTTTCCATCGCTGCCGGGTCAGCCAGCAGCTCCCGGCACGGCACGCGGCGGATCTGAAGGTCCATCATCATCGCTGCCTTGTCGAACGCCGGATGGGCGGAGTAGGGCGCGACGATGTTGCCCTGGCCGCTGAGACCGCGTTCGGCTCGGGCGAAGTCCCGCGCGGCCTTGATCGCCATGGTGATGGAGTCGGTGCCGCCGGAAGTGATGTTGCCGGCGGCGCCCGCCGGCCCATGCAGCAGTGACAGCCCCATGCCGATCACTTCGTCTTCCATCTGCTTGAGGCTCGGGAACGCCAGCGGGCCGAGGCCGTTCTCCGACATGAACATCGCGTAGGCTTCCTTCTGCACCTTGGCGACTTCGGGGCCGGCGTTGAACACGTAGACCGCGGTTTTGCCATCGCGCCACTTCACGTCGTGACTGCTGCGCTCCTCCATCTGCGTCTTCAGGGTCTGCCAGTCAGTGCCTTGTTTCGGCAGTTCCATGGTCACTACTCCCGTTCCGTCTGCTTTGCGCTGCCGTCTGCGACGTGCTTGATGACGCCGTCGACATTCTCAATCAGCAGATTGAACATCAATAGGGCCAAGAAGTAATGGGCTATGGGGTCGGACCACGGTAAGTGGTTGATTGGCTTGAGTTGTGATCCTTAGGTGCGGCACCACGGAGCCTTAGATGTGCCATTTCGGGCCGGAAAACCGCACTCTAAGGCATTGAGACGCGGAGGCGTTTCCGATTCCGCTTAGAGGCCCCTTTTCTGGGCGAGAAAAGCGCATCTAAGCCTTAGAAAAGCGCGATCTAAGGTTCAAAAGTACCAGTCGCCAACACGTTACGGTGGTCTGACCCGATCTATGATCACGGCCTCCCCCCAGTTTGGGGGATGGCCGTGCCAACCTGCCTGCGGTTCCATTCGAGCGGTTCACACTGGGTGGAGACCGGCATGCCGAAGTTCATGATCTCATCAAGGCTCTTCATCGCCTTGCTCGTCAGTATGCTGCTCGTCGCATGCGGAGGCAGCAGTCGCGACGATCCGGCTGATCCGGCACCGCAACCCGACCCGGTGGCCACTCAGGAGATTGTCGTTTCGCCATCTCTCGGACGCATCAATCGGGGTATCGCCCGTGCGTTCGCACTCAACGGCGATGCGCTGAGCGATGCTGTCACCGTGGGCGATGATGGCACGGCCACTCTGGAGATTCCCGCCACCCATGACGAACCGCTGCTGGTGGAAGTGGTCGGAGCCGATGACGCCGACTACTTCGACGAATCCGCCAACACCACCCTGCCTTTTCCTGCCGACCAGAGCCTGCGCGCACTGCTGCCGGGCCCGCGGGACGGAGTCGGTGTGTCGATTCTCACGGAACTCGCGGTGATTCTCGCTGAGGCGGCGGGCGAGACCATCGATCTGGAACTGATCGAGATCGCCAATGAGCGGATCCGCGCAGCCCTGGCTGCGGACGTGGCGGATCTGCTGACGCCGCCGGTGATCGTCGATGGGGCCACCGCCGCGGGTATGCTCAGCGACGACGATGCAGGTCGCTTGGCTGCCCGCCTCGGCGCTCTGGCCATGCTGGCGGAAGGCGCGGCCACACCGGCACTGACCATCCTGAGGCAGCTTGCCGAAGACATTGCCGATGGGACCATCGACGGTGTGGGCCTGCAAGGCGTCATTGAGGATCTGGTCTACGACCGGGTGACGTTTGCCGCGGATTTTCTGGCCGCGATCCAGGCCTTCGCCGCCGCCTTCGGCACCGAGGAACTGCAGGCCCATGCCGCGAGCGTGACTCCTCCGCTTACGGCCATCGGCCGGGCCACGCGTCCCGGCGCGACGCAGTCTGCCACCATCAACCCGGACCTCGTCGGAGACTATCTGCTGACGTATTTCGAAGCCGCAGCCGGTGGTCCCTTCACCGAGGGCGAGACGGTCATGGTCATCGTCGGTGCCGACAACACGCTCCGGGTTGGCGAACTGCAGCTCGAAGACCCTTTCCACTTCGTTCAGGACGATGGCTTCGTGTTCGAATCGGAGATCAACTGGCGCGACGAAGCCACCGGTGTCATCTACGCCCTGAGCCTCAACGACACCGGTGTATTCAACGAAATCAATGTCGGTGACGGCAACCAGATCCAGCAGAACGGCTTCCCGCTCTTCCTCGGGCAGCTGTTCGAGGACGAAGGTGAGGCCGGCGACGAAATCGGTGCAACCACCACCGATCCGAATCTGATCGTTAGGGCCAGTTTCGAGGGCCTGGAAGCAGGCAAGCTTCAGGGCCAGGCCGATGGTGCCGGCGACATGGGTTGGGACGAGCAGGCGTGGCTGGATCTGAGCTTTGACGTGGAGCGGCCGGAGGTCGTGGATACATCGGCGAACCCGTTGATCTACGCATTCTCCGATGGCTCGACACTCCATGGTGGTGACCGGGCGCTGAAGTTCTTCGGTCAGGGTCAGCAGTCGTCCCCGTCCAGCGCCGGCGGCCGGCCCTTTGAGGAGACTTTCGACGACACCTTCTTCATGGCTTTTCTCGTCCGCGTCGACAACATCCCGTCGGGCTTCTCAGTGAGTTCGACCCTGGCGCTGCGACCCAACAGCTTCGGGGGCGATACCATCAACGTCGGTATCCGATTCACAGGTTTCAGTGCTCGCCTGGCCACCGACATCGGCGTTCAGATGGGTTTTGGACCGGCGATCGAGGTGGGCGAGACCTATCTCGTGGTCACGCGCCTGGCGAAGGCCGGCGGCAGCACCCGTTTCAATCGCATGGACATCTGGGTCAATCCACCGTCCATGGATGTCCCCCCGGATGAGCCGGATCTCACGCTGCAGGAGAGCAGTTCGCAGCAACCGACTCGACTCGATCAGCTCAGGCTGCAGAATGAGGGGCAGCCGACGCAGATCATGCTCTACGATGAGATTCGCTTCGCAGGTAGCTGGGCTGGCCTGTTCCAGGAGCCGTAGATGGGCTTGGAGTGACGCCGTTCCACGACGCCCGCCGCAAGGACGGGCGTCGATCTGCGTTCAGCGTTCCCAGCGAACTTCTGGTATCCGGCGAGCGGACAGTCCTCCGTATTCAGATGAAAATCGTGCCGCGGGCATAGCCGCGCAGTGCCTCGCGGCGCCCGTGGTCGTCGCGGTGGAGTGTCGCGTCAGCTACGGTGGCTGCATACCGGTAGGGCGCCTCGGCAGGACGGTGCGCGTGGCGCGCATCGATGGCCAGCTGCATGACCCCGGCCCGCTCCGCGATGGCCGCGGCGTCATAACGGCGCCTTCCCGCGGGGGCGTTCCTTGCCGGTCGCGGCATCTCGACTTCGACGCCCTCCACAGCGCTGCGCGGGAAGAAGCCCCAGACGAAGGAGATGCGCGGGTCAGGTGACGCGTTGGCGAAGGAGCCGTGGACGCATTGGCGGTTCTGCACGGCGATATCACCCCGTTCACAGAGCATGGGCACGGCGTCCGGCAGACGAGTGGAGTCACCGTTCGCAGCTACCCGCGCGCGCAGATCGACGCGGCCGTTGCGATGGGTCCCTGGAACCGTCCACAGGGCATTGGCGGGAGTGGTACGGCGGAGCTGGGCCATGAAGTTCACGCCGTGCACCAGCGGGTGCCAGGCGGGGCTGTCCCAGTGGGTGGTGCCGTCCTGATGCCAGGCGATGGAGGCACCGAGGCCTGGTTCCTTCAGGAAGATGCTGTCGTTGTAGGGCACGAAGTCGCCTCCGCAGATCGCCTCCGCAACCCGCAGCACGTCCGGATGCGCTGACAGGCGCAGTGCGGAGTCCATGCACTCGAACAGCCCGAGCATCAGAAAGATCGCCGACTCCGGTGCCGCGGTGTCTGCCGTCGGTTCCTCCATGCGAACGGGGTGGCGTCCGTTGAGCAACTCGGTCCCGCCCCAGGGGTCGGCAAGCGGTCGGGCCCAAAGCAGCTGCGGCAGACGTGCTTCAGGATCGACAGGCCGGCCGCGACGATCGAGCTGTGCACCTTCCGTGCGCGGTGTCCGGGCAAGCAGTGCGTCGAGGTCGGCGTCCAGCTCCGCGAGCTCGGCGTCGTCGAGCAGACCCTCGAAGATGTAGAAGCCGATGTCGTCGAAGGCCTCGCGAATCTCCGTCGCCAGACGCCCGTCGGCGTCGAAGCGCAGCGGTCCGCGGTTGTCCAGTGCCCGGGCGCGTTCGAGGCCCGCAGCGAAGTAGTCGTCGGTGTCCGATTGCATCGTCATGACATGGCCCTCCCTCTTGGCGACGGGCAGCAGCGACCCGCCGACCACTGTGATCGGCCGTCGCGCCGCCAGGGCCCAGCTTGCCGGGGATCACCGAGAAAGCCCAGTGTGGGGCAGCACAGGTGGGTGACGATCGCAGCGGCGCTGACGTACCAGCCCAGGCGCGCTCTTTGCGCAGGTCCTGTCCTGGGGTCGTCAAGCGCGTGTTGCGCGCAATGTGAATGCGATTCTCGACCGCTTGTCGACGCAAGCGACGTCAGCGTTGCCTGGGGTCAGCAGGGGATGAAGGGCAGCGCCCGGACGAAACGGCGTACCTCGTGGGTGTTGTTGTCCTTCAGTCTGACCAGGGCGAGTGTGTTGCCATCGAGGACGACGCCTTCCCTGATTTCGCGCTCGTCGGGCCCTTGGTAGGCGATCTCGTAGGGGCCGACGAACTCGTAGCTTGCCTGCCACTTCGCCCCGCTGCGGTCGGTCACGTCCAGCGTGCCATCGCGATGGAAGCGGATCGTCGCGATCGTGGTATCGACGAACTTGATCTTCGGAGCCGCCGTCCGGTCGCTTTCTGCGACGGCGTCTGCGATGGCATCCTCGACGCCGTCGTTGGCGTCCGCGGTGGCGATTCCGGGCGCAATCTGGAAGCCGCCAGCGCGCAGGAAAGGTGTTTCTGCATCGCCCGTGAAGCCGCACCAGGCGCGGGCCATCTTGGCATCAGCGTCCCGGTCGCAACCGGTCAGAAACAGGGCGGCAGCCAGCAACCCTGGCAGGAGTGAAGGAAGCGGTATCGAAGTTGGAGCAATGCGCATGGTGCCTGCGCCCCCTGACCGACCAGTTGTTCCGAATCAGTCCGAACTGACGTCCGCAAAAATGGTGCCGGGAGGAGGCGACCGGGTCAACCCGAAGCGGTCAGCTTGACCCGGTCAGGCGAAACCCAGCGCCAGACGCTGGATCTCGTCGAGGTCTTCGCAGCCGGCGGGGAGGGCGGGAAGCTGCAGCTTGTAGCGCGTCTCGGTGGGGGCATCCAGCGGCAGGTAATGGAAGGTGAGCACCAGCCGATCCTGAGTGTTGCCGCGGCTGCCGTAGTGCAGGCAGCGTGAGCTGTCCAAGACCACGCCGCTGCCTGCGGGGCCGAGGACGCGTTCCACATCAGCTCTGGCGCCGGTACCGTCGATTGCCACATCGGCCAATCGTCCGGTGCGGTGGCCCAAACCTGATCGCACTTCCTCCGAGCGCCGAGCGGGAATGTAGTGAAGCGGCCCCTGCTCTGCGGTCACT
This sequence comes from Gammaproteobacteria bacterium, assembly GCA_020832055.1. Taxonomy (GTDB): domain Bacteria; phylum Pseudomonadota; class Gammaproteobacteria; order Pseudomonadales; family Azotimanducaceae; genus SLTB01. Next base: position 15,072 of record JAFIFL010000007.1, read on the forward strand.
TCCAGGCAGTTCAGCTGCACCTTGACCTGACGTGGTGCAAGCTCGTCGATGTGCCAGGTCTGGCTCGATTTCGTCGATGTATTGGGTGGGGTCCACCACAGCGCCATGCCTTCCACGATCGGAACGGTTCCGAGGTAGCGGCTCGCCGACTCGATCAGCGGTCTGGCCACGGCGAAGCGCAGGAGCTCCGGGTGGTCGGCGAACTCGTTGCCTGCTATCAGCGACAGCAGGAAGGGCTTGTTGCGGTTGCGCTGCAGCAGGGCGTCTCCTTCGCCGCTGCCACGAAACGCCTCGTAGTGTTCCGCGCAGTGCCGTGCAGTCTCCAGCGCGCCGGGAATTTCGTCAGGCTGAAACTGCCGGCAGGCCCGGTCCTCATCGAGCTCGATGGCACCCGGAGCCGGCGCTGGCAGTGCCTGAGCGAGCGCTGCACGCATGGCGATCTGCTCGCGGACGGTGGCCCGCTTGGTGGCGCTGAGCGCGCTGTGCAGCCAGGGGCGTGGCAGGGCGAGCAGCTGCAGCCCCCGGTAGATGGGTCTGGCGTTGAAGGGGCGACGCAGGGGCGGGAACTGATTCGGAGTGGTCATGAATCGTGTCGCTCCACGGTCAGGAAAGCCGAACGTGGAGAGTATAGCGCCACAGGCCACCACTCCGCGGCAAAGTGCTAGCCCGTTCCCGAGAGTTCGAACGCACTCTCGGCAATGGCCCGCACGCGAACCCCTTCGAAGCGCCCGAGCAGGGCGCCGAAGCGCGCCACTGCGGTTTCCGCTTGTGAGGCCGTCACTTCGGGGAAGATGCGGTCGCGGTACCTCGGGTGCTGCTTGCTCAAAGGCAGCGCCCCGAGTGCCTGGCGGACACCGCGTCGTGCGTGGGCCTGCATCGTGGCGCCGGCCCGCCGGACGGACGAGACCGGCGATGGGGAAGCCTCTGCCACAGGCGCGAGGGCATCGAGAATGCGCGCGCAGGCGGTGGGGCCGTCGACCGAGGCGATGTGCCGGCGAACATAGTCCAGGCGTTCGGTGAGCAGGGCGTCGAATTCGCAGCGGGAGCCGGCGTACGCCCTTTCCACCGCGGCAAACAGACTGTCGTGGTCGCAGGCCTGCACGCTGAGAGAGTTCGGCAGTTCGAAGTCGAACCGTTCAGAGACTTCGGGGCGATAAGCGATGGCCGGCCGGTCGAGCAGGAAGCTTTCCACCGCCGTGGTGCAGCCGTTGTGCACGGTCACCCGGGCAGCCTGGAGCCAGGCGACGATGTTGCCCTGCTGGACGACCCGGACATTGTCGAGGTCGGCCGCGATCCGGTGCCAGAGATCCGCATTTTCGGAAGGATGGGGGCGAATCACGAAGGGCAGGTCGGGAAACTTCCGGGCGAGATGCGGAACGAGGTTTTGGAAGTGCTCGAACAGCCGGGCCTTGTGGGCTGCCAGGCCGACCCGCGGATCCTCGGTCGTGGTGACGGCGGCGCCACCGTCCCGCAGCAGCTTCTGCTGGCGGTTCTGCTGTTCGAAGTAATGGTTCAGGCGCGAGAAATTGGTGTTGATCAGCAGGAAGTCGCCATAGGCCTCGCGCAGGGCATCGGCTTCCGCGCAGAAGTAGCCGCGCAGTTCCGGGCGCAGCAGGTCGCTGCGCGGGTTGCCGGTGATCGCAATCTCTGTGCCGTTGAAACGGGGGTGTGCGCTCCAGGCCGCCGCGTTCTCCTCGCCCCAGGCCAGCAGCAGCTCCGGCATCCCGAGCGTCGCATCGCCGACCTTGGTGAGCCGGTAGAGCTCCCGGTTGGCGTAGACCAGCCCTTCTTCATCCCAGGCCACCAGTCGATGACCGAGGTCGCGGACAATGCTGTAGAAGCGCGCGTTGCGGTAGGTCAGGCTCTTGCCGACATAGATGCCGGGTGGGATCTGCGGGGCGTGGAAGTCGAGGCTGCGCTTGTAGCCGACGAAAACCCGCCAGCCTCGCTCCACAGCGTGACAGGCAAGCAGCAGTTTGGCGTCGAACTCGCGTACCCGCGTCTCGCAGGGGAGAATCAGAACAGGACGTGGGGGCATGCTGCGGCCTCAGTCACTGCCGAGTGCGTAACCGAGGCAGGGGTCGAGATGGTCCGTCACGTAACGCTCCATCGCCCGAACTTGGGCCTCATCGAAATAGTCGCGATAGCCGCCGACCTTCGCCCGTCGGACCTTGTAGGAGTCCGGGTCATCAGGGTCGCGGGCGGCGAGCCGTGAGTTGTGGTAGAAGTTTTCCTTCTCCTTGCGCTTCATCGCATCGAAGCGGCACTGTTCGACGGCCCGCTCGATCTGCCCCGGGTCGAACGGCGAATCGATGTGGGCGATCACCCGGGCGAGTTCGCTCTCGGGTGCAGTGCGCATGTCTTCGTAGCGTACTGTGATCGCAGTGGGCAGTTCTGCGATCCGCTTCACGACGGTATTCATGTAATGGACGATGACCGGCAGCCCGACCGGACCGCTCATGACGAAGTCGAACATCGGTGCTGGCGTGTCGACCCCCCACATCTCGCGCTTGTAGGCGCTTGCCCGGCGGGTGGACTGAAAGTACTCCGAGACGGCCACGTCGCAGGGATTGCGGATCAGGAACACCAGCGGCTTGTCCTCCTGCCAGAGTTCATGCCCGGGTGTCTCGAACGCATCGGCCAGGGCATGGCCATGGGCAAAGGACACCTTCGGTACCCGCCGATCCAGGCGATGAAGATTGTCGAATTCCAGCAGCAGATTGTCGGGCAGGCCATAGCGCTCGTGGTAGCAGGCCGAGATCATCGCCCGCAGCCAGGTCCGGCCGCTCTTGGCCCGCGAAAGGATGATGGCATCGGCGCGCCGGCAGCGGGCCAGTTCGATGCCGCTGCGTCCCTTCAGTCGCAGCCGCTTGCGGCTGCTCTTCGGTAGCGGTGCAGTGGCGAGCCAGATGCCTGCCTTGAGCAGCTTTTCCCGATTGATGGTTTCGTCCTCGCTGGTCAGTGACGTACGACCTGCCTCGCCCTCGCCCGCTGTCGACAGTCGGCCATCAAGTGGCTGCGCCGGTGAGTGCGGGGGAGCAGAGCGGATCTTCCTCAGTGTGCATGGTCGCCACAGCCCCGGATCGGGCAGTATGGCGGATGGTGCCGGTGCCGGTGCCGGTCGAAAGATTGCCCAACAGCACCCTGGCGGTCAAATGCGGGGCGCCGCGGCCGCTGCGGACATCACGGGCTGTGCCATGCATCCGCCCCGGACATGAAGGGTCAGCAGCCGGTGAAGTTGCCCTTGCGCAATGCCCGCGTCATGCTCGGGCTCCGGGAGGTGGTCACGGTGGGATTACCGGCCATGCCGGATCGGATCCCCTTGCGGGCATGCTGTTGAAGGCAGGCGGAGGAAGCAGAGGAGAGTAGGAGATGAATATGTTCCGATCGGCCCTGTTGGGCGTGGTGCTGGCCGTAGCCATGGGGGCCGGTGCCCATCCCCCCGTGCTGGAGCGGGAGGCGTTTTTCGAGGCTTTCGGCTGGGATACGGATCAGGCCGAGATCACAGTGGAGACGCTGGCACCGGGCCGCCATGTCCTGTTCGGTCTCGGGGGCAACATCCTCGTGAGCGTTGGCGATCAGGGCACACTGCTGGTGGACAATCAGATTCCCGAAATCCGCGACCGGATCGATGCCGCCCTGGCCGAACTCGGCAGTGAGCGGGTGGACTTCACCATCAATACTCATTGGCACTTCGATCACGCCGACGGCAATCTCGCCTACGGGCCGGACGGCACTTGGCTGATCGCCCATGAGGAATCCCGCCGCATGCTCACCGGTGACCGCATCATCAACATGGTCGGGGTTGCCTATGAACAGGCTGCCTACCCGCCGGACGCGCTGCCGGTCATCACCTTCGATGACCGCATGCAGTTGCACTTCAACGGTGAGCGCATCGACCTGATCCATGCCGGCCCGGCCCACACGACGGGCGATACGGCCGTGATCTTCCGGGGCCATGGCATCGTCCACATGGGCGACGTGTTTGTCATGGGGATGTGGCCGTTCATCGATTTCGACTCCGGCGGTGACCTCGACGGCATGATCCGTTTCGTGCGCGCAGTGCTTGATGAAATCGATGACGACGCCATCGTCGTGCCGGGCCACGGGCCGGTGGCTGACCGCACGGCGATGGTCGCCTATGTGGAGAATCTCGAGACCGTACGCGGGCGCATCGCCGAACTGATCGAGGCCGGAGCGGACCTCGAAGCCGTCTTGGCCGCCGCACCCATGGCCGGGTTCGAAGACATGGAGGGCGATCCCACGCTGTTCATCGATCGCGCGTATCACAGCCTGCTGCGGCCGGCAGAGTAGTCGCCGGGATCACGATGCGGGTTGCAGTGCATCGGCGTCGGCTGGCGGTAGACGCCGACGCCTGCACCACGCTGCGCCCCTTTTCAGATCGGGTAGCGCAGCACCGCGGCAAGTGAACCCTCGTTCGGGATGTTGGTCCGGCGCTCGCCGATCACCTTGCCGCCTGCCGCCAGGGTCCGGCCGGCAATTTCGTCGACGATGCCGTAGGTGTCAGCGCTGGCCTCATCGGCAAAGGTTACGGCGCCCGACTTTTCATCGATCCTGCCGATGACGACTTCGTCGATGTCCACCATCAGGGTGTCGATGGCACCGAAGGTGGCGGCGCGGGCGGCCATGGCCACGTCGGTGGTCGCCCGTCCGTCGTTTTCGCGTTCGCGATAGAGGGCCGTGAACGCCTCGATGGTTTTCGCGTGACGCTGGTCGAGAATCGGGCGCGCGGCCTTGGCCAATTCATGCTCGGGGATGCGTACGGGACTGGTTTCGATCGCCTGGGATGCGAACTCCGGATAGGTATTCACCGAGCGATAGATGGACAGCAGCGGCTCCGCTGCCGCCAGGATCAGGGGCTCATGGCGACCGGACAGAACCGGCCTCAGGGCCGCATCGAGCTTGCGGCAGAACTTGCGCAGGTTGACCTTCTGACCTTCGCTGCCGTGCAGGCGACCGGATGAGTGGGAGCGCGTGTTCACCGTCGCGGTACCCACCGCCGACGCTGCGTCCCTGGGCATGTCGGGTACCCGGACCTCGGCAGCCGGCATGTCGCTGAACACCTCGATCAGGCGCACCTCGTTCTCGGCAACGGCGAGGACGAAGGCATGCTGCTCGACGCTGACAGCGCGAATCAGCGGCTTGAGATGAAAGCGGTCAGCCACCTGGACCATGGGAGTCAGCTTGTTCGGCAGGCGATAGCTGCGATGGGACTCCGGGGTGGCAAAGATGGCGAGGCTGTTGGCCTGAAACTTCCAGAAGTCCTCGTCCTCCGAGACCTCTTCGAGCTGTTCGACGATGGCCCAGCGCTCGCGCTTGTCGACTCCGGCCGCTTCGAGCTGGCTGTCGGCCTCCTTGATCAGGTTGGACAGGGCGATGGCGGCCTCACCGATATGCTGGGTTTGCGGTGTGGTTGCCAGATAGATGGACACACTGGCCTGGTGGCGCTGAGCAAACAGGGTCTGGATTTCGGGCAGGGTCGGAATGTCGACGTGAAGCATGCAGAGTGTTCCTTCAAGTAGAGGGTGACGGCGGGTCTATGGTCCGGGATGCGCGGTGGCGTCCCTGGACGCTTCCGGGTCCGGCCGCGGCCGAAGAGGGCAGTGCGCCTGAAGCCCCGAACCTCGTCGGGCGCCGCGGTGAGCCAGCATAGAGCAGGTGAGGCCGGCCGTCATGGGCGATGACAGTCGGCGTGCCTGGGTCGGTGAGCAGCGATGCCGCGGTGGGCGTGCGCGAACTGCCGGAGGGCCGCATCCCTCCTGATCGGTCCCGTGCCGTCAAGTCATGCTGCGAGGCAGGCAGCGTCTTCCGGATTGAAGCGAAGGCCGGGGGCCGGATCCTGTGCGCGACGACGAATGGTCTGCCCCCGTCCGGCTGCGGACTGGCATGATGGCTGGGGGCGATGATCGGGAGCTGCCAATCCATGAACGGCGGAATGCGGGAACGGGCGAAAGCCCACATGCCCATGGTCCTGTTGACGCTGCTCAGCATCATCCAGGCCCTGGCGCTGGAACTCACCTGGGAACACATCAGCGATCAACCTCAGCTCTTCGAGGCGACCTGGACTGCGACACTCGCCTGGATTCAGGTGGTGACCACGCTGCTCGGAATCCTGCTGATCTGGCTGCTCTACAGCACCATGGTGATGCGTTTTCGCTGGGTGCCGTCGACCAGCGACACGTTGTTTCCCTTCGCCATCGGCCTCATCGAGTTCACGCTGATCGCCATGCTGGGGCCTGAGCATTACATGGGCTGGTTCCTCGTCCTGGCGCTGCTCTTCGCGATTACCCACTGGTCGATCCAGCGGATCATGGTCCAGGCCAGGATGGACGATGAGAATGCAGCGTTCTTTTCCAAGGTGAGCCCGGCGATTCTGCGCGACTTCATGCCCACCATCGCCACCTGCACGGCGCTGGCCGGATTCGGCATCGCACTCGGTCTCACTGGTCATCAGGGCATCTTTGCGCTGATCGCGCTGTTGCTGGCAGCGGTGGCCATCATTTTTCAGATTCACCTCAACGCCCGGTACTGGCGACAGGCCATGGCGCTGGATGGCGAATCGGACCCAGGCTGATGGCAGGACGCATGCTCGTGGCTCGAACCATTGCCCGGGCCTGGACCGCAGGTGGTGTGCTGGAGCCCTATGTCATGTGGCTGTCTGCACCCGCCGCAGCGTACTGCGATCGCAACCTTACGGACTGCCGGATCCCCAGGTCTTCTCCATGCTGGACGACGGCCTGGGCGGCATCTGGATGAGCGACACCCTGCGGGTCTTCGGTGAACTTGGCTACACTTCCGGTCAGAGCCGGCGCAGCGTGATCCAGAACGGGTTCTTCGACCTGCTGTATGGTTCGCCGGAGAACCCCTTCCTGCCGGAGGAGTTCCGGGGTACCAGCGCCATGCAGCCGGGTGGCTTCGCCGGGGCCGTCACGGGGCTTCCGGGCGGGCTGTTCATCACCCGGGATCCCACGGACTCTGGCGGATCACGAACCAATGTGGACCGGGAAACGATCCGGGCCCTGGTGGGCGTCGAGGGCGAACTCAACAACGGCTGGACCTACGAAGTGGTCGGCTCCTACGGTAATTTCGAGCGCAAGGACAACTTCAATACCATCATCCTCGACCGCTTCTTTGCGGCCATCGACGTCATCAGCGACCCGGTGACCGGCGAGCCGGTGTGCCGGTCCGATGTCGACCCTGACGCGGTGCCTTTCACCACCCTGTTCGACATTCCGACCTTCGACGCCGGCATCTACAGCTTCACTCCCGGGGACGGGCAGTGCGTGCCGGCGAACATTTGGGGCGGGCAGGACTCCATCAGTCCGGAGGCTGCAGCGTTCTTCAATCCAGGGCTGCGCGACAAGTTCGAGTATCGCCAGAACTTCTTCAGCGCCCTGCTGGTCGGAGACACGGCCGATTTCATCAACCTGCCGGCGGGCGCGATCGGCTTCGCAGTGGGGGTCGAGTACCGGGAGGAACGCGCGAAGACCACGCGGGATCCGTTCTTGAGGGGCGTCCTTCCTGCAGGGTCCCCTTTCCCCGCAGGCACCATGATCTCCGACGTCAGCGGGAACAATTCGCTCGGGTTCGACAACCTGTTCATTTACGAGAACTCCTCGTCCACCCTGAAGTCACGCGAGGCGTTCATCGAGGTGAGTGTGCCGCTGCTGGCGGATCGGGAGTTCGCACGTGAGCTGACCCTCGATGCCGCATGGCGGGTGGCGGATTACAATACGGTGGGTACGGTGGACGCCTGGAAGCTCGGCCTCATCTGGACGCCCGTCGAAGACGTCAGCTTCCGGGGCACGCTGTCCCAGGCGGTCCGGGCACCGAACCTGCGCGAGACGTTCATTACCAATCCGGGAGTGTTCCGGCCGACGGATCCCTGTGATGCGTCAGAGATCGGTAATGCCGCCGACCCCGAACTGCGGGCGGCCAACTGTCAGGCTGGCGCTGTGGGTGCAGGGCTGCCGTTGCCGGCACTGCCCAGCGGGTACACGGATCCGCTTTCAGCCCGCTTCCCAGGTGTCGTAGGCGGCAATCCGGACCTGGAAGAAGAGACCGCCGATACCTTCACGATCGGGGTGGTGTTCCAGCCGCGCTTCCTGCCCGGTCTGGCGATGACCGTCGACTACTGGGATGTGGAGATCAAGGACGGCATCGAACTCGTCACGGCCCAGGAGACGGTGGATACCTGCTACGACGCCACGGACTTCCCGAACAACGACTTCTGCCAACTGTTCACCCGGGAAACGGATTCGTCCAGCGCCCAGTTCGGTGGCTTCCGGTTCCTCAATCAGACCTTCGTCAATTTCGCGTCGCTGAAAGCCAAGGGCGTCGACTTTTCGGGGAATTACAGCTTCGAGCTCGGTGGCAATGAGTTCGGGCTGCGCGTGATCGGTTCGCGACAGCTGAAACTCGATCGCTTCACCAACCGCAGTGATCCCTCGGTCGTGGATCCGCGCCTCGGGGAGCTCAGAACGCCGAAGTGGAATGCCCAGGCCAGCCTCAGCTGGCAGCGGGGTCCGTTCGCGGCAGGCTGGCAGACCCTGTATCAGAGCAGCCAGGCGCTGGTGACGGGAGACGTCGAGCAGACCCAGTCCCAGCTCGGCGATGCCGGGTTCGCCAGCAGTTCCTACGTCCACAACGTCAACGGCTCCTACAGCTTCACCGATGGGCTTCGGGTTTACGGCGGCATCAACAACGTCACCGACCGGGATCCGTTCATCACATCGGCAAGCTGGCCGGTAGGACCGCGGGGCCGGTTCCTGTTCCTCGGGGTTCAGGCCGAGTTCTAGCCCAACGGATCCGTGGGCCTGAGGGTCGGAGCGATCTGCTCCGGCCCTCGGCGCTTAGGGCCGCACCATCCGGGACGCCTCAACTGGCGGCTGTCGCAACAAGCACCCATGAATGTCAAGGTCTGGCCCGCATGCGCCTGCTGGGTTAGGCTGCACCGCACCTTGGGGAAGCCCTGTATCCCGAACGCCGCGACAGCCGTCCCAAGCCACCTCGAAGATGCTTTTGCGCTGTCATGACCGGCGCAGCAGGCGGTGGCGTGCGCCGTCCCCTGCAGCGGCCGACGCCCGTGCCCCGCCTGGCGATCACTCAGGAAGACAGATGAAGAGACCGATTTTCTACGGCTGGTACCTGGTGGGCCTGACCCTGTTCCTGCAGAGCGTCGGCGTCGGAACCACGCTCTACATGTACAGCGTCATCGCCAGCGCCATCGGCAGCGACATGCCCAGCGCCCGGTCGGTACTCATGCTCGGCTCCACGGGCATGCTGGTGGTGGGGGCGCTGCTGTCGCCGTTCGTCGGCCGCCTGCTCGACCGCCATCCCATGAAGTGGATCATCGTCGGCGGTGGAGTTGCCCTCGGTGTGGGCTTCGTGCTGCTCGGCTTCAGCACCCGGATCTGGCATGTCGTCCTTTGCTACGTTCTGTTCATGGGAGTGGGGCTGACGGCCCTGGGATCGGTGGTGGCTTCCACGCTTCTGGCGCGCTGGTTCACGCGCTATCGGGGCCTGGCCATCGGCATCTCGGCCTTGGGCACGCAATTCGGGGGCTTTGCGTACACGCCCATGCTGGCCGCCCTGATCGAGGTCCAGGACTGGCGCATTGCGGTCATGGTCATGGGTTCGGTGATCCTGATTCTGGTGCCTGTTGCCGCCTACCTCTGGGTGGTCGACTACCCGGCGCAAAAGCAGCTCGAGCCCGACGGCGAACCGGCACCTCCGACCGAACCTGCGGCATCCACCAGTGGCACTGAAACGCCAGCCGATCTGCGCCCGGCTCTGCCTGTTCACAAGCTCATGCTGCAGCGCAACTTCATCGTCCTGTTCATTTTCGCGGGCAGTCTCGGCGGGATGGTCAACAGCGCCGTCATCGCCAACCTGTCGCTGTTCGCCACAGATCTCGGCGAGTCGGTGACCCGCGGTGCCTTCCTCGTCTCCCTGCTGGCGTTCATCGGCCTGTTCACCAGTCCCCTGACCGGGTGGCTTGGGGACCGCATCAACATCAAGATCGTCGCCGTGGGCCTGACGCTCCTCATGGCCGTGGCGTCCCTGCTCTACAGCGTTGCCGACTCCTACCCCGTGCTTCTGGTCGCCACGGTATTCCAGGGCATGGCCGGTGGCGGCTTCTTCCCCCTGTGGGCGCTGCTGGTCGCCCGTCTTTATCACTTGAGCGTCTACGGCCAGATCATGGGCACGACCGCCGTGGGCCGCCGCGGGCGGGGCCGGCCCCCCCCGCGGGCGCCGCGTGGGGGGGCGCCGCCATCGGTCCGGTGTTCGCCGGCTGGCTCTTTGATCTCACCGACAGCTATCGGCTGGTGTTCCTGATCTTCCTGGTCCAGATGCTGGTGGTCACGGGTCTGGTGACGATGCTGCGACCGCGGGAACGCTGACCCGCTGGTGATGGCGTGGAGGGCTGAGGATGGCGCTGCAGCCGCTCCGGGGCCGTCACGCAGGCCACAACTCAGCTCATGGAGCTCTCGGGATCCTGCTGAAATTCCATGATGTTGCCGCAGGGATCGTGGATCCAGACGATCCGGTGAACACCTTCGCCCATCACCCGCATGGGGATGCCCTTCACCTCGAGATGGCCCACGGTCTCGTCGATGTCGCTGACGTACCAGGAAACGTGAAAGTGGGTGGGCTCGGGGGAGCCGCCCAAGGGCTCGCGGCCGATGACGTGCATCTGCACGCCCTGTTTTTCCACCCAGAAGCCGAAATCCGACCCGGTGACCGGCTCGCGCCCGGGGATCCGGATCGGCACCTCGGGCAGGCCGAGGGTGTCGAGATAGAATTCGCGAGCCTCGGGTACGTGGCCTAGGACGTTCACGGCGGCGTGGTTCATGCGTGTGATGTTCATGGTTCACTCTCTTCGATGACTCCGGGACGCGAACGCGACGTCATGCCCACGGCCGCTCGTTCGAGAGTAGCACTGACGTCGGCCTCCCGCAGCGCAGAAACCTGCCGCAGACCCGCCGGCGCCACGGGTCATCGAGCGCCAGGAGATTGCACCGGACCTCCTGCGGCTGCGGGTCGAGAAGCCCTCCGGGCTGGACTTCCGCGCCGGCCAGCACATCAAGTTCGGGCTGCCGGGCAACATGCGCTCGTATACCCTGGCGTCCGCCCCGCAAGACCCTGAACTCGAGTTCTTCATCGAACGGGTGCCCGGCGGCCGGCTGTCGGGGCCTCTGCGTTCGGTGGCCGCAGGCTCCCGCATGGCCCTGGGTGCCGCCGCGAAGGGTTCCTTCGTCGTCGATCCTTCGGTGTCCCATCATGTCTTCGTTGCGACGGTGACCGGGATCGCGCCCTTCGTTTCCATCCTCCGTGATCAGGCCCGGCGTGGCTTTCCCGCCGGCCGCTTCGTCGTCCTGCACGGCGCCAGCTACGCACAGGAACTCGGCTACGGTGACGAACTCGCTGCGCTCGCGGCCGCACACCCTGATCGCGTCGAGTATCTGCCCACGGTCAGCCGCCCGGCCGAGAGCCGCAATCGCGGCTGGACCGGGGCCACCGGCCGGGTCGACAGCCGGGTTGCCGAGGCCCTGGGCAGCCGCGGGCTGCCCACGGGTGATACCGCGGTCTATGCCTGTGGCAACTCGGAGATGATCCGCAACGTCCGCGCCGTTGCCGGTCGCGAGGGTCTGCCGTTCCACTCGGAAGCCTTCGACTGACCCTGGGTTTCGACGCGCAACAGGCCGTTGTGCGGCGCCTTCGTCAGCCCCCCTCCCAGTCCGACAAGGTCTCTGGCGGTGGCGGCGGCAAGTGGGCCTCGAATGGCGACAGCTCATTGAATTCCTGCAGGAACTGTTCGGCGAGCTCGGTTCGGCCGAGGCGGGACAGAACCGCATAGTGATAATAGCTTCTGCCGGCCTGGACGTAGCCGATCTGGGCGGCCTTAAGGGCCGTCAGATAGGGATCCCGGTCAGGCGGTACGGCGCGCAGCAGATCCTCGTAGAGCAGCGCTGCGTGGTGCCCGGTGAGGAAGCTGTCCTGACCCGCCTGAACCCGCCTCTGGCTCCTGGGAGCCTCGTATTCGATCAGCGGCCGATCGTCGGTGTTCACCGGCAGATCATCGAACAACCCGGAGGCGCTGGCGTTGCCGCCGTAGAAGCGCAGCGACACGGCTGACAGCAGATCTGCCGGCAGGTCCGGATTGCCGGCCAGACGCCGGCCATGGGTCACTGCGGCATCGGGATCGAGGGGCTGCGGTTCGTTGTAGCCCACCAGCGCGACGATGGAGCGCTGCGGGATCAGGTCGCCCCGCCACAGCACCACCTGGGGAAACACCTCCATCATGGTCCTCGTGATGATGCCGAATTCCCTGCGGGTGACCTGATACATCGGCACCCATTGCACGTAGGCCCCACCGGGCTGCAGGCGGTGGCTGGCGGTGGCGTAGTGCTCGCGGGTGTAGAGGTTGCCGGTGCCGGCCTTCCAGGGGGTGAACAGGTCGGCGATGATCAGATCGAAACGCTCCGTGCTGCGGCGCAGGCAGTTGCGGCCGTCCTCGGCATGAATCTGCACGCGATCGTCTTCGAACAAATCCAGCGTCCAGTCGCCGAAGTGTTCCCGTGCCAGGGTGACCACTTCCGGCAGCAGTTCACACACCACCACCCGGTCGACGGGAAACAGCAGACCCGCGCCGGCGGTGATGCCGGTACCCATGCCCAGATAGAACAGCGATCGCGGCTCGGGATGAGTGAGCAGCGGCACCAGCGACTGATTGCGCTCGGAGTCCAGCGCTCCGGTGCCGCCCAGCACGTAGTAATTGTCGACCCGGATCAGGCGATGGCCGTCGCGCTCGACCACGGCCACGTTGGCCTGCCGTCCCTCGACGAAGGCCAGCAGCTGCTCACCGCGTTCGGTGTCGAGCCGCAGGCGCTGCAGATCACCGAAATGGAACACCGGTACCGCGACGGCGACGACGACGGCCGCAGCCGCCCAGGCGGGTCGGCGTCGCGCCAGCAGAATCATGCCGGCAAGCCCGAAGTAAGCCGCGCCGAGCAGCGCCATGCTTTGAGCGCTGCCCAGCATCGGCAGCAGCAGGAAGCCGGCGGCCAGGGCGCCGAAGATGGAGGCGCCTGTGTTCCAGGCGATCAGGCGGCCGATGGTCTCGCCTGCCCCGAGCCGGCTTTGCTGCGCCGTGCGCAGCAGCCAGGGCAGCAATGTGCCCAGGACCATCACAGGAAGGAACATCGTCAGGGCCGCGGTGGTCACGACGGCCAGCAGGTAGCCGCCCCAGCCTCGACCACTGCCGACGTAGCCCAGGCCATCCGTCACGAGATGAAACAGCCCGGGCGCAGCGGTCAGGACCAGGCCACCGCTCACCGCGAGGCCGGCCAAGACCCACTCCGGTTGCAGGTTCTGCAGGCGACACAGGCGATTGGCCAGTGCTGAACCCGCCGCCAGAGCCAGCAGGAAGGTCACCAGCACCAGGGCATAGGTGTAGGCCGAGTTCTGCAGCACCTGCGCGAACATTCGCGTCCAGATCACCTCCGCCGCCAGCGTCGCGAAGCCGGAAATGGCGGCTGCCGCGATCAGCAGGGGCGGCAGATCCTGCGGTTCCCCGGGACGCGGTGGCGGCGGGGCGGTGGGTTTCGCGATCGGCCAGCGCCTCGCGAGCATAATGGCAGTCGCGCCCACCAGCAGATCGACACCGACGGCCAGCAGGTAGGCGTTGGAAAAACCCAGCAGCAGCGGCAGGATGAAACCCGCGGCAAAGGCGCCGCAGGCCGCCCCGGCCGTGTTGACGAAGTAGAGCAGGGAGCCGACCTCACCGAGGCGATCGGGATCCCGGACCAGATACTGCCCCATCGCCGGCAGGGTGCCGCCCATGAGCAGGGACGCGGGCAGCAGCAGCGTAGCCGTGATGAGGATCTTCGCCAGCGTTTCCAGTATCGGGTGATCGGCGCCGTAGGCATGCAGGGCGGGGTAGAGGGCATGGTAGGCGTCGAGCAGGACGAAGTGGCTCAATGCCGCGATGGCGACACCGATTTCGAGCCAGCCGAAACCTGCCAGGGGGTGACGCCAGGACGCTGCGCGTCGGCCGAACCAGGCGCCGCCGCCGGCGATGCCGGCAAAGAAAACGGCCAGGGTGACCGCTGCGGCTTCTGCCGTACTGCCGAACAGCAGGCTGAGTTCCCGGACCCACAGCACCTGATAGACCAGCGCAGCGGCGCCGGACGCAAAGAACAGGAGCAGGATGATCAACCGCGGTGGCATGGCTCAGTAATCGAACGAAAAGTCGCAGCGCCGCCTCGGCAGGCGCTGCTCATTGGGAATCCGGCCGCGACGGCTATTCCCTCAACCTGACATGGCCTCGACCCAGGCCTCGATGAGGTCCAGGTAGTCCTCGGCCGTGCCATCGAGCGCGACGTTGGTCGGCAGGGCATGCGCTGCCCAGCCCAGCTGTTGCTGGATGAACCCCGGCGCGCGGGAGGACTCGAAGCTGGCATGAGCGATGGTGCCTTCGGGGCGACCCTGCATCCGGCTCACCAGATCACGCAGATGCCGTGCCGTAGGCGGGACGCCTGGGATCGGTTCGATGTAGCCGAGGACCTCGGCATCGAGCAGCCGCGCCAGGTAATCGACGTCCTTGTGGTAGAGGATGACCCCGTTGGAGCCGCGAGCACGCTCCTGCCAGCGGGGCACGCGCTCCGCCACCTTTTCACTGAAGGCCTGCGCCCGGGCTCGAAAATCCTCGGCATGGGCCGGATCGAGTTCCGCCAGCCGTTCTGCGAGGGCCTCGCCGACACGGGCAAAGCGCGGCGGATCGAAGTAGACGTGGGGGTTGCCGGTGGGGTGCACGTCGCCGAGCCGGCGATCAGCGGGCTGGCCTTCGTCGATCAGACTGACCTGCGCGGCCGCCTCGAAATAACCGCGCCGACCGGGATGGACGTGTGGGTTGGCTGCGCCCTGGGTGGCAGCTGGCAGCCAGCCGACCTCCAGTTCCGCGCCGACGGCGACCACTAGATCGGCCCGCCGCAAGGCGGCCATCATGCTCGGCCGTGCTTCGAGATAATGTGCGTCGCGGTCCGGCGGCGCCATGACCCGCACCTGGACGGCATCACCGCCGATGGTGCGCGCCAGCATGCCCATGTTGCTGGTGGTGGCCGCTATGTTGAGCTGGGCTTCTGCCGCACCCGCGGCCAGCAGCAACGTGACCCATATCAGAATTCTGGCCATCTGCCTTGACCTCCCATGGAAATGAATGAAGGCCGGCGTCCGACGGTACTCGGACGCCGGCCCAGAAGCACAATCAGAAGCTGTGAGCGCCGTGTACGCCCAGGCTCATGTTGTACTGCAGCAGGAACGACCAGACACTGCCGTGTTCGTCGGTGTCGAAGTCGCTGTAGTTGACCTGCCCCCGCAGCATGGAGAACTCCGTCGGCCTGAAAGTCAGCACACCGGAATGACGCCAGGATTTGCTGGCCCGCTCGAAGGCATTCTCGGAGCGATCGGGTTCCAGCGTGCGGTTGCGCAGGCCGAGTCCCTCGGTGCGCAAGCCAGCCTGCCAACGGGGAGCAATGCCGTAGAGTCCCTGCAGGTAGAAGCCGTCCTGCTTGGCCGTGCCCGAGAAGACATCTTCCACGCCACCGGCCGCCGTCGGCGTCAGGGTGCCGAAGTCCGAGAAGTTGCGGCTGGCATAGTCGGCATCGATCTCGCGGTAGAAGTACTCGCCTTGGAGGACGAAGTTGCCGGCGCCGAAGCTGCGGCCGGCATCGTACTTGTAGACGGCATCCACGCCGGCAAACCAGGCATCGCCATCCCAGGTTTCGACACGGCCGCTGCTGTGGGTGACCACATTCTGCCAGGAGCGGGAGATCCCGCCGGAGGCACCGAGCTGGATCGCATGGTCGTGGCCGAGGTCAGGGGCGATGGTGACGAAGCCGGTGAACAGACGCGGGCCGGTTTTCTCGCTCATCCCGAGGTGGTCACGCCAGCGAATGCGGTTCGGTGCACTCGAGACGGGTACCGGCTCTCCGGTTACCGGGTCGATGGCGAAGTCGGGCAGCAGGGTCACCAGGGTGTATCTTTCATCGCCCTCGTACTGGGCGATGCCAGATGTTTCGCCCTGCAGCACTTCGATACCGAAGCGCGTGTAGGTCTCCGTGGGCGCGACCCAGGAGACCTGCACACCGTTTTCCTGCAGACCGTGATCGCCGAACAGGAATTCGTTGACCAGCGTGCGATCGGCGAAATCCCAGTCGTGCAGGTGCTGTTTGTTGATGTAACCGACGTCGGACAGGAAGCGCCCGAATTTCACTTGCCAGCCAGCGGGCAGGCTGTTGGTGACGAGATAGGCTTCCTCGATCTCTACGTTGGAAACGCCCTCGACGGCGAGCATGACCAGGGCATCGAAGTAGTTGTCGATACTGGCCGTGAACGTGATCTCGGTCTCACGCAGATTGAACCCGCGCTCGATCCCGCCATGACCCCCGTGGCCGCCATGACCATGATCGTGGCCTTCGAAGCCCTCGGGAGATTCGATTTCCGCCCGGTTTTGCCCAACATAGAGGCCATCCATGATCACGGAAATCGCCGGGTTGAAGGCGGTGCCCGATGTCACGGCGCCGTCACCGAGCGCACGCGCGCGCGTCCGGTAGCTTTCGCGATCGAGGGGGGCCCGTTGCGGTCCCTGGGAGAGCTCCGTCGGCGCTTCCCGGCGCCGTTCTTCGACCACCCGTTCGGTCACGGTCTCCTGCGCCCGCGTCTGGGCTTCCCGCGCCTCGCGCAATTCCTGCTGCAGCGTCTCGAGTTGACGCTGACGCTCCCGGTCACGCTGTTCGAGTCTTTCCAGCTGTTCCATCAGCTGCGTCAGGCTCGGTCCGTTTGCTGCCTGAGCACCCCCTGCAAGCAGGGCGAGTGCCAGCAGCGCACCACCTAGTTTCTTCATGATCATTGGCCTCTGAATGTGATTCCCCTGTCGAATGCACTCCTGGTCCGGCTGCACGATACTTGGCGACAAGAGGTCGGGACTGGCTCCACCCCAAAGCAGGCATGGCCTGCATTGGGGTGCGGAGTCCAGTGGAGCTGACCGGTAGAGCAGCGAACCAGAAGGCCAATTATGATATAACATATCACTTGAGTCGACCAGTCCACGCTCCACCTGCACGCCCCACCTGCATTGGACGGCGCACCTGCAGTAAGCTGCGCGCCCGGTGGCGCTGCGGGGATCACCGCGGACAGATCTGCACAAATGGGGACGGCATGCTGGAGTACAAACAGGTCGTGGCGGGCTACAGTCAACCGGTCATCGGACCCGTGTCGTTCCGTATCGAGGCTGGTGAAGTGGTCGGCCTTTCCGGCCCCAATGGCATTGGCAAGAGCACCCTGTTCCGGGTCCTGTCCGGCGAAGCCCGGCTTTTCAGCGGCGGCATCCATCGCCAACCGGGGTTGCGTCTGGCCCACCATCGACAGGAGCCGGTGCGCTCGCAGGAGAATCCACTCACCGGGTCGGACCTGCTGGCGGTGAACCGGGCACCGGCGCCACCACGCGAACATCGTCTCACGCCGCTGCTCGGGTGGCGGATCGATCAGCTCAGCGGCGGCCAGCTGCAACTGCTGGAGCTTTGGTGCGCGCTGAACGGCCCCGCCGAACTGGTCCTGCTCGACGAACCTACGCATCACCTGGATCACGAGGCTCACGAACAACTGGCCTGCCTGCTTGCCGAGGCCCGGGCCGGTCGACGGGCCGTGCTGATCGTCAGCCATGAACCGGCGTTCTGCAGACGCGTCTGCAGCCGGCAGATCGACCTCGGTGCCGTCACCGCTGCCCGGGAGCCCTGAGGTGGAACTGCTGCTCGACCCCATGTTCCGGATGCCGTTTTTCAGCGGCCTGCTGCTGGCGCCCCTGGCCGCGCTGCTCGGCGTCTATCTGCGTCTGCGTACGGAATGGCTGGCGGCCCTGGCGTATACCCAGCTCGCTGCCGCAGGCGGCATGCTGGCCGTGGTCCTGCACCTGCCGGTGCTGGCCGGTGCGCTGACGGCTGCGGTACTCACCGCGGGCGCCAAGGGCTTAAGCGGCCGCACGGGCAACGATCACTTCGCGCTGGCCTTTCTGCTGGCATGGGGGGTGACGCTGCTGCTGGCCGGATTCAGTCACCATGGCAGCCATATGGGCACCGCACTGCTCGACGGCCAGCTCTACTTCACCGGTCCGGCCCACCTCACGGCCGGCCTGCTGCTCGCGCTCGCCATTACCCTGCTGCTGCCCTGGCTGCATCGCCCGCTGCTGCTCGGCCGGCTTTATCCCGACCACTTCGACCTCAATCAGCAGCGCGGTTGGCATTACGGGCTCATGTTCGACCTGCTGGCCGTGCTGACGCTGGCCGTGTGCGCCACCGCCTTCGGCGTCATGGCCACCTTCGCGCTGGTGTTCATCCCCCCCTGGCTGGCATGGCACCTGGCAGTGGGCTGGCGTCAGACCCTGCTCCTGGCCATGTTGCTGGCGCTGGGGGCCTATCTCGCCGCCTTCGTCCTGGCCATCGCAGTGGATCAGCCCTTCGGCCCGGTGCTGGTCGTCCTCCTGGGCTTGATGGCCATGCTGCGACTCCTGCCGCGCCGGGGCATGCGCCGCGACTGAGCGCCGTCCTGTCCACCGGCGCTGCCAAAGGACTTCGTTGCTTCGCATGGGACGGCCGGGCATGCTCGGAGCAGGGTGCAGGCGGACCCTGGCTTCATTCCCGGCAGGCTGATCGCCGGCGCCGGAATGCCCGCAGGTTCGATGGCCGTGGACTCTGAAAGCTTTGTTGCCGCCGAGAGGGCAAGCAGCGACAGGATGACGTCATGAGCAGTTGGGATAACGCCTTCACCGGCAAGCCCGGCACCGGCGCCGTCAATGCGCACAGCTATGGCGGTGCGGTCAGTTTCTTCAGGACCCCCTTCGGACGCGATCTCTCCGGTATCGATGTCGCCGTCATGGGCGTGCCGCTGGATATCGCCACCACCAACCGGCCCGGCGCCCGTCTCGGACCCCGTGCCATCCGCAATGCCTCTCTGTCCCTGGCCTGGGAACGCCCCTGGCCCTGGAAGACCGATCCGCTGCAAGCCCTCAAAGTGGTCGACTACGGCGACTGCGAAAACCGGCAGAGCGGCGACCTCAGCAGTGTGGGCCATATCGAATCCTGGGTCAGGGAGATTCTGGATGCCGGTACCGCAACGCTGCTGCTTGGGGGCGATCACTTCATCTCCTACCCCAGTCTGCGTGCGCACTGCGACAAGCATGGCCCCATGGCCCTGATCCACTTCGACGCCCACACTGATACCTGGCCGTCCTCCGGGGATGGCGTCAACCACGGCACCATGTTCTACCAGGCGGCGAAGGAAGGGATCGTGCTGCCGGAGCACTCCATTCAGATCGGCATTCGCACCACCAATGACGACACGCTGGGCTATGACATCGTGTCGGCCCCGGACGTCCACGAGCAGAGCGCTGCTGCCATCACCAAGCGCATCAGGGAGCGGGTGGGGGACCACCCGGTCTACATCACCTTCGACATCGACTGCCTCGACCCCGCGTTTGCCCCCGGCACCGGCACACCGGTTCCCGGTGGTCTGTCTTCCCTCGAGGCACTCAGCATCGTTCGCGGACTGGTGGGCATCCGTCTGGTGGGCATGGACGTGGTGGAAGTCGCGCCCGCCTACGACCACGCTGAATTGACGGCGCTGGCTGCGGCGCAGATCGCCATCGAACTGCTGGCGCTGTATGCCGAGTGTCAAGACAGGAGGGAATGAATGACTGCTGCCCGCGATAGCGCCTGGACCCTGCAGGATGCGCGTGACCTCTATGCCATGGACGTCTGGGGAGACGGTTTCTTCGGCATCAACGACAAGGGGCATGTCAGCGTTCAACCCATCGAGGGTGAGGCCATCAGCGTCGATATCAACGACGTCATCGAGGAGGCCCTGCAGGAAGGTTCCACCCTGCCGCTGATCATCCGCTTTCAGGACATCATCAGCTCACGGGTCAAGCGCCTGAACCGCAAGTTCCGGGAGGCCATTGCCGCAGCCGAGTACGACGGCAGGTACCGCAGCATCTTCCCGATCAAGGTCAACCAGCTGCAGGAAGTGGTGGCCGAAGTGATGGATGCCGGCCGTGAGTTCGACACCGGCCTCGAATGCGGTTCCAAGGCGGAGCTGATGGCGGCCCTGCCCCTGATCGGCACGGATACCCTGCTTTTGTGCAACGGCGTCAAGGATCACGTGATGCTGTCGCTGATGCTCAACGCCCAGCAGCTTGGACAGCAGGTCGTACCCATCATCGAGAAGTATTCGGAATTCGACCAGCTGCTGACCCTCGGGCAGCAACGTGGCCTGAATCCGCGCCTGGGCGTGCGCGTCAAGCTGAATACCCGTGGCGCCGGCCGCTGGTATGAGTCCGGCGGCGCCCGATCGAAGTTCGGGCTGACCATCCCCGAACTGCTGCGTCTGGTGAAGACGCTGGACAGACTCGGCAAGGGCGACTGTCTGGAGCTGCTGCACTTCCACCTCGGCAGCCAGATTTCGGACATCCAGGTGTTACGCAGCGCGGTCAAGGAGATCACCCAGATCTATGCGGATCTGGTGCTGCGAGGCGTGAAGGTCAGGTTCCTGGACGTAGGCGGTGGCCTCGGCGTGAACTACGGTGGTGACTACGACAATCCCGAGTCCTCCATCAATTACGGTCTGCGGGAGTACGCCAATGTGGTGGTGTACGCGGTCAAGGAAATCTGTGAGGAGCGTGGTGTCCCCGTGCCCACGCTGCTGTCGGAAAGCGGCCGCGCGCTGACAGCCCACCACTCCATGCTGGTGGTGCCGGTGCTGGGCGTTCACCGCCCGGACAGCCCGCCGATGAATGACGAGCCGCCTGAAGATTCACCGTCCGTGGTCAAACGGATGGAGACGGCCTACCAGGAGGCCTGTGACGCCGAAGTCCCCGGCATGCTGCTGGAGAGTTATCACGATGCCCGGGAGGCCCGGGAGGAAGCCGATCAGCTCATGCGGCTGGGTTTCATGAACCTCGACGAGCTCGCACACACCGACAGCCTTTACTGGAGCATCTGCCGGGAGGTGCTGCGCAAACTGGCGGCGGCGGAGTTGACGCCACCGCCCACCGAACAACTGGAACTCGAAGAACAGCTCACAGACCTCTATCTGTGCGACTTCTCCGTCTTTCACTCCATCATCGACCATTGGGCCATTGAACAGGTGTTTCCGGTCATGCCGCTGCACCGCCTGGACGAACGGCCCCGGCGCCGGGCTCAGGTGGTGGACCTGACCTGCGATTCGGACGGCAAGATCGATCAGTATGTGGTCGGCCATGGCAATACCAGCTGGTTGCCGCTGCACAACCACATCGACGGCGAGCCCTACCACATCGGCATCTTCCTGGTCGGTGCCTACCAGGAGATCCTGGGCGATGCCCACAACCTGCTCGGCCGGGTCGACGAGGTGCATGTCTACGCCCGTGCAGACGAAGCCGGCAACTTCTGGATCGAGGAGACCCTGAAGGGGATCAGCATCAAGGACATGCTCGGGCAGGTGCAGTATTTCTCCAACGACCTCGACCGCCGCATGAGCGAACTGGTGCGCAAGCAGATCAATGCCGGCGTGATCAAGGCGGCCGACGCCTCGAAGATCCTCAACAACTACACGCGGCGTCTGGAAGAGAGCACCTACTGCACGACGGACGTGGTGACGTAAGGGCCAACAGCTCATCCTGGCGGCAAGGCCCGACAGCGTGCGGGCCGGGAAGGGGAGGAGACCATGTGTCCGGGACACTGGTCTGCGGTACAGACGCGCGCGCCGGCCGTCATCGACGCCGCCAACGGCTTCGTACTGACGTGGGCGGAGCTCGACGTGCAGTCGAAGCGCATCGCGCGCTGGCTGGCGGGTCGGGGACTCGTTCCGGGTGACCACGTCGCCCTGTTCATGAAAAACCATCTTCAGTTCTTCGCCGTGTGTTGGGCGACACTGCGATCCGGCCCCCACGTGTATGCCATTTCCGCTGACCATTCCTCCCCTCAGTGGGCAGCCGCAGCGACATTCGGGCGTGGTGGTTTGGGGAACGTCTCATGTCCCGGCCAGGCGCTCGCATGCTGGTTGTGAGTGCGTGTCGTGAATGTGTTGCGGACCGCAAACTAATGGCATAGATTGCGTCAATAGATTGGGGGGAGATGAGTCATGGACGTGCTGCGTACGCCGGATGAGCGCTTCGAGGGCCTGGCAGGCTTTGGGTTTGCGGCTCATTACACCGAGATCGCAAGTGGTGACGGGCAGACGCTCAGGGTGCACCACATCGACGAAGGTCCCCGGGATGGTGAGGTCCTGCTTTGCATGCACGGCCAGCCCACCTGGTCCTACCTTTACCGCAAGATGATTCCGCCGCTCACCGCGGCCGGCTATCGGGTCGTTGCCCCTGATCTGGTGGGATTCGGACGTTCGGACAAGCCGGCCGCTCAGGATGATTTCACCTACGCACGCCATGTGCAGTGGATGACGACATGGCTGCAGGCGCAGGATTTCGATCAGGTGACGCTGGTCTGCCAGGACTGGGGAGGATTGGTCGGTCTGCGTCTGGTGGCCGCGTGCCCGGAAAGATTTGCGCGGGTCGTGGTCGCGAACACCGGGCTGCCGGATGCGGAGGGCCTCACGCCTGACATGGCGGCACCCATGCGCGAGTTGCTGGCTTCCGTGCCTGTGGTCACCGTCGAAGAACTTGGCAGCAGGTTCCTGGACAAAAGCGGTGCGCCGGGGTTTCTCTACTGGATCAAGTTTGCCGCCGAACAGCCGGACTTCAAAGTGGGTACTCTGGTGCAGTTCAGCGCTGGGGGCGCCCTGAGCGAAACCGAGATGGCGGCCTACGATGCGCCGTTTCCCGACGAGCGCTACATGGCCGGGGCGCGCCGGTTCCCGAGCCTTGTGCCGATCTTTCCCGATGATCCGGAGATTCCGGCACAGCGGGCAGCCTGGGAGGTACTGCGGAAGTTCGACAAACCCTTCCTCACGGCGTTCTCAGACGCTGATCCCGTCACGGCTGGTGGCCATGAGCGATTCCAGCGCGAGGTGCCGGGAGCGCAGGGACAGCAGCATGTCACCATTCAGGGCGCCGGTCACTTTCTCCAGGAGGACCAGCCCGAGGCTTTTGCCGCAGCCATCATCGCGTTCGCGAGGGCCAATCCGCTGCGGAAGTGAGTAAGCCGGCACAATCAGGCCGGGCGGCCGCAGCCATCGGTGTCCGGTGTCATCGCACCGACACTGCCGGATGCTCATTGGCGAACGCATCTGCCAGATAGCGTGCCATCTCCTGCCGCCTGCCAGCGTCCGTGGCGAAACTCTGCTCGAGAAAGGCATACAGCGCCAGGCGCGTGAGCATCTGCTGCTCAGCAGGCCGCATGGCGCGCTCGAAATGCTCCATGGAGCACGGGGGCTCGCCGGCGGTCGAGATGCCGAGATCGGGATCGGGTGCAAGCATCTGTTCAGCCTCTTCGCTCTCCCGGTCCAGACTGCGCAGCAACAGCGGACATAACGGTTTGTCCGGATGCCGGAACCAGCGCATGTAGATGCGGGCCACGTCCGCAAAGCCCACGTGACTGCCTTGGTGCAGGGTGACCAGTTGGCTGTTGCCCACCTTGTCGGGAATGGGTGCGGCGTTGTCCCCGTAGGGGATGATGGCGTCGGCGCTGCCGGCGATCATCATGAAGGGGATGCTCGCGGTCTCGAAGAACCTCGGCTCGAGAAAAGAACTCGGGCCGGCGATGGAGACTGCGGCGGCGAGGCGTGGATCGCGCAGGTCCCGATGGTAGGCGGCGAACGTCGTCGTCAAACCCCCGAGAGACAGGCCCACGGCGGCGATGCGCGACGGATCGAGCACTCCGTAGAGGCTGTCCTGTGGATCAGCATTGCGGGCCAGCAGGGCATCGATCAGGAAGGAGACGTCGCCGGGCTGGTTGACGACATCCCCGGCGTTGGCACCGCCGGGTGCGCCGCCGTGGGTGAGCGGATAGTTGACGGCGATGATGGCGTAGCCCTTGGGCACCAGAAATTCGACCAGATACTGCGGCTCGGCCACCGACGACATGAAACCGTGGCTGTAGACGATGAGCGGAAAGGGTCTCTGCGCCCGGCGGTCCGGGATCCAGAGGTAGCCGTTGAGTTCACGAACCGGGCTGCCTTCGAAGTCCCCATTGGGGTGGGTGGGCCGGGACGGGTCCGTCAGGGCAATGGACTGGCGCGCAACACCCAGCGCTCCAGGCTCATAGAACACGGCACTCTGCTCGCCGTCCGGAGTGGGCAGGCGTGGATTGAGCACGTAGATCGTGACCAGGATCAAAGCCGCGGCCAGGCCCAGGAGAATCTTGAACAGGAGACGCATCGGAATAGATTCCATTCATCGGGGTGCGGGGAGGAGGGGAACTCTGCGTGCCGTGTGTGCATCGTCCAGGTAAGCCGTGCAGACTTGGTAGAGCAGGCTGAATCGTACCAGGACTGCTGCCTGTCGCAGCGTGCTCTGGTGAACATGACCGCCGGGGAGGCCGCGCTCACCCTGCCGACACGCCATTGTGGGAGAGCGCTATTTCGCACAGCGAAATGCGCCGATCTCGATGACATGCGGCGAAGGCAGTGACAGCAGCTTCG
>JAFIFL010000212.1 GCA_020832055.1 Gammaproteobacteria bacterium
GCAATGACATCAGCTTCGGCACAGCGCCACGCTATCGGCCCAATCGCTGCGCGATTAGGGCCTTCCCACAACGGGGGGTGCCATCTTGTGGGAGAGCGCTATTTCGCGCAGCGAAATGCGCCGATCTGAATGACATGCAGCGAAGGCAATGACATCAGCTTCGGCACAGCGCCACGCTATCGGCCCAATCGCTGCGCGATTAGGGCCTTCCCACAAGGTGGCAGCGTGCTGGATTCAGGGGTCAGACCGGTGAGCCGGGCTTGAACTTCGGCGGGCGTTTTTCCCGCAGTGCGGTGAGACCCTCGCGTGCGTCAGGGCCCGTGAATCCCAGCATTTCCAGCGCCGTCGACGCATCGAAGCTGGGGCCGGCCATCCGCAGCCAGTTGTTCAGCGCGTACTTGGTCCAGCGAATGGCGCTGGCGGAGCCCGCAGCCAGATTGCGGGCAACCTCCAGGGCCCGGTCCTGCAGTTGGGCATCGTCGACGCACAGGGATACCAGACCGATGCGTTCGGCTTCGGCACCATCGAGGGTATCGCAGGTCATCAGGTAGTACTTGGCCTTGGCCATGCCGCACAGCAGGGGCCATATGATGGCCGCATGATCGCCGGCGGCCACCCCGAGCCGGGTGTGGCCATCGGTGATGCGGGCCGCCCGCCCGGCGATCGAAATGTCGCAAAGGAGTCCGGCCACCAGGCCTGCGCCCACGGCCGGGCCATTGATGGCCGAGATGGTTGGCTTGTTGCAGTTGATGATGTTGTAGACCAGATCGCGGGCCTCCTTCCACATCCGCGCCCGGGTCTCGAAGTCGTCGATGATCTCCTCGATCATGTCGAAGTCCCCGCCGGCGGAGAAGGCCTTGCCACGACCGGTGAGGATGACGCAGTCGACGTCCGGATCATCGTCGATCTCGCGCCAGACTCGGGTGATCTCGGTATGACCGACGGCGTCGAGGGCGTTGTACTGTTCCGGGCGATCGAAAGTCACCCGCAGGATCCGCTGCTCAGGATAGTCGAATGCCAGACGCTGATAGTCGGCGTAGCGGCTCATGGGGGATCCTCTGGCCAGGCGGGATGGAGTCCGACTCTGCCAAAACCCCTGGCTGCGAACAAGCTGGCGCTCGCCCGACAGTTGTGGAGAATGCATGCGGATGCACGCGTGCATGTCCTGAGAGGTTTCCGACCGTGATCGAGGGGAACGGATGAGCGACATCGGCCAGTTGACGGCGGGCAAGCCGATCATTCACGACGAGAAGCGGCTGTCGCTGCCCAGGCTGCTGGCGCTGGTCTTCCCGGCCATGCCGTTGGCGGCCATGGGCCTGCCGCTGGCCATATTCGTCCCGCCCTACTATGCGTCGCTGTTCCAGCAGAGCGGCATGACAGCCGCTGTGGCCCTGTCGCTGGTGGGCACGTCGTTCATGATCGTGCGCTTCTTCGACCTCTTCACCGATCCGCTGATGGGCGTGATGGGGGATCGCTTCGAGAGCCGCTGGGGCCGGCGGCGTCACTGGTGTGTGCTGGCCACACCGGTGGTGATGCTCGGTGTGATCGGGGTGTTCATCGTCCCCTTTCCGGACCTGGTGTCACCCAGCTATCTGATCATGTCCATGGTGGTGTTCTACGTGGGCGCCACCATGTACACCATCTCCCACTATGCCTGGGGTGCGGAGATGTCCCGGGACTACCACGAGCGTTCCCGCATCACCGGCTACATTCAGCTCGCGCTGCTGCTCGGCAACCTGACCGTCCTGCTGCCTCCGGCCTACATGGAATTCGTGGTGGGAGAGCCGCCCGGAGGGCGCATGGCGGTCATGGCATTCGGCGTCTACGTGATGATCCTGCTGCCCATTGCGACCCTGGTCGCCGTGACGTTCGTCCACGAACGCCCCACGGCGCCGGCGCCGAAGATCAGTTTCTGGCAGGGCGCGTGGCTGGTCCTGAAGAATCGCTATATGCGGCGTCTGCTGCTGGCGGACCTCATGATCGGCATTCCGGGGCCGGTCATGGCCTCGGTGTTCATCTTCTTCCTGCGCGATGTGGTCGGCGGTGGCATGTGGAACTCGATCATCCTGATCTTCCACTATGCGCTGACCGTCGCCGGGGTACCGTTCTGGCTCTGGGTGTCCCACAAGGTGGGCAAACACCGCGCCTTCGCGATCTCGGCGGGTGCCCATCTGGTCAACGTCTGCCTGTTCCTGCTGCTGGGGCAGGGGGACATCCTCTGGTTTGCCCTGCTGGTCACCACGGCCGGCTTCATTTTCGCCGGGCAGCCCATGCTGATCCGTTCCATGGCCGCGGATACGGTGGACGCGGACAACCTGCAAAGCGGCGGTCAGCGTACGGGGCTCTATTTCTCCCTGATCACCATGACCCAGAAGGTGGGGGGCGCCATTGCCATCGGCGTGGCCTACCCGCTGCTCGGGCTGTTCGGATTCGTTCCTGGGGCAGAGGTCCAGACCGCCGAAGCGTTGGATGCCGTGCGTTACATTTATGTCTTCCTTCCGGCCCTGGCGCTGGTGATCGCATTGATCACCATGTGGCACTTCCCGCTGGACATGATCACCCAGCGCAAGCTGCGCGCCGAACTCGAGGAACGCGATCGCCAGGCGGGTTTGCTGCGGGAGCAGGACCTCACCGGTGAGGTCGAGGTGGCCGTTGATCCAGGTGACAAGCCGCAGGCATGATGGCGTCAGCCTCGAGGTCTCCGACGTGTGACAGCTCGTTTGACGTCAAGCGAAGGTGAATTGCGTTGCCCTCGCTGCAGTCCAGGCCTCCGCGAAAGCGAGCGGTGGATCGCTCAGCAGTTCACCCGGCTCCAGGAATGTGTACAG
The DNA here is from genome assembly GCA_020832055.1 of Gammaproteobacteria bacterium. Classification (GTDB taxonomy): domain Bacteria; phylum Pseudomonadota; class Gammaproteobacteria; order Pseudomonadales; family Azotimanducaceae; genus SLTB01. The sequence continues at coordinate 2,829 of JAFIFL010000212.1, forward strand.
CTCTGCTGCGCTTTGAACTTCGAGATCGCCGGTACGGCGCTGCAGGTGGCGGGGCTGCAGTGCTTCCGGGTGATGCATGCCGGCCGATGCGGTGATCGTGGCCAGCGCCTGCAGCGTGGCGCGGTGGAAATTGGCGACGCGCTGGGCCTTGTCCGTGACCACCAGGGCCCGTTGGCGGTAGGGGTCCTGAGTCGCCACTCCGGTCGGGCAGTGATCGGTATGGCAGGCTAAGGACTGGATGCACCCCAACGCGAACATGAAGCCGCGTCCGGCGTTGCACCAGTCCGCGCCGAGCGCCATGTTGGAGGCCAGATGGTAGCCGGAGGTGACCTTGCCGGAGGCGCCCAGGCGGATCCCGTCACGCAGACCGGCACCCACCAGGACATTGCGGGCGAAGATCAGGCCTTCCCGCAGCGGGGTGCCAACGCGATTGGCGAGTTCCAGCGGTGCGGCACCGGTCCCGCCTTCGGCGCCGTCGATGACGATGAAGTCGGGCTTGATGCCGGTGGCCAGCATGGCCTTGGCGATGGCCATGAACTCCACCGGATGGCCGATGCAGAGCTTGAAGCCGGTGGGCTTGCCGCCCGACAGCTCCCGCAGACGGGCGATGAACTCCAGCAGTTCGATGGGCGTGCTGAAGGCGCGATGGGCGCTCGGAGACACGCAGTCCTGACCCATGGGCACGTCCCGGGTCAGGGCGATCTCGCGGCTGACCTTGGCCGCGGGGAGAATGCCACCGCTGCCGGGTTTGGCACCTTGTGACAGCTTGATCTCCAGCATCTTCACCTGGGGATCCTCGGCACGTTCGCTGAATCGGCCCGGATCGAAATGGCCCTCGTGGTCACGGCAACCGAAGTAGCCGCTGCCGATCTCCCAGATCAGGTCGCCGCCACCTTCCCGGTGGTGGGGCGAGATGCCGCCCTCGCCGGTGTCATGGGCAAAGCCGCCGATCTTGGCGCCGCGGTTCAACGCCCGGATCGCATTGGCCGACAGCGAGCCGAAGCTCATGGCGGAGATGTTGAACACGCTGGCTGAGTAGGGCTGGCTGCAATCAGCACCGCCAACGTCGACGCGAAGGCTCACGTCCAGCGGGGATATGGGCATGATCGAGTGGTTGATCCATTCGTGCCCGGGCGCGTAGAAGTCGCGCAGGGTGCCGAAGGGCATCTTGTCGTTGACGCCCTTGGCGCGGCGATAGACCAGGGAACGCTGTTCCCGCGGGAACGGTCGGCCGTCCTCCTCGCTCTCGAACAGATACTGGCGGATGGCTGGTCTCAGGGCTTCGAACAGGTAGCGGAAGTGGGCGATGACGGGGTAGTTGCGGCGCAGATTCTGTTTGCGTTGCAGCAGATCCAGCGTGCCGAGCATCGACAGCAGGGCGGACGGAAGCAGCAGCAGGAGCCAGGCAGGATGCTGCAGCGCCAGCGGTATCGAGGCGACGGTCAGGATCAGCAGGATCAGGTAGGGCAGCAGGCGCACGCGCGAAGCTCCTCGCAGGGTTGATCAGGGTTCATAGCGGGCATCACGCATCAGTTCGTGCCGGATGCGCAAGCCGTGGCCGGGGCGATGGGGTGGGCTCAGCATACCGGCTTCGACCCGGGGCGGATCGATCCAGATATCATCCAGCAGCTGCATGTCCTCCAGCACCAGGCCGTTGGGGATCGAGCACAGCAGGTGGACCATCAGTTCCGGATAGAGGTGGGGGGCCATGCTCATGCCGAAGGTGTTGGCCACGATGGCGATCTTGCGCAGTTCCGTGAGCCCGCCCCGGGCCACGTCGGGCTGCAGAATCGGAATGCCGGGGCGGCGGAAGAACGGCCGCAGTTCGAAGCGGGTGAAGTGGTTCTCGCCACCGACGATGCGGGTTCGCGTCAGGGCGTCGGCCAATCGAAAGTAGCCGTCGAAGTCGTGGGCGGCCACAGGCTCCTCGATCCAGTAGGGATCGAAGGCTTCCAGGCGATGCCCGATGATCAGGGCTTCATCGGCACTCCAGGCCATGTTGGCATCGATCATGATGTCCACGGCCGGACCCAGGGTCTCACGCATGGCTTTGAGGTTGGCCACGTCCTCGGCGGCGCTGAACACATGGCCGGCCTGCATCTTGATGGCGCTGTAGCCGGCCGCCACCAGCCGCTCGGCCTTGGCGACCATGCCGTCACCGCCCAGTCCGCGCCAGCAACCGCTGCCGTAACAGGGCACCTGCTGCCTGTGCTGTCCCCAGAGCTTGTAGAGCGGCAGGCCTGCAGCCTGACCGATGAGGTCCCACAGGGCCACATCGATGGCCGACAGGGCCAGCAGGGCGAAGCCGCCACGACCGTCGGCGTAGGCGGCCTGCCAGTTGTCCTGCCAGATCGCTTCCACCTCCATGGCGTCGCGGCCGATCAGCCGGGGCAGGAAGATCTCTTCCAGGCAGGCGCGGGTGGTGACGAAACCGTCCCAGAGAAAGAGTTGATAGCCGAGGCCCACGTGGCCGTCTTCTGTCTCCACCTCCAGTACCAGAATGTCCCGGTCCCGCGCGTAGTCGGCCTGAAAGCGCGGCGGATCGAGATAAGGCAGGCGCAGCAGCGTGACGCTTGCGTTGGTGATCTTCATGGAATCCCCCTGGCAGCTCGCCCCAGACTAGCAAACCCTGCGCGCAACGACGTGCCCGCAGTCGAATCTGGAAGCGAGTGCCCTCCTGCCTGGCCCTGTGGTTCAGTGGTGTTCGTGTCCGCCCCTTCGGGGCGTCGGCAGCGATCGGCTGTCCGACGAGGCGGGCCGGCCGCGGCGGACGGGTGCGCCAAAGTCGGGATCGTCGCTGACCTTGTGCGCCACCGTGCCCGACGGATGCCGGTACCAGCCGGGATCCTCGAAGTCCCCTGGCTCGATGTCGTCGCGTACCTTGACCACCGTGAACATGCCACCCATCTCCATGTTCCCGAACGGTCCCTTGCCGGCCATCATCGCCAGCGTGTTTTCCGGCCCCGGCATGTGGCCCATCTCCACGTGCTCCTGATGCTCGGCCATGCCGTGTTCGCCCATGGCCATGAAGCCGGGCATGAAGCGGCGGATGCGAGCCTCCACGTCACTCTGGTCGGCGCCGATGGTATTGGGAATGCCGTGCCCCATGGGGCCCATGGTGTGGTGGGCCATGTGGCAGTGAAAGGCCCAATCCCCGGCCACGGCGGTGAACTCGATGTCCCGGGCCTGACCCACGCCGACGATCTCCGTCACCTCAGTGCGCCACAAGGCTCGCGGCCAGCGGCCGCCGTCGCCGCCGGTGACGGCGAACTGCACGCCGTGCAGATGCATGGGATGGTTCCACATGGACAGGTTGCCGATGCGGATGCGCACCCGCTCACCGGTACGGGCGACCAGCGGCGCGGTGGCGGGAAAGCTCTTGGAGTTGAGGGTCCAGAGGTCGAAGTCCTGCATCACCGATGGGTCGGGACGATAGGTGCCCGGGTGCAGCGCCCAGTTGTGCAGCAGTATGGCGAAGTCGCGATGGATGGTTTCCGGTTCCGCCTCCCGCGGGTGGATGATGAACATGCCCATCATGCCCAGTGCCATCTGCGTCATTTCGTCGCTGTGGGGGTGGTACATGTGAGTGCCATGCTGGCGCAGCGTGAACTCGTAGACGAAGGTTTCACCGGGCGGGATGTGGGGTTGGGTCAGTCCACCCACGCCGTCCATGCCGCTTGGCAGCAGCAGGCCGTGCCAGTGCACGCTGGTGGGTTCGCCCAGGCGGTTGGTGACGAAGATGCGTACTCTGTCGCCCTCCACGGCCTCCAGGGTCGGCCCCGGCGTGGTGCCGTTGTAGCCCCAGCAGCGGGCGACGCTGCCCGGAGCGAATTCATGCTCGATCTCCTCGGCGACGAGGTGGAATTCCTTGACCCCGTCGCGCATGCGATGCGGCAGAGTCCAGCCGTTGGGCGTATGGATGCGTTCGGATGGGGCGGATCCATGGCCGGCATGGGTCGCATCCGGAATGCTCCCGCCATCGGCACGAACCGGATGGACGGCAGCGGCGCCGAGGAGGCCGGCGCCGGCACCGAGGAGAAGATGGCGGCGTCTGACGTTCATGTTCTGTCTCCCGCGTGAGGATGATGGGGATGATCACGATGCCTGTGGTGGTCGTGATCGTGGCTGTCCTCTGACTCCGTTTCGTGTTGGCTGTGATCTTCGTGCTGGCCGTGATCGTGCCCGTGGTGTCCATCGTGTCCGTTGTGACCTTCATGACGTTCATGGCTGTCGTGGTCGTGATGGTCATGGTGGTCATGGTGGTCATGGTGGTCATGGTGGTCATGGTGGTCATGGTGGTCATGACCGCTGGGCGCAGGATGGATCATCGAGCGCAAATCCGGCGTTGTGGCAGCCTCCGGGATTTCGCCTGTCAGTGGCCTGCCCACCGCGTGGGCGAGCTCGGTCCTGGCCAGCCAGTAGTCGCGAACCGCGTGGATATAGTCCGCATAGGCCTGGTACTCCTGCTGCCTGGCCAGCAGCAGCTCGAAGGTCCCGATCAGCATGAAGTTGTAGCGTTCCAGCTGTCGCTCGACGGCCTCGGCTCGTGCCGGCACGATGGACGAGCGGTAGGTCTCGATGATGTCCCGCTGCCTGGCGACCCGGGCGACGGCTGCACGTACATCGAGTTCCACCTGAAGCTCCCGCTGTGCGAGTTCTGCCCGTCCGCGCGTCAGCCGGGCATCGGCACGCATCGTTCGATGCTGGCCCTGATTGAATATCGGCAG
>JAFIFL010000213.1 GCA_020832055.1 Gammaproteobacteria bacterium
GTGGCGATGGAATCGAAGGCGACCACCGTATCGCCGTCACCGATACCGAGACGGCTGACCATCTCCGCGGGCATCAGTCCCCCAGTCCAGCGCGCATTGATCTCGATGATCATGATGTCGTCGCCGCGGACGAAGAAGTCGATGCCGCAGTTGAGCCCTTCGGCTGCGCTGTAGCCCTTGCTGCGAACGTACTCGCCGATGCGGATCAGCGCCGCGCGCTGCCGGTCGCTCAGGGGAATGCGGTCGCTGATGTGGTTGCCGACCCAGAGTCCGTCTTCGAACAGAATGCGCCGTACGTTGGCGATCTCGATGCCAGCGTCTGCCACCCGCAGGTCCGCCGTCATTTCCGTGTAAAGCTGCGGATCGAGGCGCTCCTGCAGCAGCACTTCGAGTTCCGGTTCGTACTCGGCCAGATAGGCGCGGGCCTCGTCGATGCTGGCAATGGTGGTCACGTTGCGGGCACCGGCTAAGCCCATCACCTTGAGCATGACCGGGCCCCCGGCCTGTGCCAGGAAGCGCCGGGCCTGCTCACCACCAAGCTCGTCATGCCGCAGCACCAGCGAGGCCGGGACGGGAATGCCGCGGCCTGCGGCATCCCGTGCCAGGGTCATCTTGGAGTTCACGTCCTGGCTGATGGCCAATGCGGGCGTGCCCTGGTGCAGCACCCGGTTCGAGCCGCTGATCAGGTACACGGCCACGAGATCCGTCGGCGGTGGCGCACTGGCCAGCGGAGCGTAAAAGCCTTCGCGAGGATGGAAGCTGCAGGCGTCCATGGTCACCGGATCCAGTCCGAGTTCGGCGAAGAAGCCCTGATAGCGCGCCAGCGTCGCCCGCCAGGGCGCGGCGTCGAAGCCCTCGTACAGCGCAACCCGGTCGCCGGGTCTGGCGATGAACTGACTGGCGCACTGGAGCATGGCGATGAGGTCCTTGTTGGCCTTGTCGTCAGCGCGCTGCTTGGCGGTGAGCTGTTCGGCATCGAAGTGCAGCAGACAGTCGTCTGCCGAGATGGCGAACTGCACCGAGCCGGTCTGGCCGGGTGCGTAGGATGCGACTTTCATGCTGGTACTCTCTCCCCTTGCCTCGTGTGTGCGCGAATGACGCCGGCAGAGGATAGGCGAAATTGGGCCTGCTGGGGTGCTGCCGGTCCGGATCCGCATGACGACGATCCCACCTTCCGGCTGTCGGGCCGCTCTGGTAGCGTGGCCTTCCACGCAACGGAGGCAGGCATGAGTGAAGTCAGCGAATTCGAGGGCCGTACCCTGGTGGTGACGGGCGGGACCGGTGCTCTGGGGACAGCGGTGGTCAAGCTGCTGCTGCAGCGTGGTGCCCGAGTCCGGGTGCCGTGTTTCGACAGCAGGGAGTTCGAGTCCTGCACCTTCCGCGATGATGAGCGGGCGGACGTGGTGTACCCGGTGAACCTCACTGATGACGCGGCGGTGGCCGAGTTCTACCAGGCTGGCGGACCGGTCTGGGCATCGATTCACATCGCCGGCGGTTTTGCCTTCACACCACTCGCTGATGTCACGGCGGCGATTCTCGATCAGCAGACCCGCATGAACACCACCACCTGCCTGCTCTGCTGCCGTGAGGCGGCCGGGCAGATGCCTCAGGGCGGCCGGATCGTCAACGTCACGGCGCGCCCCGCCCTTGATGGGCGGCAGGGTGCGCAGCTCACGCCCTATGTGATCGCCAAGTCCGGCGTGGCGGCCCTGACCGGGGCGCTGGCCAGTGAACTGCTCGATCGCGACATCCTCGTCAACGCCATCGCACCGTCGGTGATCGACACCCCGGCCAATCGAGAGGCCATGGCGGATGCCGATTTCGCCACCTGGGTGAAACCCGAGGATGCCGCAGAGGTGATCGCGTTTTTGGCATCGCCCCGCAATCGGGTCGTCAGCGGGGCGCTGGTGCCGGTCTACGGCAAGGCCTGACGCCTCGCGCGAACGCCGGCCGCGAGTTCATCGAGCAGGCGCACCGAATCATCCCAGCCCAGGCAGGCATCGGTAATGCTCTGGCCCCGGATCAGCGGCGCGCCCGGTTTGGCATCCTGCCGGCCTGCGATCAGGTTGCTTTCGACCATGACGCCGCCGATGGCCTGCTGTCCGCCGGCCAGTTGCGCGCAGACTTCCGTGCACACTTCGAGCTGGCGCTCGTGGCGCTTTGCGCTGTTGGCATGGGAGAAGTCGATCATGATACCGCGACGCAGCCCGGCGGCCTGCAGCTTCGCCTGGGCTTCCATGACGGCCTCGCGTGAATAATTGGTCTGGCCGCCGCCGCCGCGCAGGATGATGTGGCAGTCGTCATTGCCGGCCGTGTTGAAGATGGCGGAATGACCGGCCTTGGTGACCGACAGGAAAATGTGCGGGTGGCCGGCTGAGGACACGGCGTCCACGGCCACCTGCACCGAGCCGTCGGTGGAGTTCTTGAAGCCGATGGGGCAGGAGAGGCCGGAGGCGAGCTGGCGGTGGATCTGGCTCTCCGTGGTGCGCGCGCCGATGGCGCCCCATGCCACCAGATCGCCGATGTACTGCGGCGTGATCGGGTCGAGGTACTCGGTGCCGGCAGGCAGGCCGGCCGCGCTGACGTCGAGCAGCACCTTGCGGGCCACATGCAGGCCACGATTGATGTCGTAGCTGTTGTCGAGGCCGGGATCGTTGATCAGGCCCTTCCAACCCACCGTCGTTCTCGGCTTCTCGAAATACACCCGCATCACGACCAGCAGATCGGACTTCAGCCGATGGCTTTGCTCGGCGAGCTTGTGGGCATACTCCAGCGCAGCATCCGGGTCGTGGATGGAGCAGGGGCCGATGATCACCAGCAGCCGATCATCGCGGCCGTGAATGACCGCGCTGGCCTGCTGACGGGCTTCGAAGATCAGGCGTGAGGCGGCATCGGGCAGGGGCAGATCGCGAATCAGCTGATCCGGAGCGATCACTTCTTCCATGCCGGTGATGCGGGTGTCGTCGGTGAGGAACTTCACGATGGCTCTCTTTGGTGGCTCTCATGGGTTGCCGGGGCGTGGCCAGCGCCAAGCCTACGCCATGCCGCAACGAGCGCAAGGCCGGCGTCGGAGTTAGACTTGGATCCGGGTCCGGTGCCGTGATGGCACGCCGTGACGCCGACAGTGCGATGGAGATCGACTACGCCGTGCAGGCTGCCAGATTGCGTTATCTCAATGCCATGGGTATCGAGAGCTGGATTCGGCGCTCGAGTCCCGCGGCTGTGTCTGAAATGGCCCGGGAAGACGAGGCTACAGAGGCGCAGGGGGCCCGAGCAGAAGGGGCTGCGCCTGCCGTGCCGATCGCGGAGATGCTCGCTGAAGAGCCCGTGGCGGCTGTTCGCAGCCTGCTTGCGGCCGAGCCGGGCGCCGAGCCGGCGCCGGTGCCACCGCCCCCGAGCCCCGCCCAACGGGAGACCGCACCGCCCCCTGCCTCGTCGGCGCAGGTGCCTGGCGAATCGTCAGCTTCGGTGACGCCCGAGTTCCGGCTGCTGGTGCTGCATCTTGCAGGCAGTGTCCTGCTGGTGGACGAATCCCTGCTGGACCGCGGCGCATTGCAGACCGAACAGCTGCTCCTGCTTGCAGACGTGTTGCGTTCGGCCCGGCTGCTCGTGCATGGCGATGCCACCGGCCCCATCGAGCATCAGGTCTTCTACTGGCCGCAGGTGGATGACGAGGCTCTGGACCAAGGGCTGCCCCGAGCCATCGAGGCCCTGGCCTACCATGTGCGCATGCGGCTGGAGGGGGGTGGCGGTCCGGTGCTGAACGTTGTCCGGGACGGTGAACTCGAGACCGGCAGTGCCATTGCCCGCGACAGCATCGCCGAACTCGACGCGAAGGTGCTGGAGATTGCCGCCGACCTGCTCGATCTGCAGGCCGCGGGACCGGTGCGCGCGCAAGTGTGGGCGAGGCTTTGCACCCTGGAGCCGGCCCCATGACGGAATCCCTGCTGCATGCCCCGGCCGCGGGCACCACTTCCGTGCGCATTCGGCCCATGCTCATGGCCGATCTGGCAGCGGTGACGAGAAACGAGACCCGCGCCTATGCCTTTCCCTGGAGCCCTGGCATCTTCGCTGACTGCCTTGCGGCCGAGCATGAATGCTGGGTGCTGCAGGACGACGAGGAACTGATCGGTCACGGCATCCTGTCTGCAGCCGCGGGCGAGGCGCATCTGCTCAACCTCTGCGTGGCGCGGGACCGGCAAGGCCGTGGCCTGGGCCGGCTGCTGCTCGAGTGGATGGTGGAGCGGGCCCGATCGCGCCGAGCCACGGTCATCTTTCTCGAGGTCCGGCCGTCGAATCGGGCGGCGTGTCAGCTCTACGACAGCATGGGTTTCTGCGACGTCGGACGTCGCCCTGGATACTATCCTGATGCCCGGGGCAGCGAGGATGCCCGGGTCATGGCCATGGAGCTTCTGCCTTGACAGCCATCCGTCAGCGCGAGGACGCCAAGCCCTTCACCACTCTGGACGGCTCGACGATCCGAGAACTCATGCATCCCTCTGCCGGCGCTGGGCGTGCCCAGAGCCTCGCCGAGGCCAGCGTGGCGCCCGGCGCCACCACGACCCTGCATCTGCACCGGCAGACCGAAGAGCTCTACCACATCCTGGCCGGCAGGGGTTGCATGCACCTCGACGGCCGTCAGTTCGACGTGCGGGCGGGGGATACGGTCCTGATTCCACCGGGCACGCCGCACTGCATCCACAACCCGGGTTCGGCTGAGCTGCGGTTCCTCTGTTGCTGTGCGCCGGCCTACAGCGATGACGATACGTTGCTGCTCGACTCCGGCCAGACGGAGCCCTGAGCGTCCGGCTTCCGACGCCCGAGTGACCGGCGGCTTCGGCCCCGGTATGATTCGCGCCCTTTCAGGCAGCACCCGCAGGACACGCCATGACCCCGCTCGAGGCCGAGGTGGCTCGCCGCCGAACCTTCGCCATCATCTCTCACCCGGATGCGGGCAAGACCACCATCACCGAGAAGCTGCTGCTGTTCGGGGGTGCGATCCAGCTTGCCGGGACCGTCAAGTCGCGCAAGTCCGACCGCCACGCCACGTCGGACTGGATGGCCATGGAGAAAGAGCGGGGGATCTCCGTCACCACTTCGGTGATGCAGTTCCCCTACCGTGATCGCATCGTCAACCTGCTCGATACGCCCGGCCACGAGGATTTCTCCGAGGACACCTATCGGACCCTGACGGCGGTGGATTCCGCGCTGATGGTCATCGACGCAGCCAAGGGTGTGGAGTCGCGCACCATCAAGCTGCTGGAAGTCTGTCGACTGCGGGACACACCCATCCTCACCTTCGTCAACAAGATGGACCGGGAAGTGCGCGATCCCATCGATGTCCTCGATGAAATCGAGGACACGCTGGCCATCGACTGTGCGCCGGTGACCTGGCCCATCGGCATGGGGCGGCATTTCCGCGGCGTCTATCACCTGTATACGGACACCATCCACCTCTACAAGCCCGGTGGTGGCGATCGGGTGCCGGAAGATCTGCGCATCGAGGGCATCGACAATCCCGAGGCGGACAAGGTGCTCGGCAGTCAGGCCGATGAACTGCGCGCCGAGATCGAACTGGTCCGCGGTGCCAGCCACGCGTTCGATCTTCAGGCCTATCGGGACGGCACCATGACGCTGGTATTCTTCGGCACGGCGCTGGGCAATTTTGGTGTGCGGGAGATGCTCGATGCCTTCGTCGAATACGCACCGCCGCCCCGGTCACGGCCGGCGGACGAGCGGGAGGTGCAGCCCGTCGAGGCTGGGTTTTCGGGGTTCGTGTTCAAGATCCAGGCAAACATGGACCCGAAACATCGGGATCGCATCGCCTTTCTGCGGGTCTGCTCGGGCCAGTATCGCCACAACATGAAGCTGCGCCACGTGCGCCTCGCCAAGGACGTGCGCATCGCCGATGCGCTCACGTTCATGGCAGGCGACCGGGTGGCCGCCGAGGAAGCCTGGCCGGGGGACATTCTCGGTCTGCACAACCACGGCACCATTCAGATCGGCGACACCTTCACCGAGGGCGAAGCACTGAAATTCACCGGCGTGCCGAACTTCGCTCCGGAACTGTTCCGGCGGGTGCGTTCACGTGACCCGCTGCGTACCAAGCAGCTCGAGAAGGGCCTCAAGCAGCTGGCCGAGGAAGGGGCGATGCAGGTGTTCCGTCCCGAAAACCGCAACGAACTCATCGTCGGAGCGGTGGGGGTGCTGCAGTTCGACGTGGTCGCCTACCGGCTGCAGGACGAATACAAGGCCGACTGCGTCTATGAACCCTCCAACATCTGGGGCGCACGCTGGGTGGAGCCTGAGAACCGGGCGGCGCTGGAAGAACTGCGCAAGCGTGCCGGCGAGAATCTGGCCCTGGACGCCGGTGACCACCTGACCTATCTGGCGCCGAGCCGAGCCAATCTGATGCTGGCCGAGGAGCGTTTTCCCAAGGTCACCTTCCGGACCACACGGGAACACTGACAAGCGATCGGTCTTGCCTTTTCCCCGGCCCTTGGCCACCGTTGGGGATGGCAGCGGTGACGAATGCGATGATCGACGACGAGCTGAAGGCAAGGTTTCGGGCTTTCCATGACCCCGGCCGTGATCCCGGGATGCTGGCGGCCGCCATGCTGGTGGCCGCCTGTGACCGACCGCAGTTCGAGCCGGCCCGGGTGGAGGCGGAACTGACTGCCATGACGGCGGCGGCTGCGGGATACGTGACCGGTCATGCCCATCCGCTGGCGCAGGTGGAAGGCCTCTGCTTCTACCTCAAGGACGTCATCGGTCTGCACGGGGATCCCGAGCGCTACTACGACCGCGACAACAGTTACATCGATCGTGTCCTGGACACCCACTGCGGCATCCCCATCACTCTGGGGGTGATCTACGCTGAAGTGGGTGGGCGCCTGGGATTGAGCTGTGAGGGCGTCAACTTCCCCGGCCACTTCCTGATCCGGGTGCGAGCCGAGGAGGTGGGTGCGGCGGTGGTGCTGATCGACCCCTTTGCGGGCCGGGTCATTTCCCACGCAGACTGTCAGGCCCTGCTCCGGCAGATGCAGGGTGAAGCGCAGACACTGGGTCCGCAGCATCTGCAGCAGGCCAGTTCCAGGCAGGTGCTGGTCCGGATGCTGAACAACCTCAAGCAGCTGGCGCTGGCGGAGCGTGACTATCTGGCACTGATCCGCCATTCCCGATGGATCCAGGAGGCTGATCCGGAGTTGCGTCTGGAGCATCGGGACCGGGCGCTGGCCTTTGAGCAGATCGAGCAGTGGGCATCGGCCATCATCGAGTGGGAACTGCTGGCGAACTGCCTGCCTGAGGGCGAGGCGCGCAGGGCTCTCCTCACGCGGGTGGCAGAACTCGAACGCAAGTCCGCCAGCGGACGCATCGTTCACTGACGCCGTCGAAAGCTGGCGCGCGCCCCCAATTGTGATTGTGGGAGCGTCCTAATCGCGCAGCGATTGGACCGATCGCGAAGCGCTCTGCCGGAGCTGACGACGCTGCCTTCG
>JAFIFL010000214.1 GCA_020832055.1 Gammaproteobacteria bacterium
GCGGGCTTCACCCCAGCTTGTGGGAAGGCCCTAATCGCACAGCGATTGGGCCGATGTCGTGGCGCTTTGCCGAAGCCGATGTCGTTACCCTTGCTGAATGTCCTGCAGATCGACGCATTTCGTTCCAGACGAAATGCGTAGACAGGGCGGGTCAGGGCTTCACAAACTTCAGCGTCATGCGGTCAGATTCGCCGATGGCCTGATAGCGTTGCCGGCAGGCATCGAGTTCTGCCTCGTCGTCGATGTCGGCGCAGGCCCGCAGGCTTGGCGGCAGCGCCCACACGCCCATTTCGTGATCGGCCGTGTCCATGGGATTGGCATTGATGTCGCTGCGCGCGTCGAGGGTGAACCCTGCCCCTTCCGCGGCTTCGATGACAAAGGCCTCCGGCATGTAGCCGATGCGCGCCTCGGGATCGAACTCCCGATCCGGCGGCAGTCGATGCTGAATCACGCCGAGCGTCCCGCCCGGCTTCAGCACCTCGAAGGCTGACGCCAGGACGTCGTCCTGTATGCCTCGCGCTACCAGATTGTGGAAGTGGCGTGAGATCAGCACCAGATCGGCACTCTCCGGTTCGCCCATGCTCATCTGATCCGGCGGCGAAAAGGTGATCACCTCCACCCGATCGTAGACACTCGGTTCGGCTTCGAGCTTGTCGACGAGGCTCTGGCCGATGCGTCCCACCATGCCGGCGTCAGGGTCGGCCGGGAAGTTGGCAACCACGAGCTGGCCGCGGTCCCGCAGCACCGGCGCAAGCACCTCCGTGTACCAGCCTGCACCCGGCCAAAGTTCAACCACGGTGTGATTGGCTTCGAGGCCGAAGAAAGCCATGGACTCCACGGGGTTGCGGTAGCGGTCGCGGGCGCGATGGGCATCCGATCTGTGTTCGCCGGCGAGGGCCTCGGTCAGGGCACTGCGAATATCGTCGTCGCGTCGCGCGGGCTCACTGCGCGCAGTGGGTTCAGGTGTCGCCGGCGTCTGCGGGGCCGTTGGCTGGGGTGATTCGGAAGGTCCACAGGCGGCAATCAATGCCGATATCATGGTGAGGATCAACAAACGTGCAAACATGGCGGCTGCTCCTGATGGTTCCATCGCCAATGAACGGCGACGATGCAGGAGGCTAACACAAGCCTCGTGTGAGCCGTCAGGGTGTTTCGTCTTCCCGCCACGATCGATCATGGTTCTGGCCGGATTGCGATCCACGACGCTTCGACCGCGGTTTGTTTGCTGCCCGGGCCACCTGCCGGTATGTTCTGCGCTTCACGGATCACCCTGAGGAATGCCCTATGCGTATCGCTTTCCGTGTCGTCCTGTCCTGCATCATCGGCGCCGGGTTGGTCGCGTGCTCACCACCGGAAGCTCCGGCTCCCGCATCGCCACCGCCTGCTGAGGCCCCCACCCCTGCCCCGCCCCCTCCGCCTTTGACCGCCAGCGCAACCATTGCCCCGATTGCCGAGGTGGGTATCGAGGGCGAGGTGCGGTTTTCCGAGGTGGACGGATTCGTGCGCATCGAAGCGGAAGTCCGCGGACTCGAAGATGGTCTCTACGGATTCCACATCCATACCGGCACCGACTGTGACGAGCGCGGTGGTCACTACGACCCCACTGACAGACCTCATGGTTCTCCGGACGAGCCCGAACACCTGCGTCACGTCGGCGATCTCGGCAATCTGGTCTCCCGCGAAGGCGTCGCCCGCTACTACCGCATCGATCCGGTGGTGAGTCTCGATGGGGAGTATTCGGTCATCGGCCGCATTGCCGTCGTCCACCATGGCGAAGACAAGCTGCTGCCGCAGCCGGCTGGCGACTCGGGAGCGCAGATCGGCTGTGGCGTCATCCAAACCACGCGTGGCAGTTGAGCAGCGACATGACTCAGCAGGAGTATCGCCAACCCCGCTTCGCCCCCCCGCCCGGATCCACTGAGGTTCTGCTGGTGCGGCATGGTGAGTCCCGAGCCGCCACGGCGGACAATCCCTTTCCGCTTGTGGATGGTCACGGCGATCCGGAACTGCACCCTAATGGTCAGGTTCAGGCGCGACTCGTGGCCGAGCGGCTGCGACATGAACCGGTGGCCGCCATTTATGTGTCCAATCTGCGCCGGACGTCAGAAACCGCCGCGCCCCTTGCGCGCCTGCTTGGCCTGCAGCCCAGCATCGATGCGGACCTGCGGGAGGTCTGTCTCGGGGATTGGGAAGGTGGCCTGTTCCGGGTCAAGGCCCATGAACAGGATCCCGTCTACCTGCGCATGCAGGCGGAGGAGCGTTGGGACATCATCCCCAATGGCGAATCCAACGAGGCGTTGTCTGCACGGCTGCAGGGTGCACTGCAGCGCATGCGGCAGGCTCACCCCGACCGCCGGATCGCCGCCTTCGTGCACGGCGGCGTCATTGCCAACATCCTGCACATGGCGACGGGATCCCGCCCCTTTGCGTTCACGGGCGCAGCCAATGGTTCCATCAGCCACATCGTGCTGCTGGAGGACAGGATCATGGTGCGCAGTTTCAATGACTGTGCCCATCTGGCCGACACCATCGTTCCAGGAGACAGCCAGCTGACATGATCGGGCGTTCGGACGGAACGCCCCCCCCACGGAGGGTCCCACCATGACCACCAAGCTTCCCTCTCTTGCGCTGACGATACTGCTGCTCACCTTTACGGCCGCTCACGCCGTGGAGCCACCCCCGGCCCGGGACATGGCCTTCGTCAATGCCAGGGTCCTGACGATGGCCGAACCCGGGGTGCTCGACAGCCACACCGTCATCGTTCGTGATGGCCGCATCCATGCCATCGGACCGAGCACAGAGTTGGCACCGGGAGCGAATGACGTCGTCATCGAGGCTGCGGGGCGGATCCTGATGCCCGGGCTGGCAGAGATGCATGCCCACGTTCCGGCACCCCAGGGGCCGAACCAGCCGCAGGGCTACACCGAGGATGTCCTCCTGCTCTGGGTAGCCAACGGCGTGACCCTGGCGCGCGGCATGCTCGGCCATTCCCTGCATCTCGAACTGCGTGAGCGTCTCGATCAGCATGCAGTACTCGGACCGCGCCTGATCACCTCTGGCCCCTCATTCAGCGGCCAGTCGGTGAACGCAGTGGATGAAGCGCGCCGGCGGGTGGCGGCCCAGGCCGAGGCAGGCTATGACTTTTTGAAGATCCATCGCGGACTCACCCGCGAACAGTACGATGCCATCGTCGACGCGGCAGCCGAGGCCGGTATCGCTCTGGCCGGCCACGTTCCCGTCGACGTGGGCCTGGCTCGCGCGCTCGAAGCCGGGCAGGAGACGGTGGACCATCTCGACGGCTACATCCACGCCCTGGTGGCGGATCCGGATGCCGATCCTGATGCGGCCCGATCGTTTTTCGGCATCGGCCTCGTCCCGCACGTGCAGCGGGACGCGATGGCGTCCGTGGCGGCAGAAACCCGTGCCAGCGGCGCGGCCATCGTCCCCACTGAAACCCTGTTCGAGAATTTTCAGGCGGCTGCCGAAGACATCGATGGCCTCGTCGAGCGACCCGAGAATGTCTATTTGCCCCCGGCCCTGAAGGACGCCTATCTGGAGCGGCTGCAGGACGCCGGCGCCATGGCTGAGCTGGTGGCGGAGTTTCTCGACCTGCGCAAGGAACTGCTCGGTGCCCTGCACCGTGCCGGTGTGCCCATTCTGCTGGGGTCGGATTCACCTCAGATCATGAACGTGCCCGGCTTCGCCATCCATCGCGAACTCGAAGCCATGGTGGCCGCAGGCCTCAGTCCGTTTGCTGCGCTGGAGTCAGGCACGACGGCCCCGGCGCGCTACTTCGGCGCTGAAGGGCGTTACGGCAGCATCGTGCCGGGAGCGGAGGCGGATCTGATCCTTTTGCGCGACGATCCCCTCGAAGACATCGGCAACACCCGCAGCATCGACGGCGTCATGGTGCGCGGTCGATGGCTCGACCGGGCGTTTCTGGATGCCGAGCTGACGCGGATCCGGGAGCGCTACGCCGCGCTGTAGCCGAGCCGGGGGTCGCAGTGCTCACGGACCTGACGGGCCACCCACTCGGCCTGTTCAGGCGGCAGGTCGTCCCTGAAGCCGCCGACCTTGGCGCGGCGGACCTTGAAGGTGTCCGGGTCGCTGGCGTCGCGCAGACGCAGGGATGAATTCTGGAAGTAGCCCGAGTGTTCGAGCCGGCTCATGTTCTCTACCGAGCCGAACGCCACCGCGGCCTCGATCTGCTCATCGCTGAAGTCCTCGCCGAGAAAGCCCACCACTTCACGCAAGGCCCGAGGCGTGTCGCTGCGCAGGTCCTCGTAGCGGATGATGAGGGCGTTGTTGCGCTCGGCAAGCTGCCGGGTCCAGAAGTTGTGGTAGTCGATCAGCGCGGGCAGGCCGAGGCCGGGCTGCTGAATGAACGCCCAGCGTTCCAGCGTTCTCGGATCGAAGTCGAGACCGAGTTCCGCCTCGAGCAGTTCACGCTTGAAGGCCTTGGTGCGCTTGCGGTACTGCCGGTGCCAGGACACCACGATGTCGCCCGGGTCCCTGGCCATGAACAGCACCTTCTTGCTGTCGAGGATCGGGTCCGATGCCTCGAAGGCATCGGCGATGACCCGCTCCCAGCTCGCGCGACCATTGGTGACCAGGAAGTGCGGCAGGCTCGCGTCCTGGCGCTTGAGTTCGTCGGCCTTGAACACGCGCTGCGGCGAAACGCCGTTGCGGCTGGCGTAGAGGTGGGTCAGCAGGGCCCGCAGCCAGGTCCCGCCGGTCTTCGGGTGACGGATGAACAGTACGTCGCAGCGTTCCAGCATCTGGCGCTGAAGCCGGCCCAGCAAAGCCTCTCGGGCCCGCACCCGCCAGGACTTCGGCAGGACCGCTGTGGACCTGATGATGGCCCAGTGCCGGGCCCGCAGCGGGCTGATGACCATGCGCTACCAGCCCTCGACGATAGTCTTGCGTTCCAGCGGGTCCATGGCCGCAATGGCCGGGTCCGCGTAATAGGAGTCACTGCGGATGGACTTGGTGGAGACCTCGGCGAAGATGCAGCCCTTCTCGCTCCGGAAGGCATGGAGCTGACCCCGCTCCACCAGCAGCTTGTCACCGGCCTCGAGATGAATGATGTCGCCATCGAGATCCACTTCGAGATCGCCCCAGAGCACGTGAAAGGTTTCCTCTTTCTTCTCGTGCTTGTGCTGGGGATGCCGCTGTCCCGGCAGCATGATCAGGAACTTGTTGCAGTACTCATCGCGATTGATGGAGTTCACCAGCACACAGCCCACTTCCCGGCAGCGTTCCAGACCATAGTGGTGCGAGACTTCGATGCTGATGTCGTCACCGAGGGCAATGCCGGCCTCGTAGAGCTGGCCCTTGGCATCGTGGAGAATGCCGCGCAGTCGGCTGAGGCCATCGTTCTGATGCACTTCGAACACGGCCTCATCGACGCCATAGTCGCGGCTCGCCACGTAATGGGTGCGGTACTGGCCGAATTGCCCCGAGGTGAGCTGCCCCGGCTCGCAGGGCATGGCGTAGTAGACGTCGCCACGCTCGATGGCTTCACCGTTGCGGATCGGACGCCTGGCGAACACCCCGCGCTGCAGTTCCAGCAGGGATTGCGACTCCGCCTGCGATACCGGCTTGTCCTCGCCCACGCCACAGATGGCCCGGGCCCGCTTCACGGCATCCAGCCAGGCGTCGGCCTGATGCGGATTCATGGAGTAGCCATTGAGGGTGATGGTCTCGGTCGGCACGCCGAAGTGGCGTTCGAGCAGGCGTGCGCCCTTGGCGATGGCCACCATGGCCACGTCGGTGTTGTCCGGGGGCTCATGCCCGGAATAGCCGACCGCCACATAGGGATAGCGTTTCGCCATCCGGGTCATGAAATCCATGTGGTGCTGCTCCGGCGGCGTCGGATACAGCGAGACGCAATGCATGACGGCCAGGGCTTTCACCCGCTTGCTCAGGAAGGTCACCAGATTGTCGATCTGGTAGATGGACAGGCCACCGGTGGATGCGATGACCGGCTTGCCCGCCGCAGCAATGGCCTCCAGCAATGGCCAGTCCGTGGCTGAACAGCTCGCCACCTTGATGATGTTCACGCCCAGCGCCTTGCAGAGTTCCACAGAGGGCTCATCGAAAGGCGTGACTACACTGACCAGATCGCGATCGTGGATGGCCTTCAGCAGGGTCCGGAAGTCTTCCGCATCGAGCCGGGTCGATTCGAAGCGACCGATGTGCTTGATGTCTGCACGGCCCTTGGCCGCAGGATGAATGAAGCTGTCCAGTTCCCTGAACTGCAGCTTCACTGCCACGGTGACGTCATGACGCCGCTTGAGCTCGGCGGCCGCGTCGATGATGGCGATCCCGTGGTCGACATCGCCTTGATGGTTGTTGGCCATCTCGAAGATGTGCAGTCCGTCGAACATGGCCTTCGCTTCTGATTTCATCATGAGTGAGTTACCGGGTCTCCCAGTCCGCACAGGGCCAGCGCCTGCGTCAATGTTGTGAGTCTGTCGTCGATGTAATAGTCCGCCGGCGGCTTTCCAAACAGCAGTTCATGGTAGCGCACGCCCCAGCGTTCGAGCTGTCTGCGCGTCACCTCTGACCAGTCCTTGCCGGTGGCCGAGCCCCGCGCCGTGAACAGGATGATGGTGCATCCCGCCGCGTGCAGCGCGTTCACACGGGCAATGTTGTCGCGCATCGGCCCGGCCTCGGCATAGTCCAGGTCCGCCACCGCTTCGGCGAGCACGCCATCGATGTCCACCACCAGTCGTTTGGGACGGGGTCCCGCTGCCTTCGCGGGGGCGTCACCACGGGCGGCCAGCACCGCTTCCACCTCGGTCAAGTCCGCCCTGGTATCAATGCTGATCATGGGCTCGTCAATCACCACTGCTGCAGCCGTTGCGCCCTTCAGTGACCCGGCGTCGAGCAGACAGGTCCGGGTCAGGGCGTAGGCCACACCATTGCGATGGTAGACCGTCTCGAGCTGTTGACGGGCAATGATGTCGGCGCCGCGGGGATCGTAGTAGTCCAGGCGGCCGTCGGCATCCACCCGCAGCTGCTTGAGCGGGTGGGATTTACTCTCCGTGGGACTCACGGTCCAGACCGCATCCACGCCTTCCTGGATCAACTTCTCCACCGTTGCGGTCACATGTTCGGCCCTTCGCAGCGGTGAGGTGGGTTGCAGCATCACCACGATGTCATAGCGGCTGCCGTCGTCCGCCTCGGTGGCAGTCAGGGCATGACGCAGCACCTCCACGTCGCCGATGCGGTCACCGGACAATTCCTGGGGGCGCATGAACGGCGCTTCGAGACCGGACTCCATGGCGGTCTCCCGGATCAGCAGGTGATCGGTGGACACCACTGCCCGATCGACCCAGGGCAGGGTGGCAACCAGATCACCGACATGCGCCACCAGCGGCCGCCCGGCGACGGGCTCGAGGTTCTTCAGCGGAATGCCCTTGCTGCCCCCGCGGGCAGGCACCACGACCAGGATGCGTCGACCGGCCAGCGCCATCAGGCGGCC
>JAFIFL010000215.1 GCA_020832055.1 Gammaproteobacteria bacterium
ATGGAGCCTATCGAATGCCTCGATTTTTCTGCCGCGGAGCGGCTTCGTTCAACAACAGCATGCAGCGGACGGCGCTGCGCGCCGCCGCTGGGCGTTACACGGCGCAGCCTCGATCAACCGCTCCTGATTGTGCCGATCTGAACAGCACTGCGGCTGCATTGTGCTTGTAAGCCATTGGCGCACTCCGCCATTGACTTATACTGAGCAGTATGAGATTCGAGTAGGACGACGCCAAGGACCGCAGCAACCAGAAAAAGCATGGTCTGTCGTTCTCTGAGGCTGCGCAGCTCTTCAAGGGTAGCCAAGATTACTTGGAGATCTTTGACGCCGCTCACTCGGATGCCGAGGATCGATTCATCGCAATTGGCGAAATCGATCGCGGAATTGCGGTTGTGGTTTACACGGAGCGTGAAGATGACCTTGTCCGCGTCATAGGAGCCCGCTTCGCGACAAAAAGGGAGCGGGAACGTTACCGCGAGCACATGGATCAGTTCAAATGAGTGACATCACAGAGATTTCGGACAACCAATTCAAGAGCTCTATTCCAGCCAAGCTCAGAGCTCGGCTGGTGCGAGGAGACATTTCCTCCGGGGAGGATGTTGCCGCCTTGAGGCGTTTCGTTGGTCTCAGCCAAGCAGACTTCGCGCGCGCCATGGAGATTAGCGTTCACACTTTACGCAATTGGGAGCAAGGCCGCAGGAAGCCTGACGGGCCAGCGCTTGCATTGTTGAAGATCGCGGCACGCCACCCAAGAATCATCAGAGAGAATCTAGTATCGGCGGCATAGTCCGCCAGCCTCTAGCCGAGTAGAGGCGGATGTTAAGAGAATGAAACTGCCGTCCAACATGGCAAATGCAGCAGGCCTACGAACAGGGCACTGATCTTCGGCGTTATGGTCTGTCTCGATCTTTGCGCGAAAAGGCGATGTCGTAAACCTCGTTTCGATTTCGTTTGCCGACAGCCAGGACAGTAACTGTGACGGTGGAGTCGGTTACGGAATAAACCAGTCGGTAGCCAAGCTGTCGCAATTTAATCTTGTATAAGTTTGAGCCGCCGCTGATGGCAGCAGCAGGAACATGAGGGTTCTCTAGTCTCTCTGCCAGCTTCTGCTTGAAGAGATTGCGCACGGAAGGGCCAAGCTTCTTCCATTCTTTCAACGCACTTTTCTTGAAGGCCAGCTTATAGGTCATCCAGGCTCACCTGAACGCTATCTTCCTTGATGCGGCGTTTGGCGAGTTCAAGAAGCTCCTTGTCCTCAATGAGGTCCATCATGGCTTCATAGGCTTTGGCGGGCACACAGTAGAACGCCGGCTCGTTCCTGTTGAGGACGGCAACAGGCATACCCTCGCCGCTGGCGACGACTTTCATGGGATTTGCCTTCAGCTCTGAAATACTGGCGGCGATTTCGGTAAGTATCTGATGTGGCATGGGTTTGCCTGTTTTTCGAGGGTTTGTAGAGACCAGATAATAGGTCCGTTAACCGATCTTGTAAATCTCAGAATGAGGCCCGCCAGCGGGGCGCGGAGCGGCAAACCGGCGCCCCTGTGGCGGCGCCATGTGGCGGTAATCCGGCCTGACGGACCATGATCCGTTTGAGCCTAAACATGCCGTGTCAGAGCAGCCACATGGGATTGCCAGAGCGATCCGCCCCCTCCCTTGTGAACCCATACCCCCTCCCGCACGATGGCACCCGATGTCGCAACCGAAGGTCCCGCCATGCGCGTCTTCGCCAATCCGGTAGGTGCCGGCACGCTGTTCTTCGACAATCTGGCCACCGCCGACGGCACGCCCGTCGCCTACGATCCCCAGGCGCGGGCTTTCGTGCCGATGCCGCCGTTCTGTGCCAACCGGGAGCGCATCGGCTGCAACTGGATTGCGCCTGAAGAGGGCGCGTTCTGCCGTTCCTGCGCGATGACGGCGCTGGCGCCGGATACCTCCATCGACAATGCCATCCCGAACTGGGCGCAGACCGAGGCGGCCAAGCGCTGGGTGCTGGACAACCTGGGGCGTTGGCATTGGTTTCGTCCGGAGGATCCCGGGGCGCGGCCCGTGTTCCACATGCTGGCGGAAGGTCCGACGCCGGTGCCCATGGGGCACGCGGAAGGCGTGGTGACCATCAGCGTGGCGGAGGTGGATCCCATCCTGGTCACCACCCGCCGGCAAGCGCTGGACGAACCCTATCGCACCATGATCGGCCACATGCGCCACGAGATTGCCCACATGCTCTGGTGGCGGCTGAGTCTGCGCGAGGACTTTCTCAATGCCTTCCGCACCATGTTCGGCGACGAGCGGATCGATTATCCGGCCGCGCTGCAATACCACTATCAGAACGGTCCGCCGCCGGAGTGGAAACAGTACTACCTGACCAGCTACGCCTCCGCCCACCCGCACGAGGACTGGGCGGAAACGGCGGCGCACCTGCTGCATCTGACGGACATCGCCGACAGCTTCGTGGCCGCCGATCTGTCTTCGCCGCAGATCCCGGGCGGCAACTGGGACCCTTATTCGGAGCCGGATGCCGAACAGCTCATCAACATTGCGGCCACGCTCACCGTGGGCGTGAACCACGTCAATCGCGCCATGGGGCTGTCGGATCTCTATCCCTTCGTGCTCTCTAACCACGCCCGCCAGAAACTGGCCTTCGTCCACGGCTGGTTGCGTCGGGGTGCCCAGGGGCTCTGATCGCCATCGGGATGTGGTGGCAGAGCGCCAAACACGTTCCGTTGGAGCATGATCCGTCGGCTGCCCGATGTGCCAGGGCCGCGGCTTGTCCCGGCTGCGGCTTGTCGGCTATACGATGGCAGGGATGCCGATTCGTAGCGCTGTTGGGGGAGGATGAATGGAGCAGCACATGGTGATCGACTGCGATTCCCACGTCATGGAACCGCCGGATCTCTGGGAGCGCTACCTGGAACCCCGGTTTCGTGATCGCGCCATACGCATCGTCGAGGAAGGCGGCGTCGAAAAGCTCGTCATCGGCGGTCAGGTGGTGCTCGAGCAGCGGCTCGCCGGGTTGGGCGGTGCGCACATTCCCCGCGAGGAGCTGTTCGCCGGGGGTCTGCGCTATGTGGATGGGTGTCCGCCTGGATCCTGGGATCCTGCGGGTCGGGCGGCACTGCTCGATGATTGGGGCGTGGACCGTGGCGTGCTCTTTCCCACCATCGGCATTCTGCCGTTTCCCACCGACGACATGGCGCTGGCGTCCGCCTACTGCCGCGCCTACAACACCTGGCAGGCGGAGTTTCACCAGTCGATCCCGGAGCGTGTACTGCCCATTGCCATCGTCAACTGGCTCGATGTGGACGCCGCCTGCGCCGAACTCGACCGCTGTCTCGCGCTGGGGTTTCGCGGTTTATTCGTGCCGCCGGAGGTTCTCGACGGCCGCCGACCGGACGACCGCCACTTCGATCCCATCTGGTCGCGCCTCGTGGACGCGGATCTGCCTGGATGCCTTCACGTGATCGTTCGCTTCGGCGGCGCGGCCGTACCCTTCGCCGGCTGGCACGAGACCCAGCCCGGCCCCGTGTTCAGCTTCGGTCTCGGCGCCACCGGCCAGCTCATTCCGGCCATCGCCGCCATGGTCGTCTCGGGTCTGTTCGACCGGCATCCGCGCCTGAAGATCGCAGCCGTCGAAGCCGGCTGCGGTTTCGCGCCGTATCTCATGGACCGGCTGGATGAGAAGTATCAGTTCTTTCACATGGCCCAGCCGCTGAAGCTGAAGCCCTCGGACTACTTCCGGCGCAATCTCTGGTTTGTGGCGGAGCCCGAGGAGCGCACCATCGGCAGCGTGCTCGATCTCGTCGGCGAGGATCGGGTGCTGTGGGGCAGCGACTTCCCCCACGTCGATTCCACGCTCGAGGCGCCGCGGCTCATTCGCGAAAGTCTCGCCGGACTGCCGGAGGCGCGTCGCCGCCGGGTCCTCGGCGACAACGCCCGGGTACTGTTCGGAATCTGATCCATTCCGTGAAAGGGAGCATGAACCCTTGGGCGTCGACAAGTGACGAGTTTGATTGGCCATATCGAGATGTGGCGATTTAGCCATGCCTAGGATAGCCTGCCGCAATGACAGCCAACTTCGAATGGGACTTCGATAAGGATGCGGAGAACCGGCGTAAGCATGGTGTCGGCTTTGACCTCGCCGAGGAGGCGTTTCTGGATCCGAAGCGAGTCATCGCGCGTGATGTTGCGCACAGCGAATCAGAGGATCGTTTCTATTGTTTCGGATCCGTGGGCGGAGGAGTGCTCACCGTGCGCTTCACCTACCGGATGCACGTGATCCGCATCATCGGCGCCGGGTACTGGCGCAAGGGCAAGCGAATCTATGAGCAAGAAAATCAAATACACCGATGAGCCCATTCAGGCCGAGGTCGTTCGGGATTTCCTGCCGTCGCCTGATGAACTGGCTGCAGGTGAAGAAGGTGTGAAGGTGACGATCTCGCTGAGCCGTCGCAGCGTCGATTTTTTCAAGTCGGCGGCAGAGCGCAATCACACGTCCTATCAGAGGATGATCCGTCGACTGCTGGACGCGTATGCGGAGCTGCATCAGGACGATCCAGCACAGCGTTCAAGCGGTCGCTCGAAGAACCGTGTCGCTGAACGGGAAAGGTGAGACGACGTCTAGCGCCGCCGATTGGCGCCCTACGAT
The DNA here is from genome assembly GCA_020832055.1 of Gammaproteobacteria bacterium. Taxonomy (GTDB): domain Bacteria; phylum Pseudomonadota; class Gammaproteobacteria; order Pseudomonadales; family Azotimanducaceae; genus SLTB01. The sequence goes on from JAFIFL010000215.1 coordinate 4,646, forward strand.
TCTCTCAGTGCCCGCGCGAGCCAAAGGTAGTCCACAAAGGGGATGAAGTCGCGACCCAGAAACAGCAGGGGCAGCTGTTCCGCTATGCAGAAAGTCGCGATGATCACGTCGGCGGTTTTCCTGATCGTGATGCCTTTGGCTCCCAAGTGGGTGCTGAGCGTATCCGGGCAAAGTTGGTTGATGAGCTCAAGGCACGAGGAGTCCTGCATTGATCGAACCAGACACGCCGAGAGATGAGCAGGCCCGTCTGGAGGCCCTGCGGTCCCTGAGTATTCTTGATACGCCCCCTGAGGAGCGATTTGACTGCCTCACACGACTGGCCAAGAGGTTCTTTGACGTGCCCATCGCCCTGGTGAGTCTCGTCGATGCAGACCGTCAGTGGTTCAAATCCTGCGTCGGTCTAGGGGTCAGCGAAACGTCGCGGGACATCTCGTTTTGCGGGCATGCCATTCTGGGCGACGAACCGTTCGTCGTCCCCGATGCCATCGCTGATGCGCGTTTCGAGGACAATCCGCTGGTTTCGGGCGAACCGCATATCCGCTTTTATGCCGGATGCCCCTTGAGCGCTCCGAACGGGCGCAAGCTGGGGACACTGTGCGTCCTGGATCGTCAGCCTAGGGTTCTCGATGAGGATGACCTTGCGGTCCTGAAGGACCTTGCGTCGATGGTGGAGCGCGAGCTTGCCGCTGTTCACATGGCGACGCTCGATGAGCTTACCGGAATATCGAACCGACGCGGATTCATCATGCTCGTCCAGCACAGTCTGCGCATCTGCGTGCGGCAGAAGATGTCGGCGTCGCTGGTGTTCATGGACCTCGACAAGTTCAAGGCCATCAACGACACGTTCGGGCATGCGGAAGGCGATCGGGCGCTGACGGAATTCGCTCAGCAGATGAAGCATGCCTGCCGGGATTCGGACGTCTGCGGGAGGCTCGGGGGTGATGAGTTTGCAATGCTGCTCATCAACACTTCCAGGGAGGATGCCGACGTCATCGTCGCCAGGCTCCATGAGTCCGTCGCGAAGTACAATGAGGCAGCCGGGCGCGGCTACGACATTGCTTTTTCCCAAGGCATCGTCGGCTTCGATCCCGCCAGGCACCCCTCAGTCGATGCCATGCTGGCCGATGGCGACGCGCTGATGTACGAACGCAAACGATCCCGGCGCTGAGGCTCTCGACAGGCGCTGAGGCTCTCGACAATGGTGCGTGAGCGCTTACTCAGGCTGCCCGACCCTCAAAACGTGACCCCAAACCCCACCGTCGCGAAGTGCATCCACGCAAACGTGTAGACGTCGTTGTTGTCCGCACCGCCCTCCAGCGTCCGGTAGCCGGCGAACACGTGCCAGCCCGACGGCAGCGTATGGCGCAGGGTCAGGGAGGCATCGATGGCGCGTCCCTGGGGGGCGGCGGCACCTTCGATGTCCAGGACCACTGAGGTGTTCGGGCTCAGGTGGCGGGCGCCGTAGAGGTGCAGCAGCGGGACCACGCCGATGTCGTCGTCGGTGCGGGTGGTGCCGCCCTGCTGCAACTGGATCTTGGCATCCCTGAGCAGCACGGACGCGCCGACGCCCAAATCCCAGGTGTCACTGTTGTGGAAGGTCCAGCGATAGGTCAGCCGGTAGGTGTCGAAGCGGTAGGCACCGCGGACCGGCGCCGCGGTGGTGAAGTCCTCGTCCACGAACCGCACGTCCTCATCGAGGTTGCCGGTGCCGGAGGCCCGGATCGGCGCGTAGGTGAAGCGCAGGCTGTGTTTAGGGTTGAAGCGGTAAGTGGCCGACAGGCGCAGGTAGGCGTCTGGACCGCTGCCTGTCAGGTCGTCGAGATCGAAGCGGGTGCCCGCGTCGGAAGGGATCTGGGTGCGGTTGCGGCTGAACCAGAGTCCGCCAGTCTCGACTTCCAGCGTGTAGGCCTTCTCCTCCTCCGCTGCCTGACTCCAGGCCGGCGCTGCGGCCAGAGTGAGCAGTGCGGTCAGCGTGAGCATTCTGGTTTTCACTCGGGGTGTCCTTGGGGGGCGGCGGTGCGGAGGCCGCACATTAAAGGCGTGGCGGACAGCACACAAGTGGTGTCCATGACGGCGCAACTTGCGGCGTCTGCAGAACGCGGGTTCGACACTGGGTGTAATGCTTTTGTCCAATATATTGTGGACTAAACCTTTACAGTTGCTGTGAATGAGGGCATTGTGATGCTCCAGACACGGGCTGTGTCCAGTTTTTGACAAAAGGTTCCTTGACCATGCCTGCACAAACCGCGAGTTTCCCCGCCATGCCCAAATCCCTGCGCTGGTTCGCCTCCGCCATGGCCGTCCTGGCCCTGGCCGCTGCCTTGAACGCTCAGGCAGGTCATCATCGCCATCAGGCCGATATCGTCGATACGGCCGTCAGCGCCGGTCAGTTCGAGACACTGGTCGCTGCCGTCGAAGCCGCGGGTCTGGTCGAGACCCTGAAGGGCGAAGGTCCTTTCACAGTGTTCGCCCCCACCGACGAGGCGTTCGCCAACCTGCCCGATGGGACGGTGGAGTCGCTGCTGCAGCCTGAGAACATCGATCAGCTGCGGGCCGTGCTCACCTACCACGTGGTGGCGGGCAAGGTGATGGCGGCTGACGTGGTGGAACTCGACAGCGCTGCCACGGTGCAGGGATCGAGCGTCACGATCTCGACCATGGGCGGTGGGGTGATGATCGATCACGCCAACGTCGTGCAGGCCGACATCGAGACGAGCAACGGCGTCATCCACGTGATCGACGCGGTCATGCTGCCGCGCTGAGTGTCCCTCTCCGCCGGGCCCCCGGGCCGGGGGCGGGGCGGGGGGGGGGGGGGGGGTGGGGTAGGATGAGGAAGAAG
>JAFIFL010000008.1 GCA_020832055.1 Gammaproteobacteria bacterium
CCACAGAAGCGGCAACGCCAGATTCAGGCGACACGCCATTGTGGGAGCGCGCTATTTCGCACAGCGAAATGCGCCGATCTGCATGAGCTTCAGCGAAGACAACGACGTCAGCTTCGGCACAGCGCCACGAGATCGGCCCAATTGCTGCGCAATTAGGGCCTTCCCACAGAAGCGGCAACGCCAGATTCAGGCGACACGCCATTGTGCGAGCGCGCTATTTCGCACAGCGAAATGCGCCGATCTGCATGAGCTTCAGCAAAGACAACGACGTCAGCGCGGACCGCTACAGTTTCAATGGACGCCTTCAAGGCTGCGCCCCGCGGAAGGCGAACACATCCGGGCGCTGCAGGCGCGGCAACTCGAGATCCACCAGCAGCGTCTGGTGAGGCTTGAACAGCGCTTCAGCTTCTGCGCCATCGAGACTGAGATCGAGGATGTCTTCATCGCCGAAGGTCTGGAATCCCACCGGCTGGAGGTCATCGAGGACCGGTGTGGCCGTGATGGAGAGGCCAAAGCGGGTGTCGCCCCGGGCCAATGCCGCGCGCAACGCCGCAGTATCGATGTAGAGCGCCCTAAAGGACGGGTCGCCACGATACAGATGCACCTTCTTGATGGCGCCGTCGTGGATGGCCTTGGCCAGGGCGCCACCGTCACGCTTGCGGATGTCGTAAAACTCGAGCAGGTAGTCCTCCACCCTGGCGCCGAAATCATCCCGGACCCGCACCACCATGTTCTGCATGGCCGCCGAACCCTTACGGCTGCCAGGCTGGCAGGTGAGGGCCGCCGTCTCCGCGTCACAGCGATCGCAGAAGCCATCGAATTCGGCATCGTCGACCGTCAGGGCCTGCTCGATGAGATCGAGCGCCATCGCCTCCGGTTTGTTCGCTTTCACCTTGCCATTGAGCGTGATGCTCGAGTGATCGATCCGGTCAAGCAAACGAAAGGCTGTCCGCCCCTGACACTGCAGCAGTCTGATCGGCTTCGGCACGGTGCGCCGCCGCGAGGGCTCCTCCGGGTCGGGCTCGGATTCGAAGCGGATCGACAGATGGGCGCATTGCAGATTGGCGGTGGCGGTACGCACGGTACCGTCGCTGCCCACCTCGTTGGCGATGGCGCGAATGCCGCTGTACCCGGTGTTTCCCATCAGCACCGTGCACAGCACCCGCCCCGGCGCGTAGCGCCCCTTGCCGCGACCGAAGCGATCGCGCATGGCCAGATCCCAGGAGTGAGGACTCGCCAGCTCCAGGCCATCGAGGATGTGGGTGCCGGTGTTGAACAGGGGCTGATTGGGCTGCCGGCTGAAGAAACCTTTGGCCGTCCGGCCCAGGAAGGAGCGCCCTTTGTGGGCCAGCGGCGAACCGAAATTGGCCGGTGCCAGCATCACCAGGTGCTTGATGGGCGACTTGTCAGGCGCGAAGTTGCGATCGAGCCAGTCGCGTATCACCAGGCCGCCAGTGGAGTGGACGATGGCGTCGACGCTGTGGGGCTTGCGCGGCAGAGACCGCTCGGACCACGCGCGCTCCATCGCAGCCTGCAGATCATCGAAACGCACGTCGTCGTGCATGGACAGGTAATCACCGATGGACACCCGCTCGATGGTGAAATCAGTGAGTCGGGATGCAAGATGCCTGGCCAGGGCATCGAAAGAACTGCTGTCATCGCTCCAGCCGTGGAGGATGACCAGGGGACGTCCAGTCATGGCTGCGACCCTCGCAAACGTCGAATCCATGCCGCCCGCTCCGCGGGCACCTGCGCCAAGCGTACAGCCCCGGCACCCCCGCCAGTGTAGGACCGTCGCCCGAATGCTTGTGAGACATCTCGCACAGCCATGGCTGGCAACAAGACTGGCAACAACGCATTTGCACCGCACAGCCATTCCGGGTTTCATCGCTGTCCCGAAAACCGCGAGAGGCCAATGCGAGGACTGTTTTCGAGGTTCGAAAATGTCTGCAATGACCGCAACATAGAACCATGCCATGCCAACGAGACTGATCCTGATGGCGGCGATCCTCGTGACCGCCTGCACCCGCCCCCCCGAACCGGAAGGAGCCACCATGGAGCCCACCGCTGCTGCCAGTACCGGGCGCATCGAAATCGACCCCGCCGCCGACCCCCGACTGTGGCTGGAGGAGGTGGAAGGTGAGCGCGCCCTGGCCTGGGCCCGGGAAGAAAACCGCCGCAGCTTCGCCCGTCTGCGCGACGACCCGCGCTACGCCGAACGTTTCGAGGCCGCCCTTAAGGTCTATCAGAGCGAGGACCGGATTCCCTACGGCCGACTGCGGGACGGGCAGGTGTACAACTTCTGGGAGGACGCAGAGCGTCGCCACGGATTGTGGCGACGCGCCTCGCTGTCGAGCTATCTCGACGCAACCCCGGAGTGGGAACCGCTGCTGGATCTCGATGCCCTGGCGGCGGCCGAAGACCGCAACTGGGTCTGGCAGGGTGCCAACTGCGCGCCCAACGGCTCGTCCCGCTGCCTGCTGACCCTGTCCGATGGCGGCACCGATGCGGCAGTCCGCCGCGAATTTGATCTGGCAGATCGACGCTTCGTCGTAGGTGGCTTCGAGACGCCTGTGGCCAAGGGCAACGTGGCCTGGATCAACGAGGACGCCCTGCTCGTCCTGCTGGCGGCCGACCCTGCCGAGACCACCACTTCCGGCTATCCCTTCGTGGCCCGGCGCTGGCAGCGCGGCGCCCCCCTGGGGAACGCGAAGGAGGTGCTGCGAGGAGAGGTCAGTGACGTCGGCTTGTGGGCGTATCGCCTGGAAGGCACCGACAACGAATCCTACGTGGTCGTCAGCCAGGGCCATACCTTCTATGAATCCACCCAGTGGCTGATCCCCGGCGACGGCGCGCCGGTTGCCCTGCCGCTGCCGCGTCAGGTCGACATCCACGGCCTGTACCGGGGTCAGCTCATTTTCACCATCAACGAGTCCTGGTCTCCGGGCGGCGATCGCGACCATGCGGCCGGGACGGTACTGTCGTTCGACCTGAAGTCGTTTCTCAATGCGGGAAAGCTGCCCAGCGTGCATGAGGTGTTCGTTCCCGGCGAGCGTCAGGCCGCGCGCAATCTGGTGGTCATGGCCACCGGGTTGTTGCTGATCGTGGACGACAATGTGGTCGGCCACCTGATGGTCATGGAATTTGACCATCAGGCCTGGCAGGCACGGGAGGTGGCGCTGCCCGACAATCAGAGCCTGAGCCTCATCCACAGCAGCCCCCGCGAGGACACCGCATTCCTGGCCGCCGAAGGCTTTCTGCAGCCGGCGACACTGTATGCCATCGACGCCAAAGCAGCGAACGCGACCCCGATCCGCGCTGCCCCGGCGTGGTTCGACAGCAAGGGCCTGATCGTCGAACAAAGAGAGGTGGCGTCCAGCGACGGCACCCGCATCCCCTACTTTCTCGTCCGCCGCGAGGAACTGGCCTTCGACGGCGACACGCCGGTCCTCCTCTATGCCTACGGCGGCTTCCAGATCAGCATGACACCAGGCTACTCAGGCATCCGGGGCCGCCTCTGGCTGGAACAGGGTGGCGCCTTTGCCCTGGCCAACATCCGCGGCGGCGGCGAGTTCGGTCCGCGCTGGCATCAGGCCGGCCTGAAGACGAACCGCCAGCGCACCTTCGATGATCTCATCAAGGTGGCCGAGGACCTCATCGCCAGCAAGGTCACCCGGCCGGAGAGGCTGGCCGTGGACGGACGCTCCAACGGCGGGCTGCTCACCGGTGTGATGTACACCCAGCGCCCCGATTTGTGGGGCGCGGTGATCAGTGGCGTACCGCTGCTGGACATGCTGCGCTATCACCATCTGCTGGCCGGTGCGAGCTGGATGGGGGAGTACGGTGATCCCGACGACGAAATCGAAGGCGCCTTCCTGCGCCGCATTTCGCCCTACCACAACGTCACCCGTGACGGCGTCTATCCCGAAATCTTCCTCTACACCTCCACCAAGGACGATCGAGTGCATCCCGGCCACGCCCGCAAGTTCGCGCACCTGTTGAGCGAGGCCGGTCATCCCTACCTGTACTACGAGAACATCGAAGGTGGCCACGCCGGCGCGGCCAATCTCGAGGAAACCGCCCACCGCGACACCATGCTGTTCCAGTTCCTCGTTCAGCGCCTGATGGACCCACAGTAAAGTGCGGGCGGAAACGCGGTCAGAACAGCAACGCGAACACGAACAGTCCCAGCATGACGAAGGCGATGGCCACCTTGAACACGGCACCGACGATGATGCCGGCCCAGGTGGCGAGGCCAACCCGGGTGGCGCTGTGCAGTCCGGGCCGATACATCAGTTCACCGGCCACGGCGCCCATCAGGGGCCCGAACAGAATGCCCGGCAAGCCGAAGAACAGGCCGACGACGGTACCGATGGCGGCCCCGACCAACCCCCCGCGACTGGCACCCACCCGCCTCGCGCCGAGCAGGCTGGCGAGCAGATCCACCGCCACCGATAGCAGCGTGAGGATGGCCAAAATCCACAGGATCACCGGGCCGACGTGGACGAAATCCTGCGCCCAGGCCAGCAGCCACATGCCTGCGAACATCAGCGGAATGCCGGGAATGACCGGCAGGATGACGCCGGCAAGGCCCATGGCGATCAGCAGTCCCGCAGCGATGTAGCTGAGCCAGAGCAGTAACATTTCACGCCTCGGCCCGTCGCAGATCACGACGGGCATGGAGCATGGTCCCAATGCCGACCGCGATGACCGCGACTGCAACGAGCCTTCTCACGACACCTCCTCCCTGGACGTGAACCCATCAGGATCATGCCACGATCTCCGCGCCGCAAGGCCGGACAGTGTCCCGCTGCAGGCAGCCGTGGTAATAATCACCGATGCCGTCCGGTCGAGAGGTCTTCATGCACTGGTTGATGCCCGCCCTCACGATAGCTGCGCTCGCGCTTGGGGCCGCACCGCTGCAGGCCGATCCGCGCGCTGACTTTACCGCCTTGGTCGCCGATTTCGACGCCCACGAGCAGGCCCGCGATCCGATCACCGCTGGCCGTGATGGCGATCTCGAAGCCCTCGGGCAATGGCCCGACGGCAGCCCCGGCGCAGTGGAACAACGGCTGGAGCAGGAACGCGCCTTCCGTGATCGCCTCAGGGCCATCGATCGCGACGATCTCGAAGCCAGTGATCAGGTCAGCCACCGTGTGCTCGCCTATCTGCTGGACTCACGGTTGATGCTCGGCAGATTTCAGAGTCAGCGCATTCCGTTCACCAATGACAGCGGCTTCTTCTCCACGCCGATCCGCATGGCCACATCCACCCGTCCCCGGTCCGTCGCCGAAGCACAGGCCTGGATTCAGCGGCTGAACGCGATTCCCGACTATCTCCAGGGGCACCTGGCCTGGATGGAGCAGGGCGTCGCCACCGGCTTCGTCCAGCCGGAATCCATCGTCCGTGAGGTCATCGATCAGGTGCGCGCCATCGCCGAGGCCGAACCGGAGCACAGCGAGTTGCTTGCACCCATGACCCGACTGCCGGCCTCCCTCGCAGACGATGAACGACACCGTCTCGAGCAGGCGGCGCTGGATGCCGTGGCCGGCCGCGCCCTGCCGGCCTATCGCCAGCTGCTGAGCTTCCTGGAGCAGGACTACCTGGCGACCCCACGCCAGAGCCTCGGCATTGTCAAGGTGCCCAACGGCGAGGCCTACTATCAGGCCCTGGTGCACTACCACACCACCCTGCAAATCAGCCCGGAGGAGATTCACCAGCGGGGGCTTTCCGAGGTGAAGCGGATCCGGGCCGAAATGGATGCGGTTATCGAGACCACGGGGTTCGAAGGCAGCTTCGAGGCGTTTCTCGACTACCTCCGCACTGACCCGCGCTTCTACGCTGACACACCGGAACAGCTGCTGATGGACGCCAGCCGCATCGCCAAGCTCGCCGATGACGCCATGCCGGCCTTCTTTCGCAAGTTGCCGCGCCTTCCCTACGGCGTTCGCCCCGTCCCCGACTCCATGGCACCCCACTACACCACGGCGCGCTACTGGCCCGGCAATCTCGAAGCCGGCGAGGCGGGAGGCTACATGGTCAATACCTACGCCCTCGATCAGCGCCCGCTCTACGAGTTGCCGGCGCTGACGTTGCACGAGGCCGTACCCGGCCACCACCACCAGATCGCCCTGGCCCAGGAACTCGAAGACGTTCCCGAGTTCCGCCGTCGCGCCAGCATCACCGCGTTCGTGGAAGGCTGGGGCCTGTACGCCGAGTTTCTGGGCAAGGACATGGGCATCTACCGGACGCCCTACGAGCACTTCGGCCGCCTGACCTACGAAATGTGGCGGGCTTGCCGGCTGGTGGTGGACACCGGGTTGCACTGGTACGGCTGGAGTCGGGAGGAAGCGGAAGCCTGCTTCCTGGAAAATTCCGCCCTCGCCCCGCACAACATCCGTACGGAAGTCTCGCGCTACATTGCCTGGCCGGGTCAGGCGCTGGCCTACAAGAGCGGCGAGCTGCTGATCCGGGCCCTGCGCCAGGAGGCGGAAGCCACCCTGGGCGATCGCTTCGACCTGCGCGCCTTCCACGATCGACTGCTGGACGAGGGTGCCATGCCGCTGTCCGCGGTCGAAGCCAAGATGCGGGCCTGGATCCGCGAGCAGAACGACACCAACGAATCCTCATGACCCAAAAGGGAAGTAAACGATGCTGGAAATCCGTGACGAGGGCGCCGTTCGCGTCCTGACCCTGGCCCGCGAGAAAGCGCTCAATGCCTTCAACGGGGCCCTGTTCGACGCCCTGGTGGAGGGCCTGCTGGAGGCCCAGGCCGACGACAATGTGGCCGTGGTGGTCATCACCGGCAAGGGCCGGGCCTTCACCGCCGGCGCCGACCTGACGGAGATGGGTCAGAAGACGGCGCCGCCCAAGCACGGATTCGCCGGCGCAGTGGATCTGCTGATCGACTATCAGAAGCCGGTGATCGCCGCGGTCAACGGGCTCGCCATCGGTGTCGGCGGCACGATTTGCGGCCTCGTGGACATCGTCTACGTGGCGGAAAGCGCACGCATGCGCTGCCCCTTCACCGCCCTCGGCATCAATCCCGAGGCCGGCAGCTCTCTGACCTTCCCGCAGATGATGGGACCGCAACGGGCCGCCTGGTTCCTCTATGCTGCAGACACCCTCAACGCCCGGGACTGTGTGGAACAGGGCATGGCCCTGGAGGTTCTCGGTGACGAGGGTTTCATCGATCAGGTCCTCGAACGTGCCGCAACACTGGCCGCCCAGGCGCCGCAGGCCCTGCGCGAGACCAAGGAACTGCTGTGGGCACCACGGCGCGAAGCCCTGCGCGCAGCCGTGGCGGCCGAGAACCTCACCCTGAAGCGAACCGTTGGCAGCCCGGAGAACCGCGAGGCCATTGCCGCCTTCATGGAGAAGCGCACGCCGGACTTCGGCAGCCTGCGCCGGCAGGCCTGAACCGCGCTTCACGCACCCCGTTGGAGCGGCTTCAGCTGAGAATACGACACGCGAGATCAACAACTTGCGTTCCACTTGCAGGGAGCCGGTCGCGGAGTGCTGATCGCGGACAAGTCCGCTCCCACAGGGGCTCGTCGCTGACTTTTGGGACAAAAGTATCGGTGGCACCCACGCGAATCGAACGAGATCAGGACAAGGAGACGACATGAAACTGGGTCTGATGCTGGGTTACTCCGGCGCCGAACTGAACATCCCCTTAGAACGGGTCAAACTGGCCGAGCGCCTCGGCTACGACTCGGTGTGGACGGCCGAAGCCTACGGCTCCGACGCCATCACACCGCTGGCCTACATCGCCGCCCACACCGAGCGCATCCGGCTCGGCACGGCAGTACTGCAGCTCGCCGGCCGCACGCCGGCCAACTGCGCCATGGCCATGGCGACCCTGGATGCCCTGGCCGGCGGCCAGCGCGCCATCTGCGGCCTCGGCGTATCCGGGCCGCAGATCGTCGAGGGCTGGTACGGTCAGCCCTGGGGCCGGCCCTACTACCGTCTGCGGGACTACGTGCAGATCATGAAGAAGATCTTCGCCCGCGAGGAACCGGTCAGCCATGAGGGCGACGAAATCAGCCTGCCCTATAACGGCCCAGGAGCGCTGGGCGTGGGCAAACCGCTGAAGTCCATCCTGCACATGAATCCGAAGCTGCCGATCTGGCTCGGCACCGGCATGGAGGCGACGGTGAAACTCACCGCCGAGGTTGCCGACGGCTGGTTGCCCCTGGGTTACGTCCCGGAAACCGCTGCGCTATACGAAGACTGGATCGCCGAGGGCCTCGCCCGCTCCGGTCGCAGCCGCGACAACTTCGAGATTCAGGCCATGGCCCAGGTGGAAGTCACCGAGGATGTGCAGGCCGCCCTTGATCGGCTCAAGCCCACCATTGCGCTCTACGTCGGCGGCATGGGCCACAAGAACAAGAACTTCCACAAGGAAATGATGATCCGAAGGGGCTTCGGCGACGCCGCCGAGCGCATTCAGGAGCTGTATCTCGCCAAGCGCAAGGATGAGGCCATCGCCGCAGTCCCGGACGAATTCGTCGATCAGGGTGCCCTGGTGGGGCCGGAACAGCGCATCCGCAAGCGCTTCCGGGCCTGGGAGGATTCAGGCGCATCAGGACTCACCGTCGCCGGTGACGAGCGCGCCGTCCGCTTCATGGCCGACTGCGCCCGGCTCAACGTCCAGGCCAGCGCCTGACGCTCCCGGCTCGTTGTTGAGCAGCGTCGGCGGGGCCCACCGACGCGGTCAGGCCGTCGCTGGGGCCTCCAGGGTTCCGCCCCACTTGCGCACGTTCGCGGCAAAGGCTTCGAGCGCCCCCCGCACCTCGGCCATGGGCTTTGGCGGCACCCGCAGCACCCAGCGCTCCACGTCGAGTTCAAGCAAGCGATGCACTGCGGATTCCTCCAGCGGCAGTCCGGTGACCACCACCGCAGGCCGATCCCGCCCGAGATCCTCGGCTTGCCTGCGCAATTCGGGAACGAGCTGTTCAAGCTCGTCCAGCGACGTCACCCGGCCGGCCATGGCCGGCACCGCCGCCGGGGTCACGGAAGGCATCCAGCCGTCACCGTAGGTGAGGACCCGCTCGAGTACGGTGGGACCGGCACCACCAACCAGCACCGGGGGATGGGGGGCCTGCAACGGCTTCGGCCACTGCCAGGACGGCCCAAAGTCCACGAGGCGGCCGTGATACTCGGCCACCTCCTGAGTCCACAGCGTCTTCATGGCCTCCACCCGCTCACGCATGAGCCTAAAGCGGGTGGCCGGATCGGTACGGTGATGCTGCATCTCGACTTCGTTCCAGCCGGCACCGATGCCGAGTTCGAAGCGGCCACCGCTGATGAGATCCAAGGTCGACACCGATTTGGCACAGTTGATCGGATCACGCTGGGTGATCAGGCAGATCGCCGTACCAAGGCGGATGCGCGTGGTCACCGCGGCCGCGGCGGTGAGCGCCAGAAAGGGATCGAGCATCGCGCAGTAGTCCCGCGGCACCTCGGCACCGCCGGGAAATTCCGTTGCCACAGGCATATGGGAGTGCTCGGAGACCCACAGCGACTCAAAGCCGAGTTCTTCCACGGCCTTAGCCACCTCGATGGGTGACGCACTCTGATCCGTCGGAAAGATGCCGATGCCGAACTTCATGGATGATCCTCCTGGAAAGTCCTCCCATGGTAACAAGCATGCGTGCTGGAAAGCTTGCGCAGCGGACCAACTGCAGCCAAGGTAACCGCTGGTACTGGGCACCCGGGACGTTATCGGACGCCCAACATTTCGTGCCGTTCGGCTACGGGGGAGTGAGCCCATGAATGCCAAGGCAGCACTGGTGCGCAGCGCCGGGGCACCGTTCGAGTTCATCGACGTGGAGCTCACGCCGCCGCGGGCGGAAGAGGTACTCGTCCGCATCGTCGCCAGTGGCATCTGTCACACCGACGTGGCAGTTCGCAACCAGGACGTCCTCCTGCCTCTGCCCATGGTCCTCGGTCACGAGGGCTCCGGCATCGTCGAGGCCGTCGGCAGCGAAGTCCGCCACCTCGCAGTCGGCGATCACGTGGTGCTGTCTGGCGACTCCTGCGGTCATTGCCAATCCTGTCATCGCGGCCTGCCGTCCTACTGCGACGAGTTCATTCCCCGCAATCTCACCGGCCAGCGCATCGACGGCAGCAGTCCCATGCGCGGTGCAGAGCAGGATCTGCGAGGCCGCTTCTGTGGCCAATCATCGTTCGCCACCTACACCGTCGCCAGCGGCCGCTCGGCCATCAAGGTCCCCAAAGATCTGCCACTGGAGTTGCTCGGCCCGCTCGGTTGCGGTCTGACGACCGGCGTCGGAACCGTCATGAACGCCCTGCGCCCGTCTCCGGGATCGAGTCTGGTGGTCTTCGGCGTCGGTACAGTGGGCCTCGCTGCAGTGATGGGCGCGAAACTCTGCGGCGTCGCCAAGATCATTGCCGTCGATCGACTGGATGCGAGACTCGATCTCGCGCTGGACCTCGGCGCACATCATGCGCTGCGTGCCGACGACAAGGTGGTGGCGAGCATCCGGGAACTCACCGGCGGCGGCGCAGACTTCGCGGTGGAATGCTCCGGCGTTCCCATCGCCGTCAGGCAGGCGGTGGACTGCCTTGGCCGACCCGGCATGGCAGCCCAGGTCGGTGCCACGCCGGCAGGGACCGAAATCGCCATGAGCATGGATCACATGGGCTTCGGCCGCGGCCTGAAAGGGGTGGTGATGGGAGACGCCGCGACGGCCACCTTCGTGCCCTATCTGGCCGAGCTGCATCGTGCGGGACAGCTGCCCTATGACCGCTTTGTTCGCTACTACGACTTTTCCGACATCGAGCGCGCCATCCACGATTCGTCGGTGACCGGGGAGGTGATCAAGCCGATCCTGACAATGCCCTGATCCTTCGGGTATGGATGCCAAGTGACGTCGCCGTGCCGAGGGCAATGCCGCCAGCGTCAGGGCGGGGCCGTTGAGAGAACGCGATCAGAAGTCGATGTACTCGACCTCGATGCCGGTATCCACCGGCGGGGCGTGACTGCCGAGTTCATGGAAGCTGAAATTGTCGAAGCTCGGAGTCTGCCGCTCGAGGTCCTCGAGCCGAGCCCGCATCTCCACACCGGACTGGTTCAGCGCAATTTTCTGGCCCGCGTCGAAGCGGCCCGCCCGGGTGATCATGTGGGCAGGCTGTTCTAGGGCCTCGATCTCGGGCAGGATCAGCGCCGCGCCCCACTTGCGTCGACTCGGGTCGTTGCTGACCGGCCGCACACAGGCCGTCAGCGCCTGCGGCGCCAGGATTTCGACACCGAATTCGACCGCATCAGGTTCGTTGCGACACCAGCGTACCGCGCCGATGCTCCAATGGCTGTCCTCTGGCTCCCGCAGCCCGAGCAGCTCACCGGTTTCCAGCCTCGGGTGCACCAGGCCCTTCCACACGAGCCGATAACCGCGTGGAGACATGTCCGCAACCCTGACCTGCATGACCGGGTAGGCGTCAGCCTCATCGCCCTCCGCCGTGGCATCCGGCTCGAAGACGTCCGGATCGACGGACCCGCGCACGGACCGGTAGCCGCGCAGCTGCTGCTGCAGCGGAATGCCCCCGGCGCTGTGATAGTGCAGCGCGCGCAAACCCACACAGAGCTCGATTTCGCCGTCCGCCGACGATCGCTCGAAACTGCGCCGGGCACCGCTGCCCCAGGCATCGACCAGATGACCTAGAAGTTGACGATTGGCCGCCCCCGCCAGATCCGTAACGGACTCGGTGTCGTGGCCGTCGAGCCAGCCTTGCAGGCGCTCGCGAAGCCTCTTCGTATCGAGGCAGCGCAGATCCTCTTCGCTCCGATGCACGTAACGGATCGCCTCCGTCGGCCCTCTGTCTGACGCCAGATCCACCAGCAGGTTGTGGTCAGGCACCTCGTCCACGTAGGCGAGTACCGCTTCGCTCGACCAATCCTCGAGCGCCGCAAACAGCACGCCCAACGGTTCCGGGCGCAGCATGTTCGGACGCGCACTTCCGAGCAACAGCGAGCGCAGATAGGCCTCGACGATGCTGTTTGGTGCCTGCAGCCTGTGGGCATCGTCGCGGACCCGGTAGTTCAGCGCCTTGCGGTGCTCGGCCAGGATGAAGAGTTGATGGAGTTGTTCCCAGAGCCGGCTTGGAGCCGGCGTGTAAAGCTGCAGGGCTCGGAGCAGCGTCTGGGCGAGTTCGTCCAGCGCACGGTGCAGCGCGACGGTCGCCCTGGCACCGGCGCCATCGCTGCGTTCCGGATCAGCGAGATCGTGGCCCCCGCGAACGATGCTCGCGAGCGCGACCTTGTAGCCACCAGCAAGCTGGTACTGGAGCAGTTGGGCCCGGTTGAGCAGACGTCGCCCCTCGCTGCCGAGGTTGAGCGGTTGCCTGAGCGCATCAGCGGAAATCCGATTGCAGATCCCGCGGGCGAAAGGGCGCAGCATCTCGAGCTGCTCGAAGCGATCTTCACCGGGCATCCGGCAGCGATTCAGCTCCGTCAATCCAGCCAGCAGTCCCGCGGCGGCCTGGGATTCGTCCGCGGTGACCCCATGCAGCCGCATGGCCCAGTCGCGGAGTGCGGCCGCCGAGCCATCACAGAACGAAACCTCGTCTCTGTCCTGCCCGATGACGGAAAGTCTGACCGGCCTGCTGCGACTCATGGATCCACTGCCTCACCTCGCTCATCGCTGCCTGCTGCCGACATCGGCCCAACAACCAGTGGTTTACAGACCATTATGCCACTATTGACCAAGCATCAACCAAGCATCGGCGGACTCGGAGTCATGGGTCTTTCCCGAGCCAACGGAGGATGCCGGGCAGGTCATCGGTGGTCAACGGCGCGACCCTGCAATCCATGGCGGCGAATCTCGCGGACCAAGCGACTGGCTGGTTGTGTGCGAGTCGGGCAGATCGACACCCACAGGAAGACGGGAAAGGAGGCCACACGGAAGTAGAGCCGCAGTGGGGCATCAGCTCCTCGAACCGGAACCAACGCGCGATGGCGTTCGCATCAACGGCCCGCTGCGGCTAGTATCGCCCCGGGGGCGCCATTCGATGCGCGAAGCTATGGAGACGACAATCGTGACCCTGAGCATCAGTAAACGGATCGCAATGTTGACCTTTCCTGCGCTGCTGGCGCTCGGCTGTGGCGGTGGCAGCAGTCCCTTCGACCGCCAGCCGGTAGGCCCCCAGCCCCATCAAACCACCGTCTCAGGCAACGCAGTCAAGGGCGCGGTACGTAATGCCCTGGTGACGGTCAGTCCGATCGCCGGCGGAGCGGTCGGTGAGCCGATCGCCGCCACCGCAACGACGGACGTCTTCGGAGACTTCGCGATCACCGGTACGCAATCGCTCTCGGGCCCGGTTCTTGTCGAGCTCCGGGCGGCGGCCGACGGCACCAGCTCCATGGTTTGCGACCTGCCGCGCGGCTGCGGCGGCGGCATGGGATTCGGCGACGTCTTTCCGCTCGAAGGGGATTTCAAGCTGCGCGCGCTGATCCCCGACATTTCCGGCGGTCTCCAGGGCATCAGCCTGAACATCTTCTCTGAACTCGCGGCAACGCTGGTGCTCGATGGCGCCGGGACCATTGACGGAGGCGCGATCACGGCAGCCAACAATCAGGTGGTCGGGCTGTTCGACCTCGACGGCCCCCCGTTCCGCCTGAACGTGCGAGACCCGAGCGGCGACCGCTTCCCCGAAGTCGACGCCGACGACCAACTCGCCTCGCTGCTCTCAGTGGGAATACTGGGCAGTGTTTCCGAGTCGCCGCGTCATGACATCGGCTTCGCGCTGGAAGGCTTCCGTCAGGCCTTTCTCAATGCAGGCGGCCAGATACCCGTTGCCGGCGAAACCGCCGATGACCCACTGCTCAGCCTGCGGCGCATTCTGACGGAGGCGCTGGCTGCAGCTGAAGATCCGCTGATCCGGGAGCGCATGCGGGAAGAGGCACTGGACCGCCTGCGCTCCCGCGCCGAGGCAGCCGGCGCACTCGCCACAGACGAGTGAGTACGGGCGCATTCGCGACGTCTCAGCAACGCATCATCCGGCTGACGCGCAATTCATGGCGCGTCAGCCGCGGCGGCCTGTCGAGGCCGACTGTCATGCCCCGTCGACACCTCGACAAACTCGCGGAGCCCGCCGCCGCGCAGCAGGCTTCGGCGGCGCGCCCCGGCCTGACACCCGGTACCAAAATCCGCACATTGTCCGTATCATGAGGCTGCTCAGTGCAGGGTAAATCAACCACCTACAACACTATCGGCGGGGCGCAGCCCCGCTGAAGCTAGGGAAGGGTACGAAAAATGCGCAAGCTCATGACCGCAGCGCTGCTGGCCGGCGCCACTGTCGTTTCGATGACCGCCGCGGCCAATGAAAGGCCGTCCTATACCTACCTGAGTGGCGGGTACGCCAACGTCAATCCCGACAATCTGAGCCGGCTCGACGGTTTCTTCGTCGATGGTTCATTACAGGTCCATCCCTGGTTCCATCTCAAGGCGGACTTCGTCCGAGGCAAGGACAGCCCCGTCACCGTTTGGCGCGCGCGCCCACTTGCCGGGTTTCACATACCGCTGAACAGCCAGGCCGACTTCGTGATGCGGGCCGGCTGGTCCTTCGTCGATGTGGACATCGACGGGGTTGGCAGTGCCGATGCGGACGGATTCTTCGGGCAGGCGGGCTTCCGGACCATGGTGACCGACGGGCTGGAGTTCAATGCCTTCATCGGCTACGACGATATCGACAACAACGCGGTGTTCGATGTCGGTGCGGTGGTGAATTTCACGCGCAACTTCGCCGGACAGGTCAGCTACAGCCACAGCAGCGATGTCAAATTCATCGAAGTCGGGCTCCGCTACTACTTCGACCTCTGACTGACGCAGCCATCTCACCAGCGGATTGCTCCAGGATCCGCTGGTGACCTCCAGCACCGAACCGCCCTTCGGGGCGGGCGGCAGTGCGAGATCGCGTGAGCCCGCCAGCATGGAGCAGGCTGGCAGGGCTGTCCGACCTCCCGCCCCGCGAACACATCGAGCGCCATCCAGGACGCCCTCCCCCTCGCGCCTCCGTTCCCCCGTTCGATTCCAGCCCAGGTTCGAAGCCAAGCGCATCGGATTCCGCCACCGTCATCCATTCGCCGCCGGCCTCCACACCAGATCGAGCTGCCGGGCAGCACGCACGTCATCGAGACGCTTTACTGGCAGCGTCAGCGGTGCCGAACGCACCAGTTCCGGGGTCTGCTCCGCCTCCGTGCGGATGGCGATCAGCGCCTCGATGAAGGCGTCGAGTTCCTCCTTGCTCTCGGTTTCCGTTGGCTCGATGAGCCAGCATTCGGGTACCAGCAATGGGAAGTAGGTGGTGGGTGCGTGCGGGCCGTAATCCAGCAGGCGCTTGGCCAGATCCATGGCGTTGACGTCGTGCTCCTTGGCCATGCGCGCGAAGGTGAGGATGAACTCGTGGGTGGCGCGGCGGCGCGGATAGGCCAGTTCGAAGCCTTCTGCTGCCAGCCGCCGGGCCAGGTAATTGGCATTCAGGGTGGCGTAGTCCCCCACGCGATGCATGCCTTCGCGACCAAGCATCATCGCGTAGGACAGCGCCCGGACCAGGATGCCCGCATTGCCCATGAACGCCGACAGGCGACCAATGCTGCCGGGCAGTTCGTCCTCGTCCTGCCAGCGGTACCACGGCGCACCATCGCGATCCTCGCGGACCACGATGGGTGTCGGCAGATGGGGCAGCAGCCGCTGGCCGACACCCACTGGACCTGCACCCGGCCCCCCACCGCCGTGAGGGGTGGCAAAGGTCTTGTGCAGATTCATGTGCAGGACATCGAAACCCATGTCGCCTGGCCGGACCTTGCCGAGAATGGCATTGAGATTGGCACCGTCGTAGTAGAGCAGGCCACCGGCTGAGTGCACGGCGTCGGCGATCTCCTTGATGCGACGCTCGAAGACGCCGCAGGTGGAGGGGTTCGTCATCATCAGACCTGCGGTCTGGGGACCGAGGGCGGCAGTGAGGCTTGCGAAGTCCACGTCGCCATCGGCGTCCACCGCCACTTCCCGCACCTTGTAGCCACACATGACTGCCGTGGCCGGATTGGTGCCATGGGCCGCGGTCGGCACCAGGATTTCCTGGCGCTCGTGATCTCCGCGGGCCTCGTGATAAGCGCGGATCATGGCCACGCCGGCGAACTCGCCCTGGGCACCCGCCATGGGCGTGAGCGACACGCCGCGCATGCCGGTCACCGCTTTCAGCGTCTGCTGCAGTTCGAAGAACACGCTCAACAGGCCCTGGGACAAGGACTCCGGCGCCAGCGGATGACGACCCAGAAAGCCCGGCAGGCTGGCCGCGCGATGGGCGCCGCGTGGATTGTATTTCATGGTGCAGGAGCCGAGCGGGTAGAAACCGGTGTCGATGGAGAAGTTCTGCCGCGAAAGGTTGGTGTAGTGCCGCACCACCTGCAGTTCGGACACCTCCGGCAGGGGCGCGGGTTCCTGGCGCAGCAGCGTCTCGGGCAGATCGTCCGCGGCTGGCGGCTCGGGCAGCATCTGCGCGAGGGCGCGACGGCCAGGGGCTGACACTTCGAACAGGGTGCGGCCCTGGGTATCCGGACGACTCATGACCGCATCTCCTTCAGGGCCGATTCCAGGGCGTTCCCGAGCCGCTCGATCTCCGCATCGGTCCGTTTCTCGGTAGCGCAGACCAGCAGCTCGTGACGGCGATCGGGCCAGAACTCCGACAGCGCCACGCCGGGCAGCAGCCGTTGTCCGGCCAGCGCCTCCACCACTGCCGCGGCCGGTTGCGGCAATCGCAGCAGCGCCTCGTGGAAATACGGCCCTTCATGCACCCGCTCGACACCATCAATGGCCGTGAGTCGCTCCACCAGCGTTCGCGTCCGGGCGTGGCAGTGGCCAGCCACCCGTCGCAGGCCATCGCCGCCGAGCAGCGCCATGTAGATGGTCCCCGCAGTCACCAGCAGCCCCTGGTTGGTACAGATGTTGGAAGTCGCCTTGCCGCGGCGGATATGCTGCTCCCGGGCCTGCAGGGTCAACGTGTAGCCAGTGCGGCCATCGAGATCTACGGTACGGCCGATGATCCGACCCGGCATTTGTCGGACGTGCTCCTGCCGGCAGCAGATGAAACCGAAGTAGGGCCCGCCGGAGGCCATGGGAATGCCCAGCGGCTGACCATCTCCGACAACGATATCGACGCCGGCCTCGCCCCAGCGTCCAGGCGGCTCCAGCAGCGCCAGCGAGGTGGGATTGACCACCGCGATCACCAGCATGCCGGCGCCATGGGCGGCGTCCGTGAGGGTATGGACGTCCTCCAGCCGCCCGAAGAAGTTCGGGTGCTGAATGACCAGCGCCGCAAAATCCTCGCCATCTCCCCTGACTGCAGCCATTGCTTCCGGCGCCACCGTGCCGTCGGCGTCCGCCGGCAGTTCCACCAGATCCATGTCCTGGTTGCGGACGATGGCCTCAGTGGCGCGCCGATACAGCGGATGCAGGGAGCCGGCCACCAGCACCCGCCTCGACTTCGACTTGCGGTTGGCACGGATGGCCATCAGGCAGGCTTCGGCGAGTCCCGAACCGCCGTCGTAAACCGAGGCGTTGGAGACGTCCATGGCCGCCAGACCGGCGATCATGGTCTGGTATTCGTAGATGACCTGCAGCGTGCCCTGGCTGGCCTCGGCCTGATAGGGCGTATAGGCCGTCATGAATTCACCGCGGCCCACCAGATCCCAGACCGCCGCCGGAATGTGGTGGTCGTAGGACCCGGCCCCGGCAAAGCAGGTGACGTCCGCATCCCGCGCGGCACGGGCGCCGAGTTCGGCCAGCATGGCCATCTCGGAAACCCCCTCGGGTACTTCGTCGAGATCGCCGGCGCGCAGCGCCTTGGGAATCTCGTCGAAGAGGTTCTCGATGCGCTCGACGCCGATGGCGTCGAGCATGGCCCGGGTGTCGTCTTCGGTATGCGGTATGAAGGGCATGCGTTAAGGTTCCGGCGCCGGCTGCGGGCGGCGAGAAGACCGGGGCCTGCGCTTGACGGCGCGGCCCTGTGGGACCCGTGTTCAAGAGCTGTGGCGCGGGACGTTCAGCGCCCGAAGTCCCGCAGCAGAGCGTCAGTCACTCTCGTCCTCGGCCACTTCGCCATAGCCTTCGGCATCGAGCAACTCGTCGAGTTCCGCCGTATCCAACGGGCGCAGCTTGAAGAACCAGCCGGAACCGTAGGGGTCTTCGTTGATGGTCTCGGGCGCGTCTTCCAGAGCCTCGTTGATGGCGATCACGGTACCACTCACAGGCGCATAGATATCCGAGGCTGCCTTGACCGACTCCACTACGCCGGCTTCGGTACCAGCCTGGATGTCGATGTCGAGTTCAGGCAGTTCCACGAACACCACGTCACCGAGGGCCTCCTGGGCATGGTCGGTGATGCCGACCGTGACGGTGCCGTCTTCCTCGAGGCGCGCCCACTCGTGGGTGGCAGCGTAGCGCAGTTCGGCCGGGATGTTGCTCATCTGGAATCGTCTCCATGGCTTGGGTGTAAAGGTGGTGCCCCACCCACTGATTCGTGACACGTCTGCCGGCCCACGCCACGCCTTCGCTCCAGCGCGCGCATCAGGCCGGGGCCCAACGATGCGGGCTACCGGCTACCGGGATTCACCGCGGCGGACGAAAGGCAGCTTCACCCGCGACACCGGCAGCGCCTTGCCACGCATGTCCACTTCCAGCTGTTCTGCGTCCACATCGGCGGCGATGCGTGCGAAACCGATCCCCGCTCCCAGCGTCGGCGAGAAGGCGCCGCTGGTGAGTTCTCCGATCACCCGCCCATCGTACGACAGCTGCTGCCCCCGACGCAGGACCCCGCGAGTCTGAAGCTGCACGCCCACCAGTCTTCTGGGCACGCCCTGATCGCGCTGTCGCGTCAGCGCCGTCCGCCCGATGAAGTCCCGCTCCGGCGGCTTAAAGGCCACGGTCCAGGCCAGGTTGGATTCCAGCGGCGTCGCCGTTTCGTCCATGTCCTGGCCATAGAGATTCAAGCCGGCTTCAAGGCGCAGCGTATCCCTGGCCCCGAGCCCGGCCGGGGCAATGCCCGCCGCCAGCAGCGCCTGCCAGGCCGCGGCCGCTGCTTCACCGGGCAGAATGACCTCGAAGCCGTCCTCACCCGTGTAGCCCGTGCGGGCAATGAAACGGTCGCCATGCTGCAGGAAGCCGAAGGGTTTCAAGGCCACCACAGCCTCTGCCGCCTCACCGAGCCATGACGCCGCGCGTTCCAGCGCTGCCGGACCCTGCACTGCAATCATGGCCAGCTCGGGCCGCTCGATCAGAACCACGTCTTCCCGCAAATGCGATGTCATCCAGGCCAGGTCCGTCTCGCGGGTGGCGGAGTTGACCACGAGCCGCCAGCCCACGTCACGCCGGTAGACGATGAGATCGTCGAGAATGCCTCCGTCATCATTGAGCATCGCGGAATAAAGCGCCCGACCGGGTGTGTCGAGCTTCGCCACGTCGTTGGCCAGCAACCAGCGCAGCCAGCCGCCAGCGTCGCTGCCATCCACATCCACCACCGTCATGTGCGACACGTCGAACATGCCCGCCGCCCTGCGGACAACATGGTGCTCCTCCACTTGGGAGCCGTAGTGCAAAGGCATGTCCCAGCCGTGGAAGTCCACCATCTTGGCCCCGCAGGCCAGATGCTCGGCGTACAGCGGCGTGCGTTCGGTCATGCAGGCTCTCCTGCGGTCGAATCGAGTCCCATGGCTTGGCGCAGCAGGGTGCGTTTGACCATGCCGAGGTCACCCACCCGGCGCAATCCCTCGTTGCGCAACCAACGCACGCCCGGGTCCTCGGCGGCGAACAGGCGCTTCAAGCCATCCATCGTCCGCAACATGATCGCATTTTCGCCCCGCCGGATGCGCTCGTAGTGATAGAGCAGATCCGGGTCACCGAGCATGGCCCGGCCCGGGCCGCGCAGCGGACGCCGCAGTTCATCGCGCAGCACGCGCACGTCCTGCAGGCCCAGATTCACGCCCTGGCCCGCCAGCGGATGCAGGACATGAGCGGCATCACCCACCAGCACCACGCCCTGCGCGCGATAGGTCCGCGCATGACGCTGCTGCAGCGGAAATCCCACCCGACGGTCCACCGCCATGACCGCACCGAAACGATCCTCCATGGCCGCTCCGAGGGTGGCTGCAAAGTCGGCATCGGCCAGCGCCTCCATGGCCAGGGCGCGATCGGTATCCAGCGACCAGACCACCGAGACCCGATGCCCGCCATCGACATCCGGCAGCGGCAGAAAGGCCAGCGGACCGGTCGGCAGAAAGCGCTGCCAGGCGGTGTTCTCGTGAGGCCGCTCGATCACCGCCAGGGTGGCCATGGCGCGCTGGCCGGTATCCTCCGTGCTGATCTCGATCCCCGCCAGAGTCCGGACCCGGGATTCACCGCCGTCAGCCGCCACCACGAGCGCAGCCTCCACCTCGGACCCATCGTCCAGGCTGACCGCGGTACGACGGCCGCGAGCTGCCATCCCGGAGACACTCGCGCCGGTGAGGCAGACAATCCCCTCCCGGGCCAGGGCCTGCCAAAGCGCAAACGCCAGGGGGTGATGCGGGACGAGGAGGCCGAGCTCCGCCACCCCGATTTCATCAGCCGTGAAGCGCAGACGACCGGTGCCTTCCGCATCCCAGACTTCCATGGCGCCATAGGCGCACCCCGCCGCGGCCCACCCGGTCTCATCGACATCCAGTTCCGCAAGCAGGGCGATGGATGCCGGCGACAGCGCCAGCGTGCGCAGATCCTCCCCGAGGCTGCCGGCGGTGGGCGCCGTGGCACCTGGCGCGCGCCGTTCGACGACCATGACCTCTGCGCCGAGACGTGACAGCGCCAGCGCCGCGCAGGCACCCACCACACCGGCGCCGACGACGACAATGTCCACGTTGCGGGTCACCCGCCGTCGACCGACGACGTCTCGGCCATCAGCGCCTCGATGGCATCCGGCGCCTTCGGCACCCCGCCGGTGAGCACTTCCGGTTCTCCCCGGGTGATGACCACATCGTCCTCGATGCGAATACCGATGCCACGGAAGCGTTCCGGTACACCTTCGAGGTGGGGAGGGAAATACAGACCGGGCTCCACCGTCAGGACCATGCCCGGCTCCAGCACCCGCCAGGCACCGCCGACCCGATAGTCGCCCACGTCGTGAACGTCGAGACCGAGCCAGTGCGACGTCTTGTGCATGCAGAATTTGCGCGCCGCCTCGGCCGCCAGCAACTCATCGAGACTGCCCTCGAGGAGACCATAGCTGAGCAGTGCCTCGGTGAAGACCCGCTCCGCCGCCTCGTGGGGCGCATTGAAATGAGCGCCCGGCCGGGCAGCCTCGATGGCGGCATGCTGGGCGGCCAGCACCAGTTCGTAGAGTTCACGCTGCACCGACGTGAAACGTCCCGAAGCGGGAAACGTCCGGGTGATGTCCGAGGCATAGCCCTGCAGCTCGCAGCCGGCGTCGATCAGTACCAGAGCGTCCTCCGGCACGGCGGCGTCGTTGCGGACGTAATGCAGGGTGCAGGCATTCACGCCAGCGGCCACGATGCATTCGTAGGCCGACTCTCGCGCGCCGCCGAGCCGAAAGGCGTAGAGCAGTTCAGCCTCGAGATCACGTTCGTTCATGCCTGGACGGCAGGCCTGCATGGCGCGGCGATGGGCGGCGGCGGAAATGGCTGCAGCCTGGCGCATCAGCCGCAGTTCCGCTGCGCTCTTCACCAGCCGCAGGTCATGCAGCAGATGGCCGATGTCCACGAACTCGCATTGGGGCAGGGCCTCCGAGCCCACCCGGTTGCGCAGGCTGTGGACCCAACCCAGCACCCGACGGTCGAACTCGGCGTCGCCACCGAGGGGAAAGTAGATTCGCCGCCGACCTTCGATCAGCCCCGGAAGGATGTCGTCGAGATCGTCCGCCGGAAAGGCGTCATCGAGGCCGAGGGCCGCTGCTGCCCGTTCCGGGCCGAGGCGTTCGCCGTCGTAAAGTTCGCCGCGCGGGTCCCGCTCGCGGCAGAACAGGATGCTCTCGCCCGCAGCACGCCCGGGGACCAGCACCAGCAGACCCTGGGGCTCGTTGAATCCGGTCAGATAGAGGAAGTTGGAATCCTGCCGGAAAGGATAGGCGGTATCGCCGTTGCGCAGACGCACGCTGGCACCCGGGATCAGCGCAACGGCGTCCTCCGCCAGCCCGTCCATGAGACGACGGCGGCGCCGCACGTATTCGGAGGCGGCAATGCCGGTGGCCTTGAGCGTGGCGGACTCGGCCTCCGGTGCGACAGGCTTCGACGCTGAACGACGCGTCCGGCCGGCAGTGCTCACGATGCGCCCCGCTGCTCGCCGGCGACCCGCTGCTGCAGCAGGAGCAGCACGACGACCCGGACGTACTCCACCAGTTCCGCGTAATTCTCTTCCGCATCCACATCCCTGCTGTCCGGGTCCAGGTCGGCGATGGCCGCGAGATCACTCAGTCCTGCGACTCCGTCCTCATCGAGGTGATGGCTCTGACCGCCGGCGAGGCCGAAGCCCGACAGGAACCCAGAGCTCCAGGCCGCCAGGGCATCCAGCCGATCGGCCAAAGGCGCATCCTCGTCCGGAAGCAGCAAGTCGAAGCGCAGGTCGGCGTCGCCGAGGTTCACCAGAGCCCGGTTGCGGAACCAGATCAGCGCCGCCTCATCCGCCGTCCGGGCGACGTCCTCTCCGGCATGCTCCACCAGTCGACCCAGCCAGGCCCGATCCTCCAGGGCACCCCCGGCGCAGGCACTGCCGCAGAGCAGTCCATGGAGTTCAGCAGGGCGAATCCAGTCCAGAACGGCCACGAGCCGGGTCTCGGCTTCGTCCCAATCGAGGGCGGCGGCGGAAATACGGGTATCCATGACAACTCCAATTCCAGGAAGGGTGATGATACCTGCTTCCCGCGGCGGCGCTCGACCGGGTCGCGCTCGACTGGGTCTCACAGACCGGGTCGCGCTCGTCTGGGCTCCACAGGCTGGGCCTCACAGGCTGGGCCTCGCGGGCTGGGCCTCGTTCAACCGGCCCCACAGACCCTGCCCATTCTGCCATCGCGTTGACCGGCCCCTGGGCCACTCCTATAGTGGCGCGGTTGTTTCCCGTCCGCCCTGCCCCAGGTTCCGGCCATGAGCGAGACCGATCTCCACGCCCTCGAACGCCGCATCGACGAACTCGTGCGCCTGTGCGAGCAACTCGCCCACGAAAACCAGGCGCTGATGGGAAGACATTCAGACTGGGCCAGCGAACGCGCCCAGCTCATCGAGAAGAACGAGCTGGCCAAGAGCAAGGTGGAAGCCATGATCAGCCGCCTCAAATCACTGGAGCAGGATGGATGAGCGACGCCATGGTCACCGTCTCGGTCAGCATCCTCGGCCGGGAGTATCAGGTCAGCTGCCCCGCCGAAGAACGCGAAGCCTTGGAGCGTGCGGCCCGCCATCTCGACGAGCAGATGCGCGAGATCCGCAGCTCCGGGAAGATCGTCGGCAGCGAACGCATCGCCGTCATGGCCGCGCTGAATCTCTCCCACGAGATTCTCGGACTCGACCGGAATCGCGGCGAGACCGAGCGCATCGTCAAGCGTCTCGGTGAACGCATCGACCGCGTGCTCGGCGAAGTTCGTGAACTGCGCGCCGGCTGACCCCAGCACATTTGGGCCGTCACTGCATCCATTGGGACGCCATGCTTTCTGCGTTATGATCCGTCCTCGTTCCCTGGGATGCGCGCCAGTCGGTGTACGTCCTCGAGCTTATATAAGCACCAGGGGGTGAAGTGCAGATGCCGGTGTGCATGTCCGCGCGACGGAAAGCCTGAGGCATCGCCTGAACCTCCACCTTGGACTCTTAGGTTCAAGGGCCCTATCGACAGCGGTACGCCCGGGGAACGAGCTTTACCCGAGCGGCAACCCGAATCCATGACACCAGCGTCCCCCAGCTCCCGAGGCCCGCACCGTGGGAGCGGATTCATCCGCGAACCGTGCAGCCATGCATGGCGTGCCATCCAACGCTTCCCGGATGGCCGTATCCTCATGAGGAGTCGTCGTGCCAGCTGACCCCACCGCCCGCCAGGCTTTGCGCCGTCAGCTCCGCAAGGCACGCCGCGCGCTATCTCAGCAGGAACAAAGCAACGCCGCGCACAGCCTGCTCGCTGTGCTCCGAAGACGCCCCGAAATCCGCCGCGCCCGCCGGGTCGCGGTCTACCTGCCCCAGGACGGCGAGATCGATCCCGGCCCGTTGGCCGCATGGCTTGCTGCCCGAGGGTGTCTGGTCTGTCTGCCGGTGATCGATCCCATCGCCCGCGGCAGTCAGCGGCTGCGCTTCGCGCCCTGGCATCCGCACACGCCGTGGCAGACCAACCGCTACGGAATCGATGAACCGGTCACCGCGCGCAGCCTTCGGCCCTGGACCCTGGAACTGGTGTTCCTGCCGCTGGTGGGCTTCGATGCACAGGGCAACCGCCTGGGCATGGGCGGCGGGTTCTACGACCGGACCTTTGACCACAGGCGCCCGCGCGCCCATCGTCCGCGCTTGATCGGCCTCGCCCACGGCCTGCAGCAGGTCGACGCCCTGCCCCGCGCCGCACACGACGTACCGCTCGACGCCATCGCCACCGACCAGTCATTCCTCGCCGTGGCGCCGAACCCCATGCGAGGAACCTTCTGATGGCGGTCCGCGAGATCATCCGCATGGGCCATCCGGTCCTGCGTCAGCGCGCCCGGGAACTGACCCCGGAAGAGATCACCAGTCCGGGACTGCGCGATCTCATCGACGACATGGTGGACACCCTGGCCGCCTCCGGCGGCATCGGCCTCGCTGCCCCCCAGATCGCCGAGCCGGTGCGGCTGGCCATCATCCGCATTCCCGGTGGGCCGAGCCGCTACGGCGAGATCGAGGAAGTCCCCCTGACCATCTACGTCAATCCCACCATCGAGATTCGCGACGCTGAAGAACAGGGATTCTGGGAAGGCTGCCTGTCCGTACCCGGCCTGCGCGGCTACGTCGAGCGGCCCCGCGGCATCCGCGTGCGCTGGCAGGACCTCGACGGCCAGCCCGAGACCGCGGACTACGAAGGCTTCCTCGCCACCGTGTTCCAGCACGAGTTCGACCACCTCGACGGTCGCCTCTACATCGACCGCATGCAGGACACCACCCGATTGATGTTCGAAGAGGAGTTCGCCCGTTACGGTGATGCGACCGCGGCCATCGATTGAGCGCCATCACCCCGAAGCATGCAGCCCTCAGGCCAGAAACTGCGCGCAGGCCGGATTGTCGGTCTCTTCCCAGAAGCGATAGCCCGTAGCGTTCAGCGACTTCACCAGCGCCGGTCGATCGGACTTCGGAGCCTGAAAGCCCACCAGCACCCGGCCCCAGGCGGCACCGTGGTTGCGGTAGTGAAACAGCGAGATGTTCCAGCGCTCGCCGAGGACGGTGAGGAAGTTCATCAGCGCACCAGGCCGCTCCGGAAACTCGAAGCGGAAGATCAGTTCTTGATGCTCACCCGGTGCCCGTCCACCCACCAGATGGCGGACGTGGAGTTTGGCCATTTCGTTGTCCGTCATGTCCACCACCGGGTAGCCCTCTTCCGTCAGGCGGGCAACGAAACCCTCCCGATCCCGGGCCGGCGACAATGACAGGCCGAGGAAGACATGAGCCTCGGTGGGGTCGGCGTAGCGGTAGTTGAACTCGGTGACGCTGCGCTTGCCAATGGCCCGACAGAAACGACGGAAGCTGCCCGGACGCTCCGGAATGGTCACCGCCAGAATGGCCTCGCGCTTCTCGCCGAGATCGGCGCGCTCGGAAATGTGGCGCATGCGGTCGAAATTGAGGTTGGCTCCGCTGTGGATGGCAATCAGCGTCCTGCCGGTGACCCCGTGCCGCTCCACCCAGGCCTTCATGCCCGCCACCGCCAGGGCACCGGCGGGCTCCGCCAGAGACCGAGTGTCCTCGTAGATGTCCTTCACTGCCGCACAGATCTCGTCGGTGTTGACGATCACCACGTCATCCACGTAGCGCTTGGCGATGCGAAACGGTTCCTTGCCGATCTGCGCCACCGAAACGCCGTCCGCAAACAGATCCAGCTTGTCGTAGGGCAGCGTCACCCGCCGTCCGGCCGCCTTCGCCGCTGCAAGGCAGTGCGAGCCATCCGGTTCTACGCCGATCACAGCCACCTCGGGTCGCAGATACTTCACGTAGGCCGCGATGCCGGCGATCAACCCACCGCCACCGACCGGGACGAAGATGGCATCGAGCCGGCCCGGATGCTGCCGCAGCAGCTCCATGCCCACGGTGCCCTGGCCGGCGATGGTGTCGACGTCGTCGTAAGGCGGCACCTGGGTGTAGCCATGCTTCGCCACCAGTTCCGCCGCGTGTTTCGCCGCGTCGTCATAGGTATCGCCGTGCAGGATCACATGAGCACCGAGCGCACGCACCGCATTGACCTTGATGGGCGGCGTGTTGCGACCCATGACGATGTGCGCCTTGATGTCCAGCCGTGCCGCCGCCAGCGCCACGCCCTGTGCATGGTTGCCCGCGGAGGCCGCGATCACACCGCGGCTGCGCTGCTCCGGATCCAGCCGGGCAATCTTGTTGTACGCGCCACGCAGCTTGAAGGAATGGATGGGCTGCAGATCCTCACGCTTGATGAGAATCTCGTTGTCCAGCCGTGCCGACAGCTGTGGCGCCGCAGAAAGCGGCGTCTCAATGGCGACGTCATAGACCCGCGCTTCCAGGATCCGCTTGACGTAACGCTCGAGCATGTCGGCATTCCTCCCATAGTTCCCCGGGCCCCGCTGACCGGCCGCGCAAAGCTGCGCGCCCCTGTGGGCGAGAGCGCTTGCGGTCGGCAGCCCATCAGTTCGGCGCTGCGATGGTACGGACCCCCACTCCACCACGCCAGCGCAAGTGCCTGCTAAGATGGCCGCCTCGCCAACAGGGGCCCCGGACATGGACCAGGCAGCCAAGAAGCAGGCGGTGGCCGCAGCCGCCATCGAGGACATCCGCGGCCAGTTCGTGTCTGGAGCGATCATCGGCGTCGGCACCGGCTCCACGGCCAACGCCTTCATCGACCTGCTCGCGGTGCACAAACAGCACTTCGATGGCGCCGTGGCCAGCTCTCAGGCCACCGCCGACCGCCTCAGCAGCCATGGCATCCGCGTCCTCGATCTCAATGATGCCGGCACCCTGGCCGTCTATGTGGACGGTGCCGACGAAGCCGACGCTGACCTCAACCTGATCAAGGGCGGCGGCGGCGCGCTCACCCGGGAGAAGATCGTCGCCGCCGCCTCGGAGCGCTTCGTCTGCATCGTCGACGACAGCAAATGCGTGGCCACCCTGGGTGCTTTTCCCTTGCCCATCGAAGTGCTGCCCATGGCTCGCGAGCTCGTGATGCGCGCGCTTGAAAATCTCGGCGGACAACCCGAGGTTAGGGCAGGATTCACCACCGACAACGGCAACCTGATCGTCGATACGGCAGGGCTGGACCTCACGGACCCGCCCGCGATGGAGCGCAGGCTGAACGATCTGGTCGGCACCGTATGCAACGGGCTGTTCGCGTTGCGGGCAGCCGATGCCCTGCTGGTCGCGGGAGCATCCGGGGTGGTGAACCACATGCGGGGAGACCGATAGGCTCCATTGGGACACCCGCGGGGACACCCGCGCACGAGGCTGCCCCATCCCCCCGGACGCGGACCCGAGTCAGGCCAACGCTCCCATCCTCAATCGCGATCCGTTCCGGGCGGCGGGTCCTGCCAGAAATGCCGCCACACCCTCCACTGACCATCCACCTTCTTCAGGACATCGAAGTAGCGGGCCACCGTGCGGGCGTCGGTCAGCGCACCCGGCTCGTTGATGCCCTCGGCTTCGGCCTTCATATCGAGATGAACGACGTAGGTGTACTCCGCAACGGCAACATCCCCGACCACCTCGATGCTGTGGGGCTCGATGACCTCGATCCGGTAGTCGGCAGCGGCAAAGACGGGTTCGAGGAATCGTCCGTAGTTGTCGGCGCCGACGATGGCTGCCGCGCCAGGAGGCAGCAGACGGACCTCGGGATGCAGGACCGAGACATACTGCGGAATGTCGCCCGTCTCCACGGCCTCGCGCCAAGTCGCGTAGAGGGCATCGATCTCCTGAATGTCCTCCGACTCCGCTGCCGCGGCGACAGGCATGCAAGCGACGCTGGCCATGAGCAGGCCCAATGCGAGCAGGCTTATACCTCTATGCATGGTGGTGCCCCCTTTCTGATCTTGTTGTCGGGTCGAAACTGGCAGGGTCGCGGCGGCCGTTGGACAGCCACCCTGCAGAGTTCGGGCTCCCGTCCCCGGGAGCCCGCAGTCCTTCGGCTCAGCTTGCCAGGGCTTTGTCGATGGCGGTGGCCAGCTCGGGATTCTCCACGGTGATGTCGGGAGCGAAGCGGCCGATGACCTTGCCATCACGACCAATCAGGAACTTCTCGAAATTCCACATCACCGCCGTGGTGTCATTACCGAGCAGACCCATTTCAGTGAGCTTGCCGCGCAGCGGACTGTCCGGATTCTGGACGGCTTCCGGCCTGGCCTGAATCAGGGTCTTGTAGAGCGGATGCCGGCCGGGGCCGTTGACTTCGACCTTGGCGAACAGCGGGAACTGTACCCCGTACTGGCTCTCGCAGAACGTGGCGATCTCCTCCTCGCTGCCGGGCTCCTGACCCGCGAATTGATTGCAGGGGAAGCCAAGGACTTCCAGACCGGCATCACGATGATCTTCGTAGAGTTTTTCGAGCTGGGCGTACTGGGGCGTGAGACCGCACTGGGAGGCGACGTTGACCACCAGCAGGACTTTGCCCTTGAACTGGGACAGAGGGCGCGGCTGGCCGTCGATGGCCGTGACTTCGATGTCGTGGATCGTGCTCATGGGATCATGCTCCGGTGAGGTGACAGTCTATGGCGCTGAACGGAGTGGACGTCGCGGGAGCTGATGCTGTCAACCCGCGCCCGCTGATGGACCGCCGCAATGGTCGGCGCACTGCGATGGAACCTTTTCCGATGGTCCGAGCCGCATCCCGGTGCGTCATCGCAGGGACGCGCGCTATTGCTGGGCCAGTCGGGGGCGGTATTCGGCGGGTACCGGCGGTAGTGAGCCAGGATGGCGCCGAGATTGCATGGTGTTGGGTTGCCGCTCGCTTGCGGCGTACTTGGTGTCCGGGGGCTGGTACGCCGGGAGAAACATCGACAGTGATGCGACCCGACACCTGCCCCAGGCTGCATTCGTCTTCCGGCAGGGCCGGGTTGACGCCTACGGGGATCTGGAGAACCAATCATGAATGGCCCACCCATCCATGCGCGCCTGGTCTGCGCCGTGCTCACAGGGGTGCTCTCAGGAGTGCTGCTGCTTACTGCCGGCGGAGTCACAGCCCGCGATTGGCAGCTGCCCCGAGAGCTGCGTGATGAGGTTGCTGCCCTCGCAGAAGAACAGCAGCAGTTCATCGTCAGCGGCGCAGCGCTGAAGTTCCTGCCGTCACGGCAGCTCGAACACGAGATCGCAAGGCGCGATGCAGAGTCCCTGCAGGCCTTCATCACCGACCTGATGCACGTGGCCACGGAGATGGGCTACGACCCCGAGCGCGACATGGGAGCCATACCGCTCAACCTGGACTCGAGGAACTTCAACGGCCAGACGATCCCGACGCCGGCACCGCTGCGCAAGCTCGAGCGCGAGCCCGGTCCGTTCGGCGTTCACCGCTATATCTTCCCGGCCAGCGGCGTGCCGACCTTTGCCGGGGCCAAGGTCGCCATCTTTCCCGAAGACCTCGTGGCCGGCGGCGTCGATGTAGCCATCATCGGTATTCCCAACGACATGGGCAGTGGCCGACGCAACGCCAAACACGGCCCCCGCGTGATGCGCGCGCTCAACACCATTGCCACGCCCGACGTCCAGACCCTGCTCAATCCCCTCGATGTGCTGTCGGTGGTGGACTATGGCGACTTCTCCGTCGACAACATGAGTACGGCGCGCACCATTGGCCACGTCACAGACATGGTGGCGGAAACCGCTGCCACCGGCGCCGTTCCGATGCTGGTCGGAGGGGATACCTCCATGCTTTATCCCGGCGTGAAAGGCGTTGCCCGGCACCACGGCAACGGCAGCTTCGGGCTGGTGCACTTCAGCGCCCACCCCGATGTGCATCGCACCGCAGTGCACACCATCTCCGATACCCAAGCCATCTTCCTGCTGCTCAGTGAAGGCATCGTCGAAGGCAGGTCGATGGTTCAGGTCGGCCTGCGCGGCAAGGACGTGACACCGGACAACCTGCAATGGCTTCGCAGTCAGGGCGTTCGCTATCACACCATGGCCTCGGTCGAGAACCGCGGCTACGACCGGGTACTCCAGCGCGTAATCAGGGAAGTGAATCGGGGTCCGGACAAGGTGTTCGTGTCCATTGATGTCAGCGTCATCGAGCCCAGTGAAATGGTGGCGGCTGGACGGATTGCCACCAATGGATTGCGGATCGGCGAGGTCACCAGGGCGGTCCGCCATATCTGCAATGCCAAGGAGATCGTCGGCTTCGAGATCACGGACCTGGCCCCCATGCTGGACTACTCACGACTGTCCGCACTGAACGCCAACGCCATTCTCAATGCCTGTCTCGTGGGCATGGCCGCGCGCGCGGCCGGCCACAGGCCCAACTACGTCCATCCGCTGGCGCTCGATCATGGCCAGGGCTGAAGCCGAAGTCTCATCTGCCGCCAACGCGCCGACCCGAGTCCCTGGAGGTTCTGTCATGCAAGCCACGTTCACGCCCCACCCGCTCCGGGGAGCCGTCGCGCTGGGACTCTCGATGGTACTCGGTTTCGCGGCCATGGTGCCGGTCGCTGCTGAGGAGGCGCCCGCCGCTGCCGAAGAGGTTCCCGTTGAGGACAGCGCGGACACTGCCGAGGCGCCCACCGTCTTCGAGGTACCCGACACGCCCGAGCACGTCGTCGGTACGAACCCCTACCCCTTCGACACGGTCGATCCGCGGGAGAAAGAGCGTCCGGGCATCGAGCTTCCGGAATCAGTGATGCCGAAGCTCGAGCTGCTGACTGAAGAGGAAATCGAGTTTCTCGCCAGCGGCGACGCCCGCCGCTTCGCGGGCAATCTCGAGAAGACCGTGGAAGAACTGGAGAAACGGACGCCGGAGGAGATCCAGGCCTGGGTCCAGGCCATGGTGTACGTGGTCGAAGGCAGCCGCTACCAGGAAGGGCGGGATGCACCACATATTCCGCTGAATACGGATTCTCCCGAATTCAACGCCTGGCGCATGGTTCGCCCGCGCTCCATGGATCCACAGCGGGAAGCCGGCCCCATCGACCTCGGGCGCTACAACGGCCGGGGCGGCCCACCCACCTTCGGCGGGTTTCCGTTGGCGCTGACCCAGGAGGATCTGATCGCGGGCAAGGTGAATGCGGCGATCGTCGGTGCGCCACTGAATATGGGTTCGGCCTGGCGTGATTCCGGCAGCCAGAGCACCACCGAAATGCGCGTACTGGGCGGCATGATGGGCAGCCCCGATCAGTACGTTCAGGTGAATCCCGGCAGCGTATTGAACATCGTCGACTACGGTGACATCGCCATCGACAACGAAAGCACCGAGCGCTCCATGCAGGAGGTGCGTCGGGTGGTCCGGGAGATCGCGCAGACGGGCGCCGTGCCGCTGATCATCGGTGGCGATCACTCCCTGTCCTATCCCAACATCGCCGGTCTGGCCGACGTCTATGGCAAGGAAGAGATCACCGTCATCCACTTCGACGCCCATTACGATGCCTGGTGGGGATCGCCGCACCTGATCAGCCATGGCGCGCCCGTGTATCGACTCCTGAACGAGGGCCACGTGCGCATCTCCGATTACATTCAGATGGGTCTGCGCTCCAGTGGACCTGATCGGGCTGCCTTCGAGTGGATGCGCGAGAACGGCATGCGCTACCACACCATGGCGGAGATCGAGCGGCGCGGCTGGGAGGCCGTGCTCGACCGGGTGGTGGCCGAGGCCAGCGAGGAAGGCCGGAAGCTGTTCATCTCCTTCGACATCGACGTCGTCGACCCCGCCTACATGCGCGCCACGGGGACCCCGGTATCCGGCGGACTCAGCATGCGGGAATCCATCACCATCGTGCGCAGACTCTGCGCCGAGTCCAACGTCATCGGGTTCGATCTGATCGAGCTGCATCCGGCACTGGACCCCACCTACATGACGACGCTCAACAGCGCCCACATCGTCAAGGCCTGTCTGACAGGTCTGGCCATGAACAAGGAGGGTCTCACTGCGCGGCACTATCTGAGTCCGGTGTCGTCCGAGCATGCCATCGACAACTACTACGGCGACCAGCAGTTCTACCTCGACGCGACCGCAGCCGAGGACGCGAAAAAGGAAGCCGAGAAGGCTGAGCGTGAGGCGAAAGCTGCAAGCGAGGCAGAGGCAGCCGCAGCAGGCAGTGAGGAGGGCGAGGAAGACTGATCAGTCGATCTCTGCTCCCAGTCTGGCTCTGCGTGGCTCGAACCAGAGTACACGCAGCAGCCAGTAACCCATGACCCCCAGCACGGCGATGACCGGGACCGACAACAGGGCGAAGTGGCGGATCGACTCAGGGAAGACCTGGGCCTGGCCTAGGAAGAACGACGCCGTGGCCACGAAAAATGCGAAGCACATGCGCCAGAGATGACGACCGATACGGCGGTGACCGACCGGCGTTCCCCGGTACAGCATGCGGATGTCACCCAGCACACCGATGGCGGCCACCGCCCCGAAAACGAAGTAGGGCGGCGCCGGGAATCCGTCCAGCTGTCCGTCATCGCGCCGCAGCGCCTCGATGCCGAAGGTGATGCCCAGCACGGTCACGGCCGCCCCGACCGCCAGCGCTGCGCCGTTGACGAGACGGTCATCCTCGGGCGGAGGCCGGACCGTCAGCAACGCCGTCACCACCAGATACAGCGACAAGCCGGCCGCCACCACCGACAACCGCTCAGGGATGAATGCGGCCAACGCCCCACCCGTCACCGCCATCACCACCATGGTCACCACGAACACCAGTCCTCCGCCACGGTGCAGCGTCCCACCCTTCTCGACTGCGAGCGCCAGCACGCCTGCCATCAGGGCGATCACCCCGGCGAGAATGTGTGCCGTCATGACTTCACGCGGGAAGCATGCCGAAAGCCCGCCCTCTCAGACCAGCTTGCCGGGATTGAGAACGCCATCCGGATCGAAAGCTGTCCGAATGGCCCGCAGGTACGCGATCTCTTCCGGGGAGCGCGAGTAGCCAAGGTAGTCCTTCTTCAACAGGCCCACGCCGTGTTCGGCAGACACGCTGCCGCCGTGGCGACGGATCATGGTGAAGATCTCCTTCGACGCCCCATGGCAGCGCTCGTAAAAGTCGGCCTGAGGCATGTCCTCGGGTTTGAGAATGTTCAGGTGCAGGTTGCCGTCGCCGATGTGCCCGAACCAGACCACTTCGAGATCCGGGTAGTGGCGGCCCACGAAGGCATCCACTTCGGCCAGGAACTCCGGGACCCGAGCGACCCGGACAGCCAGATCGTTCTTGTAGGGCGTCCAGTGGCTGATGGTCTCGGAGATGTCCTCACGCAGGCGCCACAGCTTCCTGGCCTGCTCCTCGGACTGGCTCAGGACGCCGTCCACCACCCAGCCTTGCTCGACGCAGTGCTCGAACACGGCAAGGGGTGCGTCCGCATCCTGGCTGACCTCCACCTCCACCAGGACGTAGTAGGGGCAGGTGTCGGCATCGGCCGCGAAGGGTGCCGGCAATCCGGTCCGGGCCAGCACCTTGGCCAGGGCCTTGGCGTCGAAGAACTCGAAGGCCGAGACTTCCAGACGCTGACGAAAGGCATGCAGGACCTCCATGACCACCGGGAACGCGGACAGGCCCAGAACCAGGACCTGCTGGGCGGCCGGCTGACGGGTCAGGCGCAGGGTGACTTCCGTGATCAGGCCCAGAGTGCCTTCGGAGCCGATGAAAAGATGGCGCAGGTCGTAGCCGGTGTTGTCCTTCACCAATCCCCGGCCCAGATCCAGCACTTCGCCGCGGCCGGTGACCACTTTCAGTCCGGCCACCCAATCCCGGGTCATGCCGTAGCGGATCACCTTGATGCCGCCGGCATTGGTGGCCACGTTGCCACCGATCTGCGACGAGCCTGCGGAGGCAAAGTCCACCGGATAGAACAGGCCGTGTTGTTCGGCATGCTCCTGGATCGCCTGAGTGATCGCGCCGGCTTCGCAGCGCAGCAACTGTCCGGCAGGATCGAGCTCCAGGATGCGGTTCATGCGGTCGAAAGACACCACCACTTCGCCGGCCGGGGCGACGGCACCGCCGGAGAGACCGGTGCGGCCACCCGACGGGACCAGGGCGAATCCATGCGCCCGGGCGGCCTGCACCAGCGTCACCACTTCATCGGTGCTGTTCGGGAACACCACCGCACTCGGTGCGACGGCAAAGCTGCGGGTCCAGTCCCGCCCCCAAACAGTCAGGGACTCAGCATCCTGACGCAGACGGTCGCCGAACAGGCGCGACAAGGCCTCCACGGCTGCGGCCGTGAGGGGACTCGGGACGGGACGGGAAGCAGCTGGTTCCATGGTGCTCGCGGGGCTGGTGCCTGGGGCCGCCATGCTATCATGCGCGGCCTTTTCTCCCGCTACCCAGGCACGGCTCCGATCATGACCAGCGCCCGCACCTCCATGTCCAAGGACAAGATCCGCATTCTCCTGCTCGAGGGTATCAGCGACACCGCCGTCGAGGGTTTCGCCCGTGCCGGCTATCGCAATGTCGAACAGATCTCAGGATCGCTGTCCCGCGAGGAACTGCTCGAAGCCGTCTCCGGCGTGCACTTGCTCGGCATCCGCTCGCGAACCCAGCTCGATGCGGAGGTCTTCGCCGCCGCCAAGCGCCTGATCGGCGTCGGCTGCTTCTGCATCGGCACCAATCAGGTGGATCTGATGGCAGCGCTGCTGCGCGGCATACCGGTATTCAACGCACCGTTCTCCAACACCCGCAGCGTGGCGGAACTGGTGCTGGCCGAGGCCATTCTGCTGCTGCGCGGCATTCCCGAGAAGAACGCCGTAGCCCACCGCGGTGGCTGGCAGAAAACGGCCCGCCAAAGCTATGAGCTGCGGGGCAAGACCCTGGGCATCGTCGGCTACGGCAACATCGGTTCCCAGCTCGGCGTGATGGCCGAGTCCCTGGGCATGCGGGTGCGTTTCTACGACGTCACCCGCAAGCTCAAGCTCGGCAATGCCGAACAGGTGGACAGCCTGCGCGACCTGCTCAGTGAGTCGGATGTGGTGACCCTGCACGTGCCGGATACGCCGAGCACCCGCAACATGATCGACGCCACCACACTTGGCTACATGAAGCGCAATGCCGTACTGATCAATGCGTCCCGGGGCAAGGTGGTGGACATCGGCGCCCTGGCCGCGGCCCTGGAAGCCAGGCACATTCTCGGTGCTGCCATCGACGTCTTTCCGGAGGAGCCGCGATCCAATGACGAGCCCTTCGCGTCGCCACTGTGTGCCTACGACAACGTGATTCTCACGCCCCATATCGGCGGCAGCACAGTGGAGGCCCAGGAGAACATCGGCCGGGAAGTCTCCGAACGGCTGACGTTCTGGAGCGACAACGGTTCCAGTATCGGTTCGGTGAACTTCCCCGAAGTCGGGCTGCCTTCCCACCCGGGCAAGCACCGCCTGCTGCACATTCACCGCAACGTGCCCGGCGTGCTGTCATCCATCAACCGTGTGTTCTCGGACAACGGGCTGAATATTTCCGCCCAGTATCTGCAGACCAACTCCGAAATCGGTTACGTGGTGATCGACACCGACGTCGAACACAGCGAGCGGGCGCTGGAGGGCATCCGCAAAGTGGACGGCACCATCCGCACCCGCGTGCTGTTCTGATGGCACCGATCTGCGCGCTGCCCGCCGGCGCGCTGCGCCCTGTCGGCATCATCGCTGAGCGGATCGCATCGTGGGTCTGATGTCGACCAGCCCGACGCCGACATCAGGTGAAGGCCACGGACCGGCCTTCGATCAGCCGGCCACCGCCTTGCGCACGCCGGCAATGCCGCCCTTGTAGATCCCTTCCACCACGTTCACGGCATCCGCCTCCGGTACGCCCCTCGGCTCGAAGGTCCCGCTCCAGTCCACCCGACAGCTGCCATCGCCAAGATCGGAAATGCAAACGCTGGCAGCATAGCCCTTCACCGGCAGCGGGCTGTCGTCATTGAGGATGCTGTAGCCGAAAGTCATGGCCTCCGGCTCGAACGCATCGAGGCGCTCCACCACCTGACCACCGCCGAGACCGAGGGTACGGACCATGCCGACGCCCTCGCCCTCCACTTCGACGGAGGTAATGGGACCGCCCACCTGCACCCCTCCAAAATCGCTGAGCAGGGCCCAAACGGTTGCGGCGGGACCGGCAATGGTCTCGGTCACAGTCACGGTGGTCATGGCATCTCCTTGGTTTTGAATGAATTCCGGGTGCTGCTGTTTCGTATCGGTCCGGCCGAACAAGTGGGCTCAGCGCAGTTCGAAGCCGTCGAGTTCGCCCTGATCGCGCCATTGCTGCAGCAGGGCGTTGAAGGCGTTGATGCCGAGACCATAGGTCTGGCCGCCGAGGCCACCGGAGGCATTGTCGAGTTCGCCTTCGTTGTTGTAGTAGCCGGGGGTACAGGCTTCGAGGAAGTCGCGATTGTAGACGGCCACCCGCTTGATCTCCTCCACCCAGGCCGCTTCCGCTTCGGGCGTGACCTCCGCGACCTTCGCGCCACGTTTGTTCACCTCATCGATGATGTAGCTGATGTGCTGGGCCTGCTCGTCGAACATGGACGTCATGTTCACCGACAGCCCGTTCTGGGAGATGCCGACGAAGAACCAGTTCGGGAAGCCGTGGCTGGAAAAGCCGTGCAGGGTGCGCAGGCCACCCGCCCAATGATCGAACAGCGACTCACCGTCGCGGCCGATGATGTCGAAGCCGATGCGCCGTTTGGGTGACGTGGTGATTTCGAAGCCGGTGGCGAAGATGATGCAGTCCACTTCGTACTCGACGCCGTTGGCGACCACGGCGTTGGCGGTGATGCGCTCCACGCCATGGGCGTCGCTGACATCGATCAGGTGCACATTGGGGCGGTTGAAGGTGGGCAGGTACTCGTCGTTGAAGCAGGGGCGCTTGCAGAACTGGCGGTACCAGGGCTTCAGTGCTTCCGCGATTTGCGCGTCGCTGACGGCCGCATCCACCCGGGAGCGAATGCTGTTCATTTTTTGGAAGTCGGCCAACTCCGCCATGGCCGCGAAGGTTCCCAGATCCTGAGGCGCTTCGCCGGCCTGGATCATCAGCGAGCGGATGTTGTGGAAGATGTCGGTCCAGCCATCGTCCACGAGATCCTCTTCCACCGGCTGCCCCATGACTACGGCGTTGAAGTTCTCCCGCCGCTGGCGCTGCCAGCCGGGTTCCAGTGACTCGACCCACTCCGGGTCCGTCGGCTTGTTGCCGCGCAGATCGACGGAACTCGGAGTGCGCTGAAAGACATAGAGCTCTTTGGCGGCAGCACCCACGTGGGGTACACACTGGATGGCGGTGGCGCCGGTACCGATGACGGCGACCCGCTTGTCGGCCAGGCCCGTGAGATGGCCGTTGTGATCGCCGCCGGTGTAGGCGTAATCCCAGCGGCTGGTGTGGAAGGTGTGACCTGCGAAATCCTCGATGCCGGGAATGCCCGGCAGTTTGGGCCGGCTCGCCGGGCCCGTGGCCTGAATCACGAAGCGGGCGCGAATGTCATCCCCGCGATCGGTGGCGACCCGCCAGCGGGCGAGCTCTTCATCCCAACGGATGGCCTCTACCCGGGTCTGGAAGCGGGCGATGTCGTAGAGATTGAAGGTTTCTCCGATGCGCCGGGAGTGCTCGTAGATCTCCGGCGCGAAGGCGTACTTCTCCTTCGGCATGTAGCCGAGTTCCTCCAGCAGCGGCAGGTAGCAGTAGGCGTCGATGTCGCACTGGGCACCGGGATAGCGGTTCCAGTACCAGGTGCCGCCGAAGTCACCGCCGGCCTCCAGAATGCGGACATCCGTGATGCCCCGCTGCTTGAGCCGCGCCGCGGCCAGCATGCCGCTGAAACCGCCGCCGATGATGACCACTTCCACCTC
This sequence comes from Gammaproteobacteria bacterium, assembly GCA_020832055.1. Taxonomy (GTDB): domain Bacteria; phylum Pseudomonadota; class Gammaproteobacteria; order Pseudomonadales; family Azotimanducaceae; genus SLTB01. The sequence goes on from JAFIFL010000008.1 coordinate 38,172, forward strand.
CTCCTGGAGCGGATCGCGTTCGACGCGCTCCGCGTAGGGATCCTCGATGAAGTGGGCAAAGCGGCCTTCCACCTCAACGTACTGCTCCTCGCCATCCGGACGCAGGCGCCGATCGCGCTCCTGGCGGTACTTCTCACGCAGGGCGTCGGGATCGAAACCGAGGTTGTCGTACTTAAGCGGCAAGGTTCTGGCCATGGGTCAGTCTCCACAGTCCGGTCAGCTGGGCGGAGAATCATAACGCGTTTCAATCTAATGAGGGCAAGCTAATGAGGGCAAGTGACCCACCGCAACGACCCTGCTCAGGCGGGCAGCAACCACGCCATGGTGAGCAGGTAGATGGCGATCGACAGCGCGAATTTGGCCGGCTTGAGCCACAGGAAGGGTTGGTGTTGCCGCTGCCACCAGCGCCTGCCCCGGGAGGCTGCCGGCCCGCAAAAGCCTGACTCCTCGCGTCACCCGGACGATCGCGCCGCGATCAGCTCCGGGAGTTCCCGCATGTCGGCAAACACCGTGGTGTCCGGACCCGCAAGGCGCTCAGCCGGAATGAGCCCCCCCGCATAGGCGTAGACGTGCATGCCTGCGGCCCGGGCTGCGGCAACGCCATTGGCACTGTCCTCCACCACCACGCAGCGCTCAGGGGCATGGCCCATGCGCTCAGCCGCATGGAGGAATAAATCGGGAGCAGGTTTGCCTCTGGCCACGTCGTAGGCGCTGAAAATGCGTCCGGCAAAGCGCTCGTGCAGACCTGTGATGCCGAGGGTCATGGCCATCTTGCGATGGCTGCCGTTGGAGGCCACACAGGTGGCATGGGGGATGGCATCGAGGGCCTCCACCACACCATCCACCGGCGCCAGCTCGTTCCGGAACGCCTCTTGATAGCGGGCATTCACCGCCGCCCGCCAGGACTCCGGAATGGCCCGGCCGATCTGCCGGGCCACTTCACGCTCGAAGTGACCGTCAGTGCAGCCGATAAAGCGCTCCGCCAGCTCCTCGGCCGACAGCTCCCAGCCGAGTTCCGCCAGCGCCGCCTGCTCGATGCGCACCGCCAACCGCTCCGTGTCCACCAGCACCCCGTCGCAGTCGAAGATGACAAGATCGATCATCGCTCCAAGGTCCATGATTTCAACGACGCCAGGCCGTCCGACCTGGGAGCGGATTCATCCGCGAATGCGTCATGTAAGCTCAACAACTCGCGTGCCCTTCGCGGACAAGTCCGCTCTTATGAAACATACGGCAACTGTCTTGTTTTGAAACAACTTTTCAGATTGGCACACGCCTTTGTGGGAGAGCCCTATTCGCGCAGCG
>JAFIFL010000216.1 GCA_020832055.1 Gammaproteobacteria bacterium
ACGTGCAGCGAAGGCAAACACATCATCTTCGGCAGCGCGCCTCGAGATCGGCCCAATCGCTGTGCGATTAGGGCCTTCCCACAATGGGGGGCGCTGCCACCTTGTGGGAGAGCGCTATTTCGCACAGCGAAATGCGCCGATCTGAATGACATGCAGCGAAGCCAGTGCCCTCAGCTTTGGCACGACGCCTCGCAATCGGCCCATTCGCTGCGCGAATAGGGCTCTCCCACAAAGGCGTGTGCCAATCTGAAAAGTTGTTTGAAAACAAGACAGTTGCCGTATGTTTCATAAGAGAGCGCTATTTCGCACAGCGAAATGCGCCGATCTGGATGACGTCCAGCGAAGGCAATGACATCAGCTTCGGCAGCCCGCGTCGAGATCGGCCCATCCGCCTGCGGCGGATAGGGCACTCCCACAAGTCGCTTTCTGACGACATAATCCGGGAACGGAGTCGGATCGAAACGCAGGATCCGGCCGTCGCCACCATGCCCGGGAGCTTCAGGCCATGCCCAAGCTCGTGACGCTGCCGGCACAGACCCCCGTCGATGCCATTCTCGACATCATCCGCCGCGATGGCGCGGTGATCCTCGAAGGTCTGCTCGATGGAGGAACTCCAGGACCTGCTTGGCTACACTGTGGGCAGCTACGCCCTGGGTTACTACACGCCGCCGCTGCCGCCGGGGGTGGGGCCTGAATGCGTCGGCCCCGAGTACGCGGTCGGGCGGACGAAGTCCGGCGAGGGGCTCGGTGACGAGGCCACCCTGAAGGCCCTGCAGGGGAGCTGACGACAGCAGCGATCGTGGCGGCGGGGCGGACCTCGGGGGACAGGCATGCGCTTCATTCTTCGCCACCGCGACAAGGTCCCGGAGTGGGTCGCGCGCTTCACGGCCTCGCTGTCGGTGATCGGAGTGCTGACGGGGACGTTGTTCTTCGCCGCGTCCCTGACGCCGAGCCTGCTGCCGCGGACCTACGTCACCCAGGCTCTGCTCTCCGGCGTCTCCCTGAGCGCCGGCTACGGCATTGGCGTGTTCGCGAGCTGGCTGTGGGCCTACGTCGGTTTGCCTTCACTGCCGGCGCGGATTCAGCGCTACATTCTCTATGCCGCCTCCGCGCTCTGTATTGCGGTGGCCTTCACCTTCCTGTGGCAGGCCAGCGGCTGGCAGAACGCGGTCCGCGAAGTCATGGAGCTTGAGCCGGTGGATACCGCGCACCTGTTCCGGGTCGGCGCCATTGCCTTCGTCGTCTTCGTGGTGCTGCTCGGTCTCGCGCGCCTGTTCCATCTCCTGTTCCGCTTCAGCGCGGAGCGTTTCGACCGCTTCATTCCAGCCCACGTGGCCAATGTTGCCGGCGCGCTGGTGGCCATCGCCGTGTTCTGGTCGGTCATCGACGGCGTCCTGTTCCGCTACCTGTTGCGCGTCTCCGATACCGCCTATGCCCAGGTCGATGCCTGGATCGAGCCGGAGCAGACCCTGCCCGCCGATCCCATGCAGACGGGCAGCAATGCCTCCTTCGTCCACTGGGAGGGACTCGGGCGGCGCGGCCGCGATTTCGTCGTGGGTGGCCCGACCGTCGAGGATCTCGAAGCGTTCCATGACGGGCCGGTGATGAAGCCGATCCGCGTCTATGTCGGCCTCAATTCCGCCGAGACCATTGCGGAGCGGGCGGAACTCGCCCTCGCTGAGCTGTTGCGGGTGGACGCCTTCGAGCGCTCGGTGCTGATTCTGGCGACGCCCACCGGCACCGGCTGGCTCGACCCGAGCGCCATGAATCCCGTGGAGTACTTGCATCGCGGCGACATCGCCAGTGTCGCGGTGCAGTACTCCTACCTGCCGAGCTGGCTGTCGCTGCTGGCGGAACCCGACCTCGGTGCCGAAACGGCCCGAGCCGTGTTCCGGGAGGTTTACGGCCACTGGACCAGTCTGCCGCCGGACCGCCGGCCGGATCTCTACCTGCATGGCCTCAGCCTGGGAGCCATGAACTCGGATCTCGCCGCCGATCTTTACGACATCATCGCTGATCCCTTCTCCGGCGCGCTCTGGAGCGGTCCGCCGTTCCGCAGCAGGACCTGGCGTGCGATCACCGACATGCGGCAACCGGACTCGCCGGCCTGGCTGCCGCGCTTCCGCGACGGTTCCATCATCCGCTTCAAGAACCAGGGGTCGCAGCGCCTGCCCGATAGCGATCCGGACTCCGAGTGGGGGCCGATCCGCATCGTGTTCCTGCAGTACGCCAGCGATCCGATCACCTTCTTCGAGACCGAATCGTTCTATCGCCAGCCGGCTTGGATGCAGCCTCCGCTGGGCCCGGACGTTGCTGCTGAGCTGCGCTGGTACCCGGTGGTGACCATGCTGCAGCTCGCCGTGGACATGGCGGCAGCGGACATCGCCCCCATGGGTTACGGCCACGTCTACGCCCCGGCCCACTACATCGATGCGTGGCTGGAAGTGACCGCTCCGGCGGACTGGACCGACGCCATGACGGAACGCCTGAAGGCGCTGTTCGCGCCCCGCTGATCACCGCCGCTTCAGCTCCGGCAGCCGGTGAGCTTCAGCTGCTGGCCCGGGCGGATCATGAAGCTCGGTGGCCGGATGTTGTTCTCGCTGGCGACGGTCTGGACGCTCGGACATCCGTTGCGGGAGACGATGGTGGACAGCGTGTCGCCCGAGCGGACGGTGTAGATGCGGCTGGGCGGCCGCCGGTCATCCCGTGACTCGTGCAGCACCGCGGCGACGCTGAGCTGGCCGCCCTCGACGCAGCGCGCCTGGTAGATGCTTTCGAGCTGGGCGGGCATGACCAGTCGGGTGCCCGCGTCGAGACGATCGAAGGGCTCCTGACGCGGATTGAGGTTGCGCAGCGTCCGGAACCAGCCGTTGCGGCTGTCGTGCTGGCCTAAGCAGATGGCCAGTTCGCCCAGGGTCGCCGGTTCCGCGAGGGCGACCGTGGTCGCCTCCGCCCGGATCTCGGGAAACTCGACCCCGTACTCCTGTGGATGCAGGAACAGCCAGGCGGCGGCCAGCACATAGGGCACGTAGTCCTGGGTCTCCCGGGGCAGCTGGGCACGGATCTCGGCATCCCAGAAGCTGGCCCCGGAGGACTGCCGAACCAGCCGCTGGATGCGATTCTCGCCGCCGTTGTAGGCGGCCAGCGCGAGTTCGAGATTGTCATTCAGGGCTTGGAAACGCTCGTTGAGATAGGCCACGCTGGCGCGCGAGGCCAGGGCCGGGTCGAAGCGCTGGTCGAATCCGTCGTCGCGGTCGAGCCCGAAGCGGCGCCCGGTGTGGGGCATGAACTGCAGCGGACCCGCCGCACCGGCGCGGGATACCGAGTGCACCCGGCCACCGGACTCCTTGGCCATGATGCCGAACAGCAGCGCCTCGGGCAGTCCGGCCTGCTCGTACTCCGGCCACATCAGGTGGCGCAGGTACTGGTAGTTCTCCCAGGCGTCGATGAGGTTCGGTCGCATCCAGGTCAGCCAGTCGTGCATGGCCGCGTTGACCGGGCCGTTGAGCTCGATGATCTCGCGCAGGTCCTGACCGTTGAGCAGATTCACCGAGCGGGTGGCGGAAGGAATCTCGGCGAGGACGATGCTTTCCTCGTCGTAGCTCTTCTCCACCTCGACGAACTCCTCCATGGCGCCGGTGAGGACCGAACTGCGCTGGGTCAGCAGGTTGGAGTAGGCGGACATGAATCGCTGAGGTTCACAACCAGGGGTCTCCGCGCATTGGCTGCCGGCCACGGCGAGGGACTCCACCGCCTCCTCGATGAGCTTGTGCGCGCTGTCCCAGCGGCCCTTGGCCGCAGCCTCCAGGCCGTCCTGATAACTGCGCACGCTGGCGTCGATGGTGGCATACAGCGCGTTGATGGCCGCCTCGTCGGTGGGTCCGTTGCGCGCCGCAGGTCCGGTGCTGAGATCAGGCAACTGGGCACAGGCGGCGAGCAGGGCTGCGGTGATCAGGGCAAGGCACGGCAACTTCATGATGATTGAACTCACGCTGGGCTGCAGGGGCTGTCGGGCGATGTATACACGATCGGGGCGGGTTTCGGCCATGCCGGGCAGCGGGATTCTTGCGAAATGCCTGCGGATTCGGGCGCCCGTGAGCGGCGCGATCTGCGATCATGCGCCGTCTCACTGCCGGGCCTGACCTCATCGTGCAACCCGCCATCCTCTATCGCAGTGCCCCGGAGCCGCTGCAGCGGGCCGCTGCCGACCTCGGGCTGCATCCCGTCGCCGCCCGCGTCCTCGCCCAGCGCGCCGCCGCGGCCGGCGTCGAACCGGCCGCGCTGCTTGGTCATCGGCTGGCCGATCTCGACCACCCGGGAGGCCTTCCCGACATCGACGCGGCGGCTGCGCGCATCGTTCGCGCGATCCGTGGCGGCGAAGTGATCGGGCTGGCCACCGACCATGACGTGGATGGCGTCACCGCCCACGCCCTGCTCTACCGGGCGTTGGTAGAGCATTTCGGGCATCCCGCCGCACGCCTGCAGCATTACATCGGTCTGCGGCTGATGGAGGGCTACGGGCTGTCCGACTCCCTCTGTGACCGCGTGCTCGCTGCCGAGCCGGTGCCGACCCTGATCATCACGGCGGACATGGGCTCCTCCGATGCGCCGCGCATCGGACGCCTCGCGGCGGCGGGCATCGATGTCATCGTCACCGATCATCACGGTTTGCCGGATGCCGGCGTACCGGAGTCGGCCCTCGCCTGCGTCACCCCGCTGCAGGCGGACATTGCCTACCCGGATGCCTGCATTGCAGGCGTGATGGTGGCCTGGCTGTTGATGTGCCATACCCGCAACGCCATGATCGAGGCTGGGGCACTTGGCACCGATGCGCCGGGTCTGGGCCGCCTGCTGGACTACGTCGCCCTCGGGACGGTGGCGGATTGCGTCAGCCTCTCCCGCAGCATCAACAACCGGCGGGTCCTCAAGGCCGGACTGAAGCTCATCGAAGCCGAGACGCGCCCCTGCTGGCAGGCCTTTGCGGCCATGCGTCGGGAGCGTGCGGCGCCGCTTTTGGCATCGGATCTGGCCTTCGGGCTCGGCCCGCGCATCAATGCCACAGGCAGGCTCGACGACGCCATGGAGGCGGTGCGCTTCCTGCTCGCAGATTCCTGGCAGGAGGCCACCGATCGCGGCGCGCTGCTCACCCGCATGAATGAGGGCCGCAAGGGCATCGAACGGCGGCTGCAGCAGGCCGGCATGGCCCAGGCGCGGGCGCTGGTGAATGCGGGCCGGGCTGGCCTCGCGCTGCATTTTGCTGACGGCCATCCGGGTGTCCACGGCATTGTCGCGAGCCGGCTGGTAGAGGCTTTCGGCCGCCCGACCGTGTGCTGTTCGCCCGTCGTCAATCGCGACGACCTGCTCACGGGCTCCTGCCGCAGCGTCCCCGGCTTCGATGTCGGCGCGGCCCTGCGGACCATCGACGCCGACGCGCCGGGCATGCTGCATCGCTTCGGCGGCCACGCCGGTGCGGCGGGGCTGACCTTCGCTGCGGCGGACTTCGACCGCTTCGCTGCGCTGTTCGATGACGTCGTGAAGGCGCAGTTCGACACGGAGGCCCTTGGTCCGAAGCGCTACCTGGATGGTGAACTGACGCCAGCGGAGATCGACCTCGATCTGGTCGATGGTCTGGCCGCCCTGGAACCCTTCGGTCGCGAGTTCGAACCGCCGCTGTTCAGCGCCGCCTTCGTAGTGACGGACGCGAAGCCCATGGGGGTCGACGGCAGCCACTGGCGGCTCAGTCTGCAGCCGAATCTGGAGGCGGTGTGGTTCAATGCCGGCCGCGACTGCCCGGTGAACCTCGACGTGCCGCTGCGGTTGCTGTTCCGCCCTGAAGCGAACTGGTGGAACGGCCGACGGCGCCTGCAGCTGCTGATCGAGGGCATCGAGCCCTGACGGCTCACGGGCAGCAGGCGTGACATCAGAGTTGGCGCCGGAGCGGGAATGCCGCAGTATCGGCGGTTACGTTCATCAGGAGAGAGAGGGGATCATGGCGATCGATTTCGAAATTCCGGCCGAGGCCAAGGCCATCCGGAAACAGGTCCGGCAGTGGGTGCACGACGAGTGCATTCCCGCGGAAAAGCGTTTGCTGGCCGGCGAGGACTACAAGACGGTGCTCGGCGAACTGCGCGGCAAGGCCCGCTCCCAGGGTCTCTGGTGCCCCTTCATCCCCAAGGAGCATGGCGGCATGGGCTTGGGTCCCCTGGCCAATGCCCTGGTGCAGATGGAGCTCGGCGAGAGTTACCTCGGTGCGCTGTCCATGAACACCCAGGGGCCTGACGACGCCACCATGCTGACCCTGCTCGAACACGGCACGGACTTCCAGAAAGAGAAGTATCTCAAGCCGCTGCTCAACGGTGAGAAGCGGATCTGCTACTCCATGACTGAAAAGGCAGCGGGCGCCGATGCCACCGGCATGCAGACCCGTGCCGAGAAGGTCGACAATGACAAGTATGTCCTGAACGGCGAAAAGTGGTTCTCGTCGGCGGCCAGCGTCGCGGACATCGCCGTGGTGATGGCGAAGACCAACCCGGATGCGCCGCGCCACCAGCAGTTCTCCACCTTCATCGTCGAACTGCCGAACCCCGGCTACAACATCAAGCGCGACATCAAGACCATGGCCGTGGAAGGTCCGCTGTCCCACATTCTCGGCGGCGGCCACTCCGAGGTGGAGATCAAGGACCTCGAGATCCCGGCAGAGAACCTGCTCGGCGGCGAGGGGCAGGGCTTCAACATGGGCCAGCACCGGTTGGCCTACGGCCGGCTGCGCCACGGCATGCACAACGTGGCCATGGCCCAGCGGGCTCTGGACATGGCCACCGCCCACGTCACCAGCCGGACCACCTTCGGTAAGCCGCTGGACGAGCGTCAGGCCGTGCAGTTCATGCTCGCGGACTGCGCCAGCGAGCTCTACATCGCTCGGCTGATGCTCTTGCACATCGCCTACAAGGCGGAGCGCAAGATGGATATGCGCCAGGAGAACGGCATCGCCAAGGTCTTCCTCGCCAACATGGTCCACAAGGTGGTGGATACGGCCATCCAGCTGCACGGCGCCCTGGGCTACTCCCAGGACACGCCCCTGGCGGCCTGGTACACCCACATCCGCTCCCAGCGTTTGGTGGACGGTCCGGACGAAGTGCACCGCTGGACCACCGGCCGCAACCTCATCAAGACCTTCAAGGCCACCGGCTCCACCGCCGGCGCCTGCGGCGGAGATCTACTGTAGCGGCCACCGCAGATTCCGACGTCGCCCCCTGTGGGAAGGCCCTAATCGCGCAGCGATTGGGCCGATCTGCAGGCGCTTAGCCGAAGCCGAATTCGTTGCCTTCGCTGCATGTCATCGCGATCGGCGCATTTCGCTGCGCGAAATAGCGCTCGGTTGCGCGCCATCCC
>JAFIFL010000217.1 GCA_020832055.1 Gammaproteobacteria bacterium
GCCAACTGTGGGAAGGCCCTGATCGCACAGCGATTGGGCCGATCTCGAAGCGCTTGCCCGAAGCTGAGGCCGTTGCGTTCGCTGGAGGTCCTGCAGATCGCCGCGATTGAGCGATGAGGACGAAGTGGCGCGCCCGACAGGGTGAGTCGCCGGAGGCGACGAACGCCTGCGCAGGCGAACCCTCTGTGGTTCGCCGTCTCGGCGCAGGCCGGGGAATCCTGGGTCGCTCCGCGACTGAGCGTAGCGATGGAGTGGCGCGCCCGACAGGATTCGAACCTGTGACCCTCGGCTTCGGAGGCCGATACTCTATCCAGCTGAGCTACGGGCGCGTGGGGGCGCAATCATACAGTCGCCCCGACAGGGCGTCCACGCGCGCGGTCGGGGAAGTGACGGCACAGTGAATTGGCGATCAGCATGGCCGCTGGCCGTGGCAGGCGGGCGGCGTTACGCTCAGCCATTGCCCTCGGGAAGAGAGCCGCGTCATGGATCCACAACGCCCGAGCCTTACCGCCGAAGGGGCGGCTGCCCTCCGTGTCTGGCATACCTTGCTGGACGATCCCCCTCACGTCTTCGACGACAGCATCATCCGCAGCATGCTGTCCGGTCCCACCCGGCTCATGCTGCACGCGCCGCCGTCCATGCTCCGCAGAGCCATTCGCGCCCGAGAGACCGTACAGCCTGAACTCGCGGCGCTGCGCGGGCAGGTGGTCCTGCGCTCGCGTTTTGCCGAAGATGCGCTCGATGCAGCTCTGGCCGGCGGTTGTGAACAGGTGGTGGTTCTCGCGGCGGGGCTGGACACCACGGCCCAGCGCCGTCCGGAACTCGCCCGCGCCATCATGGAAGTCGACCATCCGGCGACCCAGGCCTGGAAACGGGAACGGCTGCCCGCGGATCTCTCCGCGGCTGTGCGTTTCGTGGCCGTGGACTTCGAACGGGACACCCTGGACACCCGCCTCACTGAAGCGGGCCTGCGCAGCGATGCGCCCATGTTCGTCAACTGGCTCGGTTGTACCTACTATCTGGAGCCTGCTGCGGTCACGGCGACTTTCGAGGCCTTGGGCCGGATCGCGGCGCGCGGCAGTGAAATCGTCCTCGACCACTGGCTGCCGGAGCCCGGGCTGAACTGGCGCCCTCGATTGCTCCTGGCGGGTGTGCGCTTCGCGGTGGCGCTGCAGCAGGAGCCTTTGCGCTGCCTCATGACCGCGGAGGACTTGGCCGAACGGGCCGCGAAAGGTGGCTGGCAGGTGGCCGAAAAACTGGATGCGAAGGCGCAGCGAGAGCGCTGGCTGGCCGGCCGCAGCGATACCCTGGCGCTGCCGGACTTCGCCCACCTGACCCGACTGGTCCGGGCCTGACTCTGCGCTACACTTTCCCGGCACGGGCGTTCATCACTGAGCAGTTCACCGGAGGACAGGCATGGCGATCGAGGAAGGCAAGGCCGCACCGGCTTTCACGCTGAAGGACACCGACGGCAACAAAGTGGCCTTGAGGGATTTGAAGGGCAAGAACGTGGTTGTCTACTTCTACCCCAAGGACGACACCCCGGGCTGCACCAAGGAGGCCTGCGGATTCCGCGATCTCTGGGGTGACATCGAGAAGACCGGCACCGTGGTCCTCGGCGTGTCGCCCGACGACGCTGCCTCCCATCGCAAGTTCGTCGATAAGTACCAGCTTCCCTTCACGCTGCTGTCCGACCCGGACAAGAAGGTCATGGAGAAATACGGCGCCTGGGGCGAGAAGAACATGTACGGCAAGAAGACCATGGGAGTGATTCGCTCCACGGTACTGATCGGACCGGACGGCAAGGTGAAGAAGCACTGGAGGCGGGTGGCCAAGGCCGAGACGCATCCAGAGAAGGTGCTCGAAGCCATCAGGACCGGCTGACTGGGGTGGCAAGGGAGGTTTTTGGGGGACGATGGCCGCTGCTCAGAGCACGGCGCTTCCTGAAGCGCCGCCGATAGTTCGAAGCTGTTCCTCGAAGTCTGCATCCGCAGGGGCGGGTCGTGGGCTGGTGTTGCTGTTGAGCACGCTTCTACTGGCGGCCTGTGGCGGCGGGGGTGGGGGCTCCTCGGCGGCACCGCATGCGTCTTCGCCGGGTTCGCCGCACGTGGGCGTCGGTGGCTCAGGTGGCGGTTCAGGCGGCGATACCGCGCCAACCCAACCGCAATGGACCGAAGGTGAATTCGAACCGGCGTCGACCTTCGCGGCCCAATGTGAGACCCCTCGGACCGGGTTCAATGCCGACGGGCGGCGGTTTCCGGACCAGCCCGGCAGCCTTCTGCATGAGAAGCACTGGCTGCGTTCCTTCAGTCACGAACTTTATCTCTGGTTCGACGAGATCATCGACCAGGACCCTGCCCTGTTCGAGAGTACGCTGGACTATTTCGACGTCCTGAAGACCCAGGAGTTGCTGCCCACCGGCCGCCCCAAGGACAACTTCCACTTCGCCATTCCCACCGCCGAGTGGGAGCAGCAGTCGCAGTCTGGCGTCACGGCAGGTTACGGCGCACGTTGGGTGGTGCTGGCGGCCACCGTGCCAAGGGACGTGGTTGTGGCGTTCAGCGAGCCCAATACACCGGCATCGGACAGCGGGCTCGTCCGTGGGACGCGGGTGCTGGAAGTGGACGGCATCGACGTCGTCAACGCGTCCTCGCAGGCGGACCTCGCCGTCATCAACGAAGCCATCTTCAGGCCGGCACCCGGTTCGAGCCATACGTTCACGCTCGCTCTGCCCGACGATTCACAGGCCATCGTCACCATGACGGCGGGGAACTTCGCCTCATCACCGGTGCAGAATGTCAGGTTTCTCACCAGCGCCGTGGGCAAGGTCGGCTACCTCACCTTCAACGATCACATCGGTCCGGCCGAACGGCAGCTCGTCGACGCCATCCGCGACCTGCGTGACGAAGGCGTCGATGAGCTGATCCTGGATCTGCGCTACAACGGCGGCGGCTTTCTCACCATCGCCAGCCAGTTGGCCTACATGATCGCCGGCAGCCAGGCGACGGAGGGCCGCGCCTTCGAGACCTTGCGTTTCAATAGCAAGCATCCGACCCGCAATCCGGTCACCGGAGAGAGGCTCGACCCAGTGCCGTTCCGTTCCACCACCGCCGGGTTCTCGGCGTCACCCTCGGGCCAGCCCCTGCCCGAACTCGGATTGTCGCGGCTGGTGGTGCTCACTGGCAGCAATACCTGTTCGGCCAGCGAGACCATCATCAATTCCCTGCGCGGAATCGACCTCGAAGTGATCCAGATCGGTGCGCGCACCTGCGGCAAACCCTATGGCACCTACCCCACCGGCAACTGTGGCACCACCTGGTTCACCACCATGTTCCAGGGTGTCAACGATGCCGGTTTCGGCGACTATCCGGACGGCTTCTCTCCCTCCGGCTCCACCGGCATCGTCGGCGTCACTTTGCCCGGCTGCGCCGTGGGCGACGATTTCTCGCAGCCCCTCGGTGATGAGCAGGAGGCCCGCCTGGCTGCCGGACTGGCCTTTCTGGAAACCGGAAGTTGCCCCATTGCACCGGCGGTGGCTGCCAGTGGTCGGGCCCGCCTGGGTTCCGGGGAGCTGTCCGGTGAGGGCGAAATGCCCGGGCCCGAGTGGTTGCGCAATCGAATTCTCTTGCCGTGAAACCCATGTGGCTCGGTGGCTTGATCCTGCTGGCCGGCTGCATCCAGCCGGCAGCGGTACCGGAAACTCCCGCCAGCCTGATCGATCCGGACGCGGCCAGCCGGGCTGAACTGCAGGCCGTGGTCGCCGCTGCCATTGGCCAGACAAGCGTGCAACTGGCGGACGATGCCCTGACCGGGGATGGTGTGCTGCTGATCGAGCGTACCCCCCGCACCGACGATCTCGGTCGCAGGCAGCCCGGCCGGGATTTCGGCGCACCGCGGCGGTTCCAGCTCTTTCGCGCCGGTACCGACTGCATCCTGATCGAGGTCGACACTGATCGCCGCTGGGTGCTCGAACAGGCCCGCTGCGTGGCGCTGTGACCACGATGCTTCGCGGTCGTTTACGGGGTAACGTAGCAACCTGATCCGCTGATCGGGGAGGCCCGGACATGGCCGGGGATAACGAGCGCAACCCGGACGCTTCGCTGGATGCGTTCTGGATGCCATTTACCGCCAACCGCTGGTTTCGCAAGACGCCGCGCCTGATCACCGAGGCGAGTGGCATTCGGTACCGGGACGAGCGTGGGCGGGAACTGTTGGATTTCGCCTCGGGGCTCTGGTGCGTGAACGCGGGCCATTGCCATCCGCGGGTGGTGTCAGCGATTCAGGAGCAGGCGGCGAAACTCGACTACGCTATGTCCTTCCAGCTCGGGCATCCGGAAGCGTTTCGGCTTGCCGAGCGCCTCAGCGGTCTGGCACCGAAAGGCCTCGACCGGGTCTTCTTCTGCAACTCCGGTTCCGAGTCCGTGGATACCGCACTGAAGATCGCCCTGGCCTGGCATCGCCTCCGGGGCCACGCCGGGCGCACGCGGCTGGTGGGGCGGGTACGGGGCTATCACGGCGTCGGCTTCGGCGGCATCAGCGTCGGCGGCATCGGCAACAACCGCCGGCAGTTTCCGGTGCAGTTGCCCGGCACGGACCATCTTCCCCATACCCACGTTCCCGCGGAGATGGCCTTCAGCCGCGGCCAGCCCGAGTGGGGCGCACATCTGGCGGACGCCCTCGATGATCTGGTGGCCCTGCACGGCCCGGATACCATCGCCGCCGTGATCGTCGAGCCGGTGGCCGGGTCGGGCGGTGTACTGGTGCCGCCCGTGGGCTATCTGGAACGGCTGCGGGAGCGCTGTACCGCCCATGGCATTCTCCTGATCTTCGACGAAGTCATCACTGGCTTCGGCCGCGTCGGTCAGATCTTCGGTGCGGAGCGCTTCGGCGTGGTGCCGGATCTGCTGTGCTGCGCCAAAGGGCTTACCAACGGTGCCGTCCCCATGGGCGCCGTGCTGGCCAGCAAGGGTTTGTTCGACGATTTCATGCAGGGGCCCGAACTGGCCATCGAACTGGCCCACGGCTACACCTATTCCGGACACCCGCTGGCCACGGCCGCGGCCCATGCCACGCTCGACGTCTATGAGGAGGAAGGCCTGTTCGCCCATGCCCGCAGCCTCGAGCAGCAGTTCGAGGATCGTCTGCACGGCCTGAAGCAGTGCGCACCGATCACCGATATCCGCAACATCGGCCTGATGGGGGCCCTGGACCTCGAACCGGTGCCCGGCGAGCCGGCGCGCCGCGGCATCACCCTGTTCGAGCGGGCTTTCGAGGCGGGACTGGTGGTGCGCACCGCGGGCGACACACTGGCCCTTTGTCCGCCGCTGGTGACGCAGCCGGATGAACTCGACATGATGTTCGATCGACTCGAACAGGCGCTCGTGGCGTCGTCATGAAGCTCGAACGCAGTCCCGTGGGAGTGGATTTATCCGCGCATGGCACGCAAGTTGTCGGTTCCACGCGTTGCATTCGCGGCTGAAGCCGCTCCCGCAGCGACGCAGGGCGAAAACGTATCCGCAGCAACGGCACTTTGATCCACGCATGGATTCTGGCAAGGAGTACTGCATGACCCAACGGTTGCACAATGTGGCGGAGCCCGGAAGCCCCGAAGCGCGAGACCTGGATTCGCTGCTGCACCCCAACACCAACCTCCTGCTGCACGAGCGCAACGGGCCGATGGTGATGGCGTCCGCCAAGGGCGTGATCGTCCGCGATCGCCATGGCAAGGAGTACATCGAAGCCATGGGTGGGCTGTGGTGCACCGCGCTGGGCTACGGCGACGAGGAAGTGGTCGAGGCGGCCGCTGAATCCCTGCGCAAGATGTCCTACGGCCACCTCTTCGGCAGCAAGAGCCACGAACCCGCCATTGCCTTAGCGGAGCAGCTCAAGGCCATGGTCCCCATCGAAGACGGCCGGGTCTTCTACGGCTGCTCCGGATCGGATGCCAACGACACCCAGATCAAGCTGATCCGCTACTATTTCAACGCCATCGGCAAGCCGGCGAAGAAGAAGTTCATCTCACGCTGGAAGGGCTATCACGGCGTCACCATCGCCAGCGGCAGCCTCACGGGCCTGCCGCCCTTCCACACCCATTTCGATCTGCCCATGGAGGGTGTGTATCACGTTGGGGCGCCGCACTATCGCCGTTTCGCCCAGGAGGGTGAAAGCGAGACCGCCTTCGTCGACCGCCTCGCCGAGGAACTCGAGCAGACCATACTCCGGGAAGGGCCAGACACCGTGGCGGCCTTCATCGCCGAGCCGGTGCAGGGGGCCGGTGGGGTGATCGTTCCACCCGCCACCTATTTCGCCCGGGTGCAGGCCATCCTCGCCAAGTACGACGTTCTGTTCATCGCCGACGAGGTGATCACTGGCTTCGGTCGCACCGGGCAGCCCTTCGGCTGTGACACTTTCGGCATCACCCCCACCACCATCAGCCTCGCCAAGGCGCTGTCCTCGGCCTACCTGCCCATCTCTGCGGTGGTGGTGCCGGGCTGGATGGTGGAGCCCATCGTCGAGGCCAGTGCCGACGTCGGGGTCTTCGGCCACGGCTTCACCTATTCGGGTCATCCGGTCTGTGCGGACGTGGCGCTGAAGGTGCTCGAAATCTATCGGCGCCGGGACCTCTTCGCCCACGCGGCGGCGCTGTCGGAAGGTTTTCAGGCTCGCCTGCAGAGCTTCGAGGGTCACCCCATCGTTGCCGAAGCCCGCGGCGTGGGCCTCATCGGCGCCATCGAACTCGAAGCGGACCCGGTCCGCAAACAGGTCTTCGATCCCAAGGCCGGCATCGGCGCCTACTGCGCCAAACGGGCCGAGGCCCACGGACTGATCGTGCGGCCGCTGGGGGATTCCCTGGCCTTCTGCCCGCCGCTGGTGATCACCGAAGCGGAACTCGATCAGGTCTTCGAGCGCTTTGCCCTGGCACTGGATGACACCCTGGCCTACGTGCGTTCCGAAGGGTTGGTGGCCGCATGAGCGTGCTGCGTTCCTCACTGCGATTCGATGATCCCGCGGTCCAGGCCAATGCCGAACAACATGCCGCAGCAGCGGCGACGCTGCGCGAGCAGGTGGCGGCTTTGGCACTCGGCGGTGACGAGCGCAGTCGGGCGCGACACCTCGAACGCGGCAAGCTCCTGCCCAGGGACAGGCTCGAAACCCTGCTCGATCCGGGCACGGCCTTTCTCGAACTCGGTCAGCTCGCCGGCTACGAGCTTTATGACGATCCCATTCCCGGCGCCGGGCTGATCACGGGCGTCGGCCGCATCAGCGGCCAGCCCTGCATGGTGGTGGTGAACGATGCCACGGTGAAGGGCGGTACCTACTACCCGATCACCGTGAAGAAACATCTGCGGGCCCAGGAGGTGGCGCTGGA
>JAFIFL010000009.1 GCA_020832055.1 Gammaproteobacteria bacterium
GTTCTGATCAGCTATGGAGACGAGTTCCCCTGCACGCCGGAGAGATTGGCGGAGCTTGCGGTTGACGATGTTTGGCGGCCTCCGCGTAGTGGTCGACAGCTGGTGCGGAAGTTGCTCAAGCTCCGCCCGTGGCTTGCGCGTACCCGTGCAGTTCACAGGCGGCTGGATGCCCAAACTGCGGAGTTGGAAGAGCTCGAAGGGCGCTACTACCACGCCCGGCTGGCGCGCGATCGGTTGGCAAGAAATGTCGAGAACGCCCTGCTCACGGAGCAGCCGCATTTGGATGACATGCTGTGGTGGTGGCAGGGTTATCGAGAGATGCTGCAGCACCGCGTCGGGCTTTGTCCGATCGACCCGGAGCCGTTGCGGCTGGTGGATATCATTGGCAGAGCGCTGGAGCGCCGTGAACTGCAGCGCTGGAGGTTTCCCAAGGCCCTGCCTGCAAACCAGCGTGTCTGGCTCGATCCTGGTCTGGTCAATCGTATGACCCGATGTCTACTGCGGGGTGTGCTCGAAGCGGGCGATCGCGAGGCGAAGGTTCGATGGGGCCGGTTTCGCGCCAGCGGTTCCTTCACCACGATTCAGCTCTGCGTCGAACCGATCCGTGAGGTGATCGATGACGTGGAGGCGCTGCTCGAGGATCCCTTTGCGCGCATGCCCGATGGGCCGCTTAGGGACCTCTCTATTGATTTGCCCCTGGCGAACGAATTGCTGCATACCCAAGGTGGGCGCCTCGATGGCGTGCTGACTCCGCCCGCGCTGACTGTCGAATGGATCATGCCGCGCCGCTGCCCTGAATTAGTGCATCCCCTTTGTTTCCCGATTCGGCCCATCGGCAACCCTTAGCGAGCCACAATGGCCACGAGTTGTGGTCACAGGGCCTATGGCGGCTATAATCGCCGCCCCTCAACGCCACCGCCGGATTCCGCCATGGGACCCCGTGTCGCCACTGTTGCCCGAGATACTCTGGAAACGCAGATCGAAGTGACCGTCAATCTGGACGGTACTGGAATGGGTCGTCTGGATACGGGCGTGCCTTTTCTTGATCACATGCTCGATCAAGTGGTCCGTCATGGCCTGATCGATCTTGATGTTCGGGCCCGGGGCGATCTGGAGATCGATGCCCACCACACGGTCGAGGACATCGGTATCACTATCGGGCAGGCGTTTGCCCAGGCGCTGGGAGACAAGGTTGGCGTGCGGCGCTATGGTCACGCCTACGTCCCGCTCGATGAAGCCTTGTCTCGAGCCGTCGTCGACCTCTCGGGGCGTCCCGGGCTGACATTCAATGTCGTGTTCACGCGGGCCTGGATTGGTGAATTCGATGTTGACCTGTTCCATGAGTTCTTCCAAGGCTTCGTTAATCATGCCCGCGTGACGCTGCACGTCGACAATCTGCGTGGCGACAATGCGCATCATCAGGCGGAGACAGTGTTCAAGGCCTTCGGTCGCGCGTTGCGAATGGCTGTAGAGGCCGATCCGCGTGCCGACGGAGCGATGCCGTCCACCAAGGGTACGCTTTGATGGCGACTCAGAACGCCCCGGCGGAGTTGATCCCTGCCATTGATCTCAAGGAAGGCCGTTGCGTGCGCCTGCGGCAGGGTCGGATGGACGATGCGACGGTGTTTTCGGATGACCCTGTGGCCATGGCGCTGCACTGGCAAGCGTTGGGTGCGCGTCGGTTGCATGTGGTGGATCTCGACGGCGCTTTCGCGGGTCGGCCCGTCAACGGCGACGTGATTGCCTCGATCTGCGCGGCACTCGACATTCCGGTTCAGATTGGCGGTGGGATCCGGGATGCGACCACGCTTCAGGGCTATCTCGATGTCGGCGTGCGCTGGGGCATCATCGGAACGCGCGCCGCCAAGGATCCGAAATGGGCAGTGGAACTCGCTCAGGCGTACCCGGGGCAGGTCATCGTGGGGATTGATGCCCGCAATGGGCTCGTGGCTACGGAAGGGTGGGCGGCGGCGACTGAACTCGCGGCGGTCGACCTTGCGCGTTGCTTCGAGGATGGGGGCGTGGCGGGCATCATCTACACCGATATTGACCGCGATGGGATGCTCTCTGGGATCAATCTCGATGAGACCGTGAGGCTTGCGGAATCGGTTGGTCTCCCCGTCTATGCCTCGGGTGGCTTGGCTTCGCTGGCGGATGTTGAGCGGCTTGCGTCGGCGATAGCGCGCTGTCGCGGACGGCTTGCAGGCTGCATCAGTGGACGTGCGCTCTACGAGGGCTCTCTGGACTATCGGCAGGCCAGCGAGCTTCTCGCTGGTTCCGTGTCCTGACTGCGCATGGCCCTGGATCGACAAGTCGCCTTCGGGTGACCCGTTGAGCTGAATACAGGTCTCCCAAGACCCTGAGTGCAACGATCACGGCAGGCATCGCTCTGGGGTCGGATGTGGGTGTCCAGAGATCGCCCCAGAGATCTCCAGGGTGGTCGCTTTTGGGTGTCCAGGGCCCGTTCTCCAGGGCCCGTTCCTGGGTCCGTCCAAGTTGGGGCGTTTGGGTGTCCAGAACTGTTCAGAGCTCTTTCGGAGCCTCCCACTGCCTGCTATGGGTGTCCAGAACCTGCAGAACCTGCGCGCGGAACTCGTGAGCATCTTTTGCTGGAACGCTTCTCGTCGACGGCCTGCGCCGAGGGGAGGCGGGTGCAGTCGGAAGATGGCTTGGTCAGGTGGGGACGCCGGCCTACTCGCCAACGCCCTGTGCCCGGTTCGAGCGCTTCTCTAGGGTCACCAACGAGGACACCGGCACCAATTCCACGCGCCGGAGAATGTAAGGCAGCTGTGCTTCGAGGACTTCGAGGGTGGTAGCGTGAGGGTGCCCGATCGCCACGGCGTGACCCCGTCGTTCCGCAAGGCGGACAGCGCTTTCCAGTGCACGCTCGATGGCCTCTGGGTCCCGAATGGTGTCGAGAAAGACGTCGCGTCGGGTCGCCGGGACGTTTGCGGCCTGCGCGCTGTACAACGCCACCGTTTGCGGGGTGGTTCGGTTGTCGAGGAAGTAGAGTCCGCGCCGGGACAGTTCCGCCATCACGGCGTTCATGGAGGCTTCGCAGCGCGTCAGCAGGCTGCCCATGTGATTGGAGACGCCTCGATGATACGGCACTTCCGCGAGGTTGGCGGCGAGCATGGTCGCAATCGCAGCCGGTTCCATATCCGGCAGCAGATTGCCGGGACCCGCATCCTGGCCTCTTTCGGCGGTCATGGGCTGGTGAAGCATGACTTCGCGGCCGGTGTTGTGAGCCTCGAGGGCGAGCTTACTGCCCACCGGTGTGCCTGGCAGCACGGCGACCGTCAGGGCCCCTGGCAGGTTCAGCACTCGCCGCCCCATGTTCAGATCCCAGCCGATGTCATCGATCACGAGCGCCAACTTTGGGCGTTCAGCCCAGGCGGCCTGGATCAGCAGCAAGGACGCTAACAGGCTTGCGGACGTCAGCGTTCTGATGATTTCCCGCCAGTTCATTCGGTGGAGCGGCCGAGGAGGTGCATTCCGCGCAGGATATTGAGTGCCTCCATGATCTGGCGGTCATCACTGGCGAGGTCTCTCTCGGGTACGTCCTGTGAATCACCGTTCCCACGCAGATGGCGGGGCAGGTCGACTTCACGCCGGGTGCTGAGGGGTTCGTCGGTGGACCTGCTGCCTCGTTCCACGCGAATGTCCGGGTCGATGCCGTGCGCCTGAATGGAGCGCCCTCCCGGCGTGAAGTAGAGCGCCGTGGTCAGCTTGATCGCACGTTCGTCGGACAGGGGCAGGATGGTTTGGACCGAACCCTTGCCAAAGCTTGGCGTCCCGAGGACGAGGGCGCGGCGGTGGTCCTGCAGCGCGCCGGCGACGATCTCTGCCGCACTCGCGGAACCAGCATTGATCAGCACGATGAGGGGTACGCCGTTTCCGAGATCCTGACCATTGGCTGAGTAGGACACCTGGGCACTGGACAGGCGGCCTTCCGTGTATACGATCCGGCCGCTCGCAAGGAAGGTGTCTGCGACGGCAACGGAGGCCTGCAGGACCCCGCCGGGATTGTTGCGCAGGTCGAGAATCAGTCCGCGCAGACCCTCTTCAGACTCATGCTGAAGCCGGGCGAGCTCGCGCCTGAGATCGTCGCCGGTACGATTCTGGAACTGGGCGACCCGCAGGTATCCGAACCCCGGTTCGAGCATCTTTGCGGAGACACTCGGCACTTCGATCAGGCTGCGGACTAGGGATAGCTCCATCAACTCGACCGTGCCCGGGCGTCGGATGCTCAGCTCCACGACGCTACCCACCTCTCCGCGCATGGCATTGACCGCATCGGACAGCGTCATATCTCGAACCGGCCGGTCGTCGATGCGGATGATGAGATCGCCGGG
This sequence comes from Gammaproteobacteria bacterium, assembly GCA_020832055.1. GTDB lineage: Bacteria > Pseudomonadota > Gammaproteobacteria > Pseudomonadales > Azotimanducaceae > SLTB01. Next base: position 4,356 of record JAFIFL010000009.1, read on the forward strand.
CTGAAGGCCCGCGCGCTCCGCTGGCGTTCCATCCATGGGTGCCACGACGCGGATCAGGCCGTCCTCCTGATCGACTTCGATCCCGACCCCGCCGAATTCGCCGCTCGTGGCTTCCTGCAGGCTGCGATAGGCCTCTTCGTTCAGGTAGCTGGAATGCGGGTCCAGCCGGCTCAGCATGCCCTCGATGGCATTCTCGAGCAGGGTACGGTCATCCACCGGCTCGACGTAGGCCGAACGAATGCGATCGAGAACTTCGGCAAAGGCGCGCAGTTCCTCCAGAGGCAGGCCCGTACTGTTGGGTGCCGCGGGTTCGGGGGCCGCGTTCACGGGAAGGACGATCAGGCACGCCACGAGCAGGGGAGTGAGAGCCAGCAGGTGACCATGGCGGGATGGCATGACACAGGATCCGACGTCGACACAGGGTCGGATGATCGCATCGCAGCGCCATCGCGCCAAGCTCATCACAAGGGGCTGCTGCAGTAGCTGCTCAGGTACGTTGCGGGGGCCGGCACCAGCGGCTCGGATCGGTGGGTTGGCCGTTGTGGCGGATCTCGAACCAGACACCGCTTTGGCTGCTACCACCAGACCGCCCGGCAGTTGCCAGAGGTTCGCCCGCCTCGACCATGTCGCCGACGTTGCGCAGCAGTGATTCGGCCTGGGCATAGAGCGTCATGTAGCCACCACCGTGGTCGAGGATGACTAGAAGCCCAAGCCCGCGCATCCAATCTGCGAAGACCACCCGGCCGGGGTGGATGGCGTGGACGCTGCTCCCTGGTTCGGCAGCAAGCAGAACGCCACCGCTGCGTCTGGACCCTCCCGATCGACTGGCCTCGAAGCCTTGCAGAAGGCGGCCCTGCACGGGCCATGGCAGATTGCCCCGGCTGGCGACGAAGGTTTCTCCGCTGGGCTCCACGACCTGTCGGGACAGACGCTCGAGCAGCTCCTGGAGGCGTTCCTGATTGCGCAGGAGCTCGGTGCGCCGGGACTCCCGGTCCTCGATGTCCGTCTCGATGCGGGCAAGTGCCGCGCTCTGCTCCTGTCTTGCCTCGCCGAGTTGTCTCGCTTGGGTGTCCAGCGTGGCGCTTTCCTGCTCGAGCTGCTCCCGAACGACGTCCAGCTCGCGGCGTCGGCCTTCGAGTTCACGTCGGCTCTGACGATAGGCGTCGATGGCCTCCGATCGGGAGCGGGCCAGGTGCTCATGGTAGGCCAGCAGCCTGGCAACCCGCTCCGGACTCTCGGCCTCGAGCAGCAGCTGCAGCGGGCCGCGCCGTGACAGGAGCCAGGCCTGCCGGACCACGGCCTGAACAGCTTCCCGTGCCTGCGCCTCCCGTTCCGCGATGTCGACGATGTCCGCTTCGAGCTGCTCGGCCAGCTCCACTTGGGTGTCCAGAGCCTGTCGGGTCTCCCGGGTGCGCGTCGCGAGCTCCGCCAGTGCGAGATCGGCGCGGCGGAGTTCGTCTTGCAGTTCTTCGCGATCGCGACGGCTCGATTGCAGCCAGCTTTCCAGTCGGCCGAGATCAGCCTGAATGGCTTCCAGGCGCTGCTGAGGCGTGGTTTCGGCGAAGACGCCTGCCGCGAGTGTCACCGCGGCCAGCAGCAGGGCGGCCGTCCGTCCGCCGTGGCGTTTAGTGCTGGCGGGGCGGCGTCGGTTCACTGAACGAGCAGCGATCTGCCCGTCATCTCCTTAGGCCGCTGAATGTTCATTAATTCCAGCAGCGTCGGAGCGATGTCGGCGAGACAGCCAGGATCATCATCGAATTGCACCTGCTGAGGACCGATGTAGACCAGAGGTACCGGGTCGGTCGTGTGCGCAGTGTGGGGCTGGCCGGTTGCTTCGTCCCGCATTTTCTCCACGTTGCCATGGTCCGCGGTCAGCAGGCACTGGCCGCCGGTCTCCAGGACCGCCTCCTCGATGCGTCCGAGACAGCTGTCCAGCACTTCGACGGCTTTGACGGCGGCGTCGAAGTCGCCGGTGTGTCCGACCATGTCGCCATTGGCGTAGTTGCAGACAATGAGGTCGTAGCGCCCCGACCGGATCGCTTCCACCAGCTTGTCTGTCACCTCCGGTGCGCTCATCTCGGGTTTGAGATCGTAGGTGGCCACCTTGGGGGACGGGACCATGATGCGGTCCTCCCCCGTAAACGGCTCCTCACGCCCGCCGTTGAAGAAGAAGGTCACATGGGCGTACTTCTCCGTCTCGGCGATACGCAGCTGGGTTCGGCCGAGGTTGGCAAGAAACTCGCCTAAGGTGTTGTCGAGGCTGGTGGGTGGATACGCGCAGGGGGCGTCGATGTCCTCGGCGTAGCGGGTCAGCATGATGAATCGCCCCAGAGCCGGATGCGTCCGGCGCTTGAAGGGCGTGAAGTCCTCGTCTACGAAGGCATGGCTGAGCTGCCGGGCTCGATCGGCGCGAAAGTTCATGAACACGACCACATCACCGTCTTCGATCCGGATAGGCAATTCGTCGGCATCATGAATGGCGGTGGGCTGCACGAACTCGTCGGATTCGTCCCGGGCGTAGGCGGCTTCGAGTCCGGCCGCGGCACTGTTGGCGTGAAAGGGCGCTTCGCCACGGGTCAACAGGTTGTAGGCGCGCTCTAGGCGATCCCAGCGCTGGTCCCGGTCCATGGCGTAGTAGCGGCCCACGAGCGAAACGATTCTGCCGCAGCCAAGCTCATGGAGGCGGGCATCCATGGCTTCAATGGACGCTTTGGCGCTGCGTGGTGGCGTGTCCCTGCCGTCGAGGAAAGCGTGTACGTATATGCGACGGACCCCGCGCCTGGCAGCGTTTTCCACCAGGGCCGCGATCTGCGCCTCGTGGCTGTGAACGCCCCCGGGCGACAGCAGACCCAGGACGTGCATCGGGCGGTCTCCGGCGATGGCGAGATCCATGGCCTCTCCGAGCACAGGATTGTCGGCGAAGGTGCCTTCTTCCACATCCTTGTTGATTCGCGTGAGCTCCTGATAGACGACCCTGCCGGCGCCGAGATTCATGTGACCCACTTCCGAATTGCCCATCTGGCCCGACGGCAGACCCACTTCCAGCCCGGAAGTGGCGATCAAACGGTGCGGTCGCCGCTCCCAGAGGCCGGTCCACACGGGTGCCTGGGCTGCAGCAATGGCGTTGGCCTCGGCGCTGTCGGCGTGGCCGAAGCCATCGAGGACGAGGAGCATGGTGGTACTGCGGGCGTTCGGTGCGGCCATGACGGATTCCAGCAGGTGGCGGGTCGATCAGGACGGGTATCGCGCGGGGATTCTAGCGACGCAGTGGGTCCGGCGCCAACGCAGGGACTGCGGTCTCTGTCGGGCTGTGTATAATCGCGCCCTCACTGGAGGGCACATGGCGCGGTTCTTCGAATTCGTCAGTAATCATTTGCTTCTGGTCGGTGTCTTCATCGGCCTGCTGGTGCTGTTCGTCTGGAACGAGGCACGGCGGGGCGGGCGGAGTGTCTCGGCCCAGGAGTTGGTCAATCTGGTCAACCGGGAGCAGGCCCTGGTGCTGGACGTTCGCGAGCGCAAGGAATTTGCCGCAGGGCACATCGTCGATGCGGTGAACATACCCTTTGCGACCCTGGAGAAGCGCATGTCCGAGCTGGATCGCCATCGTGAGCGACCCATCGTGGTGACCTGCAAGATGGGCCAGCATGCCGGTGCCGCTGGAGCGCTCCTGCGCAAGGCGGGCTTCCCCAATGTCATGCGCCTGTCAGGCGGCATCGCGGAGTGGCGAAGCAACTCCCTGCCGGTGGTCAAAGGCAAGGAGTGAGTCGTGGCTGACGTGATCATGTACGGCACTCGCTTCTGCCCCTACTGCCTGGGCGCAAGGCAGTTCTTCGATCGTCGCGGTATTGCCTACGACGACATTCGCGTCGATGAGGAACCTGCGCGTCGGGACGAGATGCGCGCTCGTGGCGGTGGCCGGACGGTGCCGCAGATCTGGATCAATGCCACTCACGTGGGTGGATTCACCGATTTGCTGGCCCTCGACCGTGAGGGCCGGCTCGAGACACTCTTGAAGGAGCCGAACCCATGACGGACACGCCGCAGGATGATGCGGTTGCAGGTGGCGAAGGGGCTGTGGGCCCGAGCTTCGCGCTGCAGCGGATCTACGTGAAGGACATCTCCTTCGAGAGTCCGCGTTCGCCGGAGATCTTTCGCGGTAACTGGAAGCCACGCATCAACCTCGACCTCAATACCCGGTCGCGAATTCTCGAGACCGATGTCTATGAGGTGATCCTGACGCTGTCCATCGAGGCTTCGACGGAAGACGAGCAGACCGGGTTCATCGTCGAGCTGCAGCAGGCCGGGGTGTTTCACATCAGCGGCCTCGACGAGGCTCAGCTCCAGCACACCTTGGCGAGCTATTGCCCGAATCTACTGTTCCCCTATGCGCGGGAGACGGTGGATTCCCTGGTCATGAAGGGCAGCTTCCCGCCCCTCATGCTGGCTCCGGTCAACTTCGATGCGCTCTACGCCGAGGCGATGGAACGCCAGAAGCAGCAAGGGGAAGGTGGCGGCGCCGTCGCCCACTGATCTCTGGGTCCTGGACGCCCGGGTGCGGTCCAGGGCAGCCTTGCAACGCCCGGGCGCTCAATGGGCCCGGGCGGCAGTAGACCCGCGTGGAATCCGGATCGACTCGACCATGTCCTGAACCGGTTGCGGTGGTGGTCGCGTTAGCGCGCTGACACTGAAGGCGACGGCGAAGTTCAACAGCATCCCCACGGCACCAATCCCCTCCGGTGAAATCCCGAACAGCCAGTTCTCCGGGATGTCGGCGGCCATCGGTTCGATGATCACGCCCTTGAACCAGACCAGGTAGCCGAGGGTGAACAGCAGGCCGGTGAGCATGCCCGCGATGGCCCCCTCGCGGTTCATGCGCTTGGAAAATATCCCCATCAGGATGGCCGGAAACAGCGATGCCGCGGCCAGCCCGAAGGCGAATGCAACCACCTGGGCCACGAATCCCGGCGGGTTGTAGCCCAGATAACCTGCCATGCAGACGGCCACGGCGGCTGCGCAGCGTCCCGCCAGGAGTTCGCCACGCTCCGAGATGCGTTTCCAGAACACGCTCTTGAGCAGGTCGTGGGAGAACGCCGCAGAGATGACGAGCAGCAGGCCGGCGGCGGTGGACAGCGCCGCAGCGATACCCCCTGCTGCCACCAGCGCAATGACCCAGTTGGGCAGCCCGGCGATCTCCGGGTTGGCGAGGACCAGGATGTCGCGATCCACGGTCAGCTCATTGCCGGCCCAGCCGTATGCGGCCGCCTGTTCTGCGAAGGCTTCATTGGCGTCGTTGTAGTACTGCACCCGGCCGTCTTCATTTTTGTCTTCGAAGGTGATCAGGCCGGTGGCGGCCCAGGTGTCGAACCATTCCGGGCGCTCACTGAAGAGCAGATTTCCGGCCGGGTCCCCTACCGGGCCGGTCTGTACGGTCTCGATCAGGTTCATGCGGGCCAGGGCACCCACCGCGGGTGCCGTCGTGTAGAGGATGGCGATGAAGACCAGTGCCCAGAAGGCGGAGCGGCGGGCATCAGAGACCTTGGGAACCGTGAAAAAGCGCACGATGACGTGAGGCAGGCCGGCGGTACCGACCATGAGCGCGGCCGTGATGAAGAACACATCGATGGTGCTCTTGGAGCCGTCAGTGTAGGCCGTGAACCCGAGATCCGTGACCAGATTGTCGAGGTGGTCGAGCAGGTAGGTGCTGCCATCGTTCAGGGTGCTGCCGAAGGCCAGTTGCGGAATCGGATTGCCGGTCATCTGCAGGGCAATGAACACCGCCGGGACCGTGTAGGCGAAAATGAGCACACAGTACTGGGCGACCTGGGTGTAGGTGATGCCTTTCATACCGCCGAGCACGGCGTAGAAGAACACCACGGCCATGCCGATCAGCAACCCGGTGGTGACGTCCACCTCCAGGAAGCGGGAAAAGACGATGCCCACCCCGCGCATCTGCCCGGCGACGTAGGTGAAAGAGATGAAGATCAGGCAGATGACCGCCACGATACGTGCTGATTGGGAATAGTAGCGGTCACCGATGAACTCCGGGACGGTGAACTTGCCGAACTTGCGCAGGTACGGGGCCAGCAGCAGGGCGAGCAGAACGTAGCCGCCGGTCCAGCCCATCAGGTAGACCGCCCCGTCGTAGCCGAGGTAGGCGATGAGGCCGGCCATGGAGATGAACGAGGCGGCGGACATCCAGTCGGCCGCGGTGGCCATGCCATTGGCGACCGGGTGGACACCCTTGCCGGCCACGTAGAAGTCGCCCGTGCTGCTGGCCCGGGAAGCGATGGCAATGCTGATGTAGAGCAGGAAACTTGCGCCGACGACCAGGTAGATCAGGGTCTGGAGTGCCATGTGGGGGCTACTCCTCGTCGACGTCGAAAGCCCGATCGAGCCGGGTCATCGCACGGGCGTAGTAAGCGATGACGGCCATGAAGACCAGGATCGAGCCCTGCTGCGCGAACCAGAAGCCCAGCGGGAAGCCGCCGATGCGGAACTGATTGAGCACATCCACGAACAGGATGCCGCAGCCGTAGGAGACGAAGAACCAGACGGCGAGGCAGCGCAGCACCAGCCGCAGGTTGGCGCGCCAATAGTCTCGGTGGTTCGGCGTGATCGATGGTTCACCCGGATGCTCAGGCTTGTCAGTCACTTGCAGCTCCCCTCCCATGGACTCCCCGCGAACGCGGGGCATTTTGTTTGAACCAGCTGTTGGCTGGGACCTCGGATTCAGCGGGCCGGACCTCATCCTCGCAGGCTCAGGATCCCCCGCTGAACTCGAGTTGCCGCCAAGCTTCGAAGACGGCTACCGCCACCGCGTTGCTCAGATTCAGGCTGCGATTGTGCGGTCGCATCGGCAGGCGCACGCGTCGGGCCTCGGGTATACCCGCAAGAATGGCTTCGGGCAGGCCCCGGGTCTCGGCACCGAACAGCAGAACGTCGCCAGCCCGCCATCTGATCTGGTCATGGCGCCGGGCACCGCGCGTCGAGAAAGCGTACACCCGCCGCCGACTCTGGACACCCAAGTGAAGTCCCATCACCTCTTGGGTGTCCAGGGTTCGATCGGGTGTTTCCTGGGTGTCCAGAGACGTCAGGCATGCCGACAGGTCTCGATGGACGAGGACACCGGCATACTCGTGGTAGTCCAGGCCGGCCCGGCGCAGGCGGGCATCCTCCAGAGTGAAGCCGAGGGGCTCGATCAGGTGCAGCCGGCAGCCGGTGTTGGCGCACAGACGAATGACATTGCCCGTGTTGGGTGGGATTTCGGACTCATGGAGGACGACTTCGAACATGTGATGCCCAGTGTCAGATCCGGTCGCGAGGACGTTATCGAGAGTTGAGGGGCTGACATCGCTGCCCCGTTTGAGCGCTGACGCTGGCGCCAAGAGGGAGTGCTGCGGACATCAGTTCGGCAGAGCCCGGGGGACCATCACAGGGCGCTCGAGCCAGCGCTCGAAGCGCTCCTTGAGCCGGTCGAGATTGGCCGCCCACCACTCGGCGTCGCCCTCGATGGCGGTTGCCATGTTTTCTTCTGCCGTCGGCAACTGACGGCGGATCTCCGGGTCGATCCGCTCCAGGGATGATCGGCGTACTGGTCCGTAGGGGATGTAGCGCATCTGTCGGGCCAGGCTTTCGGTGCTGGTGGCGAAACGGATGAAATCCGCCGCCAGTTCCGGGCGACGGCCGTTGCGGGGCATGACCCAGACATCCATGAACCAGACCTGATGATCCCACAGTATCGCGAAGTTCTCGCCACGCTGTACCGCGTCGAACACGCGGCCATTGAACACCGATGTCATGCTCACCCGACCGGTCTCCAGCAGCCGGATTGCTTCTTCGCCGCTGCGCCACCAGTCCACCCAGGGCTTGATCCGGTTGAGTACGCGAAAAGCGCGCTCGACCCCTTCCTCCGTGTCGAGTACCCGGTAGACGTCCTCCCGTGCAACGCCGTCTGCGATCAGGGCCCATTCCAGATTCACCTTTGGCGAACGCCGCAAGCCGCGCCGTCCGGGGAAGCCCTGGACGTCGAAAAAGTCCTCGACGCTCCGAGGCGGTCGGTCGATCCGGTCCTGGTCGTAGGCGACGACGGTGGCGGCGACTACGTTGCCGATGCCACAGGGCAGCAGGCTGCCGTCGAGAAAGTCCTGCCCGGCCGGGGTGCCATCCGGGGCCGGTGGCAGCGTGTCGTGGTCGAACGGCAGCAGCAGACCCTCGCGGCAGGCGCGGCCGGCATCGAACAATTCCATGTCCACCACGTCCCAGCGCACGTTCCATGAGCGGACCTGGGAGCGCACCTCCTTGATGCCGCCATTGTACTCGAGGACGTCCACCGTGATGCCGGCAGCCTCCTCGAAAGGCAGGATGAACCCCAGCATCTGGCTTTTCACGTAGGCACCGCCCCAGGACACGACCGTCAAACGGTCTGCCGCGAAAGCGGGCGAAAGCAGCAGCGCAGTCGTGCACAGCAGCATGAATCGTCGCAGCATGCTCACCAGTAGTACCCCAGGTTGATGTTGAGGCGGCCCCGCCAGCGGTCGTCACTGCCGTCTGCCAGGGAGCCCTCGCCGAAGAACAGCATGTTGCGTGCGAAGATCAGGTCCACGTACGCGAACAGGGGCCCGGCGCCGGCACCGCAGCCTACGGTATTGAGTTCCGAATCCTGGCCATCACCCACGTCCTTGAACAGGCGCGAGTAGTTGTTGTAGCACACCAGCTGGTCGAGCCAGCGGCCGGTCAGATCGAAGTTGTAGGCGAGGTTCGCTGCGGCCAGTTTGCCGCGGGCGGCGAGGTCGAAGCTGGTGCCGAACGCCCCGAGGCGGATCGTGTCGTTGCTCACGCCTGCGGGATTGTCCGGATCATAGTCGTAGCGGATGCCCTGCAGCTGGAGGTTCCAGCGACCGCAGCGGCTGTCCACATGCCCGGCTGCGGCCCAGTGGCTGCCGCGGCTGTCGGTGATGGCATTGACCAGATCCCCCCGCTGCCCCGAAATGCCGAACTCGTTTTCGCAGCCGGTGTCCCGCCCGATTGTGTAGGCGACTCGGGCATTGAAGCGGTTGATGTCCTCGTTCTGCTGGTCGTCCTTTCGGACCACGTCAGGCGCGTAGCGTGCCAGCCTGCCGGCGTTGCCGAGTTCCTCGTTTTTGTAGAACGCCAGATGGAAGTCCCAGGGACCGTCGCTGCGCTCATAGGCAATGCCGAGATCGTGGTTGTCCGAGAATCCGGCATAGAACGGGACGCCATCCCAGAAGTTGTGGGATGCAAATGGGAGCAGTCCGAACGGCACCCGGTGGATACCCAGCTTGATCATGCTCTCATCACCGAACCGGTAGCCGATCCAACCATGGCGGATCACGTCCATGTCGGGCGTGTAGCGGTACTCCGCCGAGAGGATGATGTCGCGGATCTCGCCATCCACGTTGAGGCGGAACAGATCGAAGCCGCTGTCACCGCGGCGCGTGCGGGAGTCGCGCACGTCCTCGCGAAAGGAGTGGTTGAATCGCAGGGCACCACCGAAGCGGATTGGCGGCGGCTCGGGGGCCGCGCCAATGCGGGCCTCCTCGAGACGCTCGGCGCCAGTCACGGCCTCATCGAGCCGCTCCGTCTCGAATCGCGGTTCAGGCACTTCCGGGCGCGCAGCCGAACGCCGCCTTTCCGTATCCAGGCGCCGTTCGAGGACCTCCAGGCGTTGCTGCAGCGCCTCGAGCTGTTGCTGCAATCGTGCGACTTCGTCCACCTCCGACCTTGACGGCGCTGGGATGAACGCCAGCATGAGTAAAGCCACGGCAGCAGTGCACCGGCTTACGGTGGCCATACTCACAGCACTCCCTCCACATTGCCCCACTGCCGCGAATACCCTATCAGCCAACCCCTGCCAGGCAGAACGCAGGTGAGGTCAGCCGAACAGGGATGACTGACGCTCAGCCAGGAACACGCCCTCGTGCTGCAGCAGCCAGCGCTTGGCAGCCAGCCCGCCGGCGTATCCGGTGAGCGAGCCGTCGCTGCCAATGACACGATGGCAGGGCACCACGATGGCCAGTGGATTGCGGCCATTGGCGGCGCCCACCGCCCGGGTGGCCGTGGGCTGACCGAGCCGGCGGGCGACCTTGGCATAGCTCTCGGTCGTGCCGTAGGGAATCTCCGCCAGAGCCCGCAGCACGGCGAGTTGAAACGACGTGCCCTGAGGTGACAGCGACAGGTCGAAGGTTCGGCGTGTGCCGGCAAAGTACTCTTCGAGCTGCCCACGGGCATTGGCGAGCGCCTCATCGTCACGTCGCCAGCCCGGTTCGGGGTCCATGGCCTCGTTCTGTTGCGGCAGGAAGATGCGGCACAAACCCTGGTCGCAGGCCACCAGCAACAGGGGGCCGAGCGGGCTCGGCATTTGCGTCCACAGCAGGGTGTCAGCGGAACTTTGAGTAGCCGTCATTGCATCCTCTCCTGATGGCGGGCTGTCGACATGTCAGGTTCGGCAACCTGTCTGGGTGCCTTGCACACTTTGGCCGTCATGGACCCTGCGTGGCCTGGGCGGCCCAAAGTTGCAGCACGGCATAGGCGCGCCAAGGCCGCCAGGCTTCCGCGCGCTCGCGCACGGCCCGTTCAGAGGCAAGACGTCCATCCCGACCCAGCCTGGAGCGCAGGACCAGATCGCCGGCGGGGAAGGCATCCGGGTCGCGCCCGGCGCGCATGCACAAGTACTCCACGGTCCAGGGTCCGATACCGGGTAGTGCGAGCAGACTGTTGCGCCAGCGCTCCAGCGGCGCCGCGAAGTCCACTGCGCCTTCGGTGCAGGCCAGCGCCAAATGCTCCAGGGCACGGCGCCGGGTTGCAGGAATGCCGAGTTGGGAGAGATCGGCGGCAGCGACTGCCCCGGGATCGGGAAATGGCAGAGGACCAGCGTCTCCCGACCGATCGCACAGGCGCAGCAATCGGGCCGTGAGCGTGCGCGCTGCAGCGACGCTGACCTGCTGGCCGAGGATCGCGCGTACCGCGCCCTCGAACGGATCCCACATGCCGGGGACCCGGCGTCCGGGCAGGGCAAGCACGCCGGGAGCCAGTAGCGGATCCCTGGCCAGGGCGGCATCAATGGTGTGGCTGTCGGCATCGATATCCGTGAGCCGGCGCACCCGCCCGAGCAGGTCCATCAACGGCAACGTGCCCTGACCGGAAAGTTCGAGATCTACGCCGCTCGGCGCGAAGCTGATCTGCAGGTCGCCGGAACCTTCAGCCGTCTGCCAGCGGCGGCCGAGCGTGCCTGCCTCCATCCGCTCGAGTCCGGGTACCGCTCGCATTGAGAAAAAATCCGCCATGGCGGCGTGAGCAAAGGGAGTTCGCGTGCCCAGTCGAAGCCGCACCGGCGGAGCCGCCTCCCAGCGCCGATGCCGCGCCAGCCGTCGCAATTCCGTGGGGCTGCGCTGCCAGCAGCGCGCCACGGCGGCATTGAAGGTGCGAACACTGGCGAATCCTGCAGCCAGCGCCACATCGGTGATCGGCGCATCCGTATCATCGAGGAGACGCTTGGCGACCCGGAGCCGGTGACTCGCGACGAGTGCCCGGGGACCGACACCGAAGCGTGCTTCGATGACCCGACGCAGATGGCGGCTCGACACGCCGAGGTCCGTCGCCAGCGCCTCGATGCCGCCGCCGTCTGTCGCCGTCTGCTCGATGCGGGCGAGGGCGCGATTGGCGAGATCCGCCTGCTCATCTCCCGTGGGCGCCCGCTCGGGGCGGCACCGCAGGCACGGCCGGTAGCCGGCCGCCTCCGCGCTGGCTGCCGTCGCGTGGTAGCGTTGATTCGAAGGATCCGCCAATGGCGCAGGACAGACCGGGCGGCAGTAGATCCCGGTGCTGACGACCGCGACGAAGAAGCGGCCATCGAAGCGCGGATCACGGGCGGCTCGCGCCTGCTCGCACAGCTCGGGCGCAAGATCAGGCGAAACTTCCTGAGGAAGTTCCAGCGAGAGTCGTGCCGGGCGTGTCACTGCACTTGCCATACGCCCTCGCTCCGCCCGCGCCCATCGTCGTCCGTGCACGCCCGCTCAAACCTTGCGTGCGGGCTGACAGCGGAATGGTTTCGACGCCACATCTGTACTATAGGTCCTGCCCGGTGTTCGCGTCCGGCCGAAATCGGACACTCATGCAGGAAAGGTCGACCGCCGTGGAGAGTGCCATACCCACCATGACCCTGCCCGCAATCGGCCACTGCGCAGACGTCTACAGCCGGCGCTGGCAGCTGCGGGCTTCGGGACGCCTGCCGCCGCAGTCACTGGTGCGAGGCCATGCCCGGGCACTCGACTGCAACCGCCAGCCCATGCTCAACATCGAGGCTCAGCCATGAACCAGCAGCGCGATGCATCGCGGCCACGGCGTCGCGGTCTGCGGCGCCTGCTGCTGCCGGGGCTGATCCTCGTCACCGTGTACTTCGGCGTCCTCGTCTATCCGCCGCTGCGGGTCGCGTGGCTGATTTGGCCCCAGTGGCAGCCGGGCACCCTGACGTTGCTGGTGCTGCTCGTAGTGCCGATTCTGGGCCGGCTCGCCTATGAATGGCGACCCGGTGCCTGGGCAAGGCGGGTCGCAGCGGTGTCCATGACCTGGCTCGGGATGGCCTTCATCCTGTTCTGTGTGGTCATGCCATGGGAAGTGCTCAACCTGCTGCTGCCGCTACCGCCGCGGGCTTCGGGGCTGACGCTTGCGGTGGTTGCCGGAGCGCTGTGCCTGCTTGCCGCCGTCAATGCCCAACGGCTGGCGGTTCGCGAACGGGTGCTTGCCGCGCCGGGAGTCGAGAGAAGCTGGCGCTTGGTCCAGATCAGCGATGTCCACGTCGGCTCCCGGGAGCCTGCCCTGTTGCGCCGGATCGTGGCCAGGGTGAAGTCACTCGAGCCGGACGCGGTGCTCATTACCGGCGACCTCGTCGATTTTCGCGACATCCCCCGCGAGGACCTCGAGAGCCTCGCCGAACTGTCCATGCCGGTGTGGTACTGCATCGGCAACCACGAGCGCTACGTGGACCTCGAAGCCATCTGCGAGCGTCTGCGCAGCCTCGGCGTCCGCGTGCTGCGCGATGAGGTCGACTGCAGCGTGCCGCCCCTGGTCGTGGCGGGTATCGACGACGCCGACTCCCGCCGGCGCGTTGCCCAGGGGCTGGCCGCCATCGGTCCGCTGCAGGAGGGCTTCAGGTTGCTCCTCTACCATCGACCGGACGGGCTCGAGGACGCTGCCGAAGCAGGAGTTGACCTCATGCTTTGCGGTCACACCCACAACGGCCAGATCGTGCCGTTCAATTTCCTGGTTCGGCGGGTGTTCCCGAGGATCAGAGGGCTCTACGAGATGGCCCGTCGCGACGGCGGCAGGACCTGGCTGCATGTATCCCCCGGAACCGGCACCTGGGGCCCGCTGCTCAGGCTTGGGTCCCGCAACGAGATCACCCTGATTCACCTGCATCCGCCTGCCCGCTGAGACTGCCGCATGCCTGTTTGGGCCGCTCGACCCCCTTGCCGCCATTCGGGGGCCGCCTTTGGGTGTCCAGAGTTCCTGAGCGAGATTCCTGGATGTCCAGAGTCCTCCCAGAGCGAGATTCCTGGGTGTCCAGAGTCCTCCCAGAGTCCTCCAGCGGGGGTAGCTTGGGTGTCCAGGGATGGGGTACGACAGTTGCTGCCGCTGGGGGCGGGCCTTCCGGGGCGGTCCGAGCCGTGGCTTACTGGGCCCCGGTTTCACGTTCGGAGGATGCAGGCATGGCCATGACCATCGAAGACAGGTTGCAGCGACTCGAAGACATCGAGGAGATTCGTCAGCTCAAGGCCCGCTACTGTGCCGGCTGCGACGATGACCACAACGCCGACACCCTCACCGCCTTGTTCGTGGAGGATGGCATCTGGGACACGCCCGGCCTGGCCTACTGCGAAGGGCGTGACGAGATCCGTACGTTCATGACCAATCTGGCGGCCAGTGGCCGCATCCGCAACTCGGCCCACATGGTCATGAACCCGCAGATCGAAGTGAACGGTGACACCGCTACAGGGCACTGGCGCTTCGTCATGGCCTACACCGGCAATGCTCCGGACGGCACCGTGCAGTTTCACCGCATCATCGGTTACTACCAGGACGACTTCGTCCGCCGCGACGGGAAGTGGTACTTCCAGTGTCTGCGACCGAGGGTCGAGGAGAGTGACGCCTACACCGTGGAGAAAAGCAAGTTCGATTGACCGCGTTCAGGCGCGCTCCCGGCCGCCGGGCTCTGCGGCGGATGGAGCGGTCGGGCCTCTCACAGCGCGCCGCTCGCCACCAGCAGATCCCGCACCGCCTCGGCCATGAGGCGGTAGCCGTCTGCATTGAAGTGGACCTGATCGGATTTGTACTCGCTGTTGCGCATCAGGCGCCGCAGTGTGCCGGCATCCATGGGCACGGACGCTGCGTCGGCCACCTCGGCATAGTAGTCCGGCGGCGCGAAGGTCAGAGAGGCCCCGGGCACGGCCATCAACACCACCTGCGCGCCTGAGGCCCGGATGTCGTCGATCATGGCCATGAGGTTGTCGCGGGTGGTCGCAGCCGGTTGTCGCCGCAGGGTGTCATTGCCGCCGTGGACGAGCACCACCAGCGCGGGACGATGCTCCGCCAGGACGTTTGGCAGACGCTGTCGGCCTGCCATCGTCGTTTCACCGGGATTCCCGGCGTTGACGACTTCGAGTCCGGTGAGTTCGGCCAGCACTTCCGGATAGCCTTGGCCCCGCGGCGCTCCCGTCCCGAAAGTCAGGCTGTCACCGAAAGCGAGGATGCGATCTTCTGACCCCAGGGGCGTCAGCTCTGGTCCGGCCCCGCCGCACCCCACCAGCACCCAGACAAGCAGCGCCCAGGCGATGCTCCCGGACTTCAATGGGGATCCCCGGTTGCCGAAAAGGCGAATGCCACCGCCTCCGCCTGGGCCAGCAGCTGATCGAGGCGCAGCCGAGCCAGTGCACCGAAACCGGCCGCATCAGCCATGGGGCCGGTGGGCCCGAGCTGTTCGAGAAAGATCAGCAGCAGATCCTCTTCCTGCCGCGCCGCCTCGAGCGCGGCCCCCACCTGCCGGAACCAGGCGGCCGAGCCGGGATCGCCGTCGGCTTCGAGTTGCCCGACGAGGGCATCCACCAGGGGCAGCAGCTGCTTGCGAACATTGCTGATGGCGTCCATGAGCACTCTCCGCGCACCGCCCGTGGCGGAACTCAGGCCAGCGGCCGGGGACCGTCAGATGCCCATGCGGCCCAGGGCATCGACGATCTCGTTCATCACCCGCGCCAGGCGTGGATGCTCAGCCTCGAAGTCCACGGCCGCCTTCTCCATCTTGCCGCGCACCGTGTCGGGCGTGGTCTCGTCCTCTTCATCGAGCACGCGCTCGATGTCGGCGGCGACCTGCTCGAGCAGGGCGCGATTGGCATCGTCCACAGCGCCGGGCTCGTCCAGCTCCCGGCGGATGGATTCCAGGGACTCGCGCAATTTTGAAGATGGCATCGTTGTGCCTCGCTCGTGAGCAGGTCCGGACCGTCAGTCCTTCAACAGGTGCGCCACCGCGCCCTTCTCCTCGGCCAGTTCGGTTTCCGTGGCCGTCATCTTCGCACGGGAGAAGTCGTTGACCTCGATGCCCTGCACGATCTCCCAGTCGCCGCCCTTGCAGCGCACAGGGAAGGAGTAGATCAGTGCCTTCTCGATGCCGTAGCTGCCATCGCTGTAGACGCCCATGCTGACGACACCGTCGCACCCCAGCGCCCAGTCGCGCATGTGGTCGATGGCTGCATTGGCGGCCGACGCCGCACTCGAGGCACCGCGAGCCTCGATGATGGCCGCTCCACGCTGCTGCACGATAGGAATCATTTCCTTGGCGTACCAGTCCTGATCCACCAGATCGAGAGCCGGCGTCCCCTTGACGGTGGCCCTGTGGATGTCCGGATACTGGGTTGCGGAGTGGTTGCCCCAGATGCACAGCCCTTCGACGTCGGTCACATGGGCACCGGTCTTCTGGGCCAGCTGGGCCATGGCGCGATTGTGATCGAGGCGCGTCATGGCGGTGAACTGCCGCGGATCGAGGTCCGGCGCATTGCGCTGGGCGATCAGCGAGTTGGTGTTGGCCGGATTGCCAACCACGAGGATCTTCACGGCAGGGTTGGCGTGGTCGTTCAGAGCCTTGCCCTGGACCGAGAAGATCGCCGCATTGGCCTCGATGAGGTCCTTGCGCTCCATCCCCTTGCTGCGCGGCCGGGACCCCACCAGCAGGGCGTAATCCGCATCCTTGAACGCAACGTTGGGATCGTCGGAGGGAATGATGCCGGCCACCAGTGGGAAGGCACAGTCCTCGAGTTCCATGACCACGCCGCGCAGTGCGTCCATTGCTGGTGTGATCTCCAGCAACTGCAGGATCACGGGCTGATCCTTGCCGAGCATGTCGCCCGATGCAATCCGGAACAGCAGGGAGTAGCCGATCTGACCTGCAGCGCCGGTCACCGCAACGCGGACGGGTTGTTTCATGTGTCTATCCTCTCGATTCGATTCGCGATTCGTCTTGGGTCCCGGGCGGGACTCGGGCGGCGCGCATTGTACCAGAGCGCCTCCGTCAATGGCCCTCGACGTACCAGTGCGCTGCAGCACCCGGGCTCATGCGCTCCGCAGCGGCATCGAGCGCCAGCGCCGCATCCAGCCACGGCACCCGCGCCCGGGGCAGGGCTGTCCGCGGCCACCATTGGGCTGCGTCCGCGATGGTGCGATCAAACTGCGGTATCCTCTGCGCTTCGAGCATCGCGGCGAACAGCAGATTGAAGCCGCCACCCTCGCTGGCGTAGTGCATGAGCCCCGCCGCCCGCAGCTGAGCGGAGTGGAGCCTGAACCCGATTTCCTCGCGGGTTTCCCTTACGGCCGCGGCGCGCGGGCTCTCACCCGGCTCCACGTGACCACCGGGCGGCGCCCATAAGCCATCGAAGCGCCCGGTCCCGGCCCGGCGCAGCAGCAGCAGCTGATCGGCGCTGAAGATTAGCGTATGCACGAGGACGGGGAAGCGGTAGCGCTCACTCATGAGTGGATCATCGAGCCCGGAGGGCTGCGATGACAAGCGTTGCTGACCGGCCCCGGCCGGTTGACTTATCCGTTGCGGGTGCTAAATTCCCCTGCCGGCCGCGCCGCGGCCACGGTATTTACCGTCTCTTCGGGGGAATCGGCAGCCGACCGGGGCAGTGGGCCGGCCGCTGGTCATGCCCGCGACAGCCATTCGACGCCGCAGCAACGCAGCCCGCCGGGTGCGGACCAGGGTGACTGACGGCGGACGAAAGTCGGCGATGGGCCGGCAGCGGATTCGACGTCCAGCGTGTCCTACAGCACAGCAGTCCCATGCAGCACAGCAGTCCCATGTCCCACGAGCTGCTGGCCACCGAATACGAGCGGGTTAGAGATGGAGAAGCGCATGCAAAGTCTCGCAGACCAGTTGAAGCTCGGCCTTCCCGAGAAACACGGCCTCTATAACCCGGATTTCGAGAAGGATGGCTGTGGCGTCGGCTTCATCTGCGACATCAAGGGACGCGCAAGCCACCAGATCATCCTCGAAGCCCAACAGATGAACTGTTGCATGGTTCACCGTGGCGGCCAGGGCTACGAGAAGAACACGGGCGACGGCGCCGGCATCCTCACGGGCCTGCCCCATCGCTATCTGACTGAAATCGCCGCCAGCGAACTCGGCTCCGAGCTGCCGCAGCAGGGTCGGTATGGTGTCGGCAACGTGTTTCTGCCGCGTGACGAGGCCGCCAGGGAGCACTGCAAGGCTGTGCTCGCCGAGCAGATCGCCGCAGCCGGCCAGACCCTCATCGGCTGGCGGGATGTGCCGGTGCAGCCGGATGTCGCCGGTATCGGCAAGGCCGCCCGGGCCGCCATGCCGCACGTGGCGCAGCTGTTCATCGCCGCAGCCGACGGCGTCGTCGGCGACGACTTCGAGCGCAAGCTCTACACCATCCGCAAGCACGCCACCCATCTGCTGCGGGGCAATGCGTCCCTCACCGAACGCAAGCTCTTCTATGTCTGCTCCCTGTCCTCCAAGGTCATCATCTACAAGGGCATGCTGACGCCGGAGCAGGTATTCCCGTTCTATCCGGACCTCACCGACGACCGCTACGAGTCGCATCTGGCCATGGTGCACTCGCGCTTTTCCACCAACACCTTCCCGAGCTGGGACCGGGCACAGCCGAACCGCTTCATGAGCCACAACGGCGAGATCAACACCCGGCTCGGCAACATCAACTGGATGAACGCCCGGGAGGGCATGGCCGCCAGTCCGCTGTTCGGCGACGACATCCACAAGCTGTTTCCCATCGTCGAGCCCGACTGCTCGGATTCGGGCACCTTCGACAACGTGCTGGAATTCCTGCTGATGACCGGCCGGACGCTGCAGGAAGCCATCATCATGATGATTCCTGAGGCTTGGCAGTCGCACCCGAACATGCCGGCAGAGAAGCGGGCCTTCTACGAGTACTATTCCTGCCTGATGGAACCCTGGGACGGCCCGGCTTCCATCGCCTTCACCGACGGTCGCTACATCGGCGCCGTACTCGACCGCAACGGCCTGCGGCCGTCCCGCTACTACATCACCGACGACGACAAGTGCATCATGGCCTCGGAAGTGGGCGTGGTGGATGTGGATCCGGCGCGGGTGGTGGAGAAGGGCCGGCTCAAGCCCGGACGCCTGTTCCTGATCGACTTCGAAGAGGGCCGCATGATCCCCGATGCGGAGATCAAGGCCGACTTCGCCCGCGAGCACCCCTTCGGTGAGTGGCTCGACCGTCAGCGCATCGACATCCGCGATCTCTCACCCGAGAAGGAGCCCCGCGGTTTCGATCCAGCCACGCTGCTGCCGCGCATGCAGGCCTTCGGCTACACGGTCGAGACCATGCACTTCATGCTGATGCCCATGGTGCGCGAACTTCGGGACCCGCTTGGGTCCATGGGCAACGACAGTGCGCTGGCCGTTCTCTCCGACAAGCCGCGCATGCTCTACGACTACTTCAAGCAGCTGTTCGCCCAGGTCACCAACCCCGCCATCGATTCGATCCGGGAAGAAGTGATCATGGGGCTCGAGTGCTACATCGGGCCCGAGGGCAACCTGCTCGAAACCACCGAGGCCCACGCCCATCGCCTTTGGGTCCCGCACCCGGTGCTGAACAACGACGAACTCGCCAGCCTCAAGCACATCAATCATCGCGGCTGGACCTCGAAGACCATCGACATCACCTTTGCCAAAGGCTCCGGCCGCGACGGCCTGCTGGCCGCTCTCGATCGCATCTGCGAAGAGGCCACCGCGGCCATTGATGCCGGCCACAGCCTGATCGTACTCACCGACCGCGGTGTCGGCCCGGATCGGGTGGCCATCAGCAGCCTGCTGGCCACCGGCGCGGTGCACCACCATCTAGTGAACAGCCACGCCCGCACCCGCATCGGCATCGTCGTGGAAACGGGTGAGGCCCGCGAGGTGCATCATCTCTGCCTGCTGATCGGCTATGGTGCCGACGCGGTGAATCCCTATCTCGCTTTCGAGGCCCTCTGGCAGTCCCGCGCGGATGGCCTCCTCGACGATGCCGAGCACATCACCTGCGACGACGACGTGGTCTACGCCTATCGCAAGGGCACTGCCAAGGGCATCTTCAAAGTCATGGCGAAGATGGGCATCTCCACCCTTCAGTCGTACAAGGGTGCGCAGATCTTCGAGGCCGTGGGGCTCGCCGGAGAGGTCATCGACCGCTGCTTCGCCGGCACGACCAGCCGGGTGCAGGGTGCGGACTTCGCGATTCTCGCCGAGGAGATGGAGCGTCGCCACGAACTCGGCTATCCAACCCGCGAACAGGTCCGCCTGCCGGTGCTGCCGAATCCGGGTGAATTCCACTGGCGCCGCCATGGTGATCGCCACATGTGGGATCCCATCGCGGTGGCCGACCTGCAGGTGGCCGCCCGGACCAACAGCGAGGACGCCTATTGGCGCTTCGCCCGCTACACCAACGAGGTGGCGACCCGGGAAGCGACGCTGCGCGGCCTGCTGGCGTTCAAGGCCGGTGCCAATGGCGGTCCGATTCCCATCGAGGAAGTGGAACCGGAAGCGGAGCTGGTGAAGCGCTTCGCTACCGGGGCCATGAGTTTCGGCTCTATTTCCGCCGAGGCCCACGAAGGGCTTGCCATCGCCATGAACCGGATCGGTGGTAAATCCAACACCGGCGAGGGCGGTGAGGATCCCGAGCGGTTCACGCCCTTGGCCAACGGCGACTCCAAGCGCTCCGCCATCAAGCAGGTGGCGTCGGGCCGCTTTGGCGTCACCATCAATTACCTGACCAACGCCGACGAACTGCAGATCAAGATCATCCAGGGCGCGAAGCCGGGTGAGGGCGGCGAGCTGCCGGGCGGCAAGGTCGACGACTACATCGCCAAGATTCGTCATTCCACCCCCGGGGTGGGCCTGATCAGTCCGCCGCCGCACCATGACATCTATTCCATCGAGGACATGGCGCAGCTGATCCATGACCTGAAGAACTCCAATCCGTCGGCCCGGGTCAGCGTCAAGCTCGGCGCGGAGGTCGGCTGCGGCACGGTGGCGGCAGGGGTCACGAAGGCCAAGGCCGACCATATCGTCATCGCCGGCCACGACGGCGGCACCGGCGCCTCCCCGCTGACCTCCATCAAGCACGCGGGGCTGCCCTGGGAACTCGGTCTCGCCGAGACCCATCAGACCCTGGTGAGCAACAACCTGCGCTCGCGGGTGGTGCTGCAAACCGATGGTCAGCTCAAGACCGGTCGCGACGTCGCCATGGCCGCCCTGCTCGGCGCGGAGGAATTCGGTTTCGCTACGGCCCCGCTGGTCGTCCTCGGCTGCATCATGATGCGCAAGTGCCACTTGAACACCTGCCCGGTAGGCATCGCCACCCAGGACCCGGAGCTGCGGGCCAAGTTCCGCGGTCAGCCCGAGCACGTGGTGAACTATTTCTTCATGCTGGCCAAGGAACTGCGCCAGATCATGGCGGAGCTCGGCTTCAGAACCTTGAACGAGATGGTCGGCCGTACCGACTGTCTGGAACCGAACCTGGCCGTGGCGCACTGGAAGGCCCAGGGCCTCGATCTGACGCCGCTGCTGACGCCGGCGCGGGAGCCCGAGGATTTCCTCGGTCGCTACGCCCAGCATCCCCAAGACCACGAACTCGGGCGGGCGCTGGACAACAAGCTGATCGAGCTCGCCGAACCGGCGCTTGCCCGTGGCGAGAAGGTGAAGATCGACCTGCCCGTCATCAACACCAACCGCGTGGTCGGTGGCACCCTGTCCCATACCATCATCAAGCGGGTGGGTCCGGACATGCTGCCCGATGACACCATCCACATCCGCCTCGCCGGCTCTGCCGGCCAGAGTCTCGGCGCGTGGCTGGCGAAGGGCGTGACCATCGAGGTGGAAGGTGATGCCAACGACTTCGTCGGCAAGGGCCTCTCCGGCGGTCGCGTGGTGATCTATCCGCCCCGGGTGAGCCAGTTCAAGGCGGAGGAGAACATCCTCATCGGCAACGTCTGTCTCTATGGCGCCACCAGTGGTGAGGCCTACTTCCGGGGCGTAGCTGCCGAACGCTTCTGCGTCCGCAATTCCGGGGCCCGGGCCGTGGTCGAGGGGGTCGGTGATCACGGCTGCGAGTACATGACCGGTGGCCGGGTGGTGATCCTCGGCGCCACCGGCCGCAATTTCGCTGCCGGCATGTCCGGTGGTATTGCCTACATCTGGGACCCCTTGGGGGAGTTCCCCGCCAACTGCAACATGGAGATGGTGGATCTCGATCCGGTGGTCGACGATGCCGACGCCGCCGAACTCGAGGCCATGATCCGGCGCCATGCCGAGCACACCGGCTCCACGGTGGCAAGCGGGATCCTCGAACGCTGGCCGGCGGCCCTCGCTGAGTTCGTCAAGGTGATGCCCCAGGACTTCAAGCGGGTTCTGGCCCAGCAGGCCAGCGACGCCCAAAAAGCCCCGATCCAGGCAGGAGCGCAGGCGGGCTGACACAGCGGGCTGCGCGCAACCGCACAGGCGGACCGGCGCACCGGCAGCATTGACCAATCGATCCGCATCTGCAGCCGGGAATCGGTGAGTGATGTGGGCTCAAGCAAGCAGGAGCAGTGCCACCGATGGGTAAGCCTACCGGTTTCAAGGAGTTTCCACGCCAGGCCGCACCCTATCGGGACGCGGCCGTGCGGCTGGTGGATTACAAGGAGATCTTCACACCACCGGACGAGGAGCGGCTGCGCACGCAAGGCGCCCGCTGCATGGATTGCGGGGTGCCCTTCTGTCAGTCCATGCCTCACGGCTGTCCGATCTACAACCTCATTCCCGAGTGGAATGATCTGGTGTATCAGGGCCGCTGGCGCGATGCCCTCGATCGCCTGCATGCGACCAACAATTTCCCCGAATTCACCGGGCGGGTGTGTCCGGCACCCTGTGAAGGCGCCTGCGTGCTCGGCATCACCGACCCGGCCGTGACCATCAAGAACATCGAGCAGGCCATCGTCGATCGGGGCTATGCCGAAGGCTGGATCGTTCCCACGCCGCCCTCGCATCGCACCGGGCGCCGGGTGGCCGTGGTCGGCTCCGGCCCGGCCGGACTCGCCGCCGCAGCGCAGCTCAACAAGGCCGGACACACGGTCACGGTCTACGAGCGCGCCGACCGGATCGGCGGGCTGCTGATGTACGGCATTCCCAACATGAAGCTCGGCAAGGACGTGGTGCAGCGGCGGGTGGATCTGCTGGCTGCCGAAGGCGTGGAGTTCATCACCGGTACCACCGTGGCCGATGGCCGTGACGGCAGTCTCGACGTCCGGGCACTGCGGGGCGACTACGACGTCGTGCTGCTCACCACGGGCGCTACCCGGCCGCGGGATCTGCCCATTCCCGGTCGCGAACTCGCAGGCGTTCACTTCGCCATGGAGTTCCTGCATGCCAACACCCGCAGCCTGCTGGACTCCGAACATGCCGACGGCGCGTACATCTCGGCCAAAGACAAGAACGTGATCGTCATCGGTGGCGGCGACACCGGCACCGACTGCATCGGCACGTCCCTGCGCCACGGCTGCAAGTCGCTGGTGAACTTCGAGATTATGCCGCAGCCCCCCAAGGGCCGGGCGCCCAACAATCCCTGGCCGGAGTGGCCGCGAATCTTCCGCGTCGACTATGGGCATGAGGAAGCCGCCCACAAGTTCGGTGACGATCCGAGGGTCTACTGCATTTCCGGCAAGAACTTCATCGACAACGGCAACGGCCACATCAAGGGCATCCGCACCGTCGAGGTGGAATGGTCAGAGGGCGGTCCCAAGGAGATCCCCGGCACTGAGAAGGATTGGGAAGCGGATCTCATCCTGCTGTCCATGGGCTTCCTCGGGCCGGAGCACGCGGTCAGTGACGCCATCGGTCTCGACTATGATCAGCGGTCCAACTATCAGGCCGAGCATGGTCGTTTCACCACCAGTATCGAGGGCGTGTTCGCAGCCGGCGATTGCCGCCGTGGCCAATCCCTGGTGGTCTGGGCCATCAACGAAGGCCGGGAAGCCGCGCGAGAGATCGACCGTCATCTGATGGGGTCCAGCGACCTGCCGTGATGGCGGGGCCGGCAGCAGGCCGGCGTCAGTCGCGCAGTTCGTTGTGCACCGAAGCCATGTCGCGCACGAAGGGCGTCTGGCCGGTGGCGCTCGCGACGCTGGCCGCAGCCGCGCTGGCCGCCCGGCGATCCGGGTAATCACCCTGCAGGATCACATACTGGGTCGCCCCATCCCGGGTGCGCGGGTAGATGGCGTAGGCAGACGGCTCGCTGCGCTCAGCAACCCAGGCCTCCGCCCGGTCGCGAGCCGACAGCACCAGGACCTGCAGGACATACCTCGAAGGATTCCGGTCGAGCAGGGCGTTTCGGGCCGGGCCGCGTCCGGCCGGGCCGCGTCCGGCCGGGGTCGAGGGCTGTGCTGATTCCTGCGTCGCAGTCACCGGGGGGGGCTGCTGCGCGCGGTCGCCATCGGCGGGCGATGGTGCGTGTTGCGCCACGACCGGCGCCGCCGGTTCCGGGACGGCAGCGGTGGGTATTTCGGCGCGGCGCGGCTCAGGTGCCGCTGCAGGCTCGCCCTCTGCCGTCAGCGGCAGCCAGCCGCCGTCGCGAACACCCGAGGCGGCGCCTGACTCGCGGCGACTGCTGCTCTGCGTCGGCGCTGCTGATGGGGGCGTTGCTGTCGATATCGAAGTTTCTGTCGATGACGGTCGCGAGGAGTATGACGATGACGATGTCAGCGTCAGATCCACCGTCGGTGCCCCCGGCAGAGGCAGTTCACGCACCGGTGCCGGATCCGGTCCGGAGGTCGTCGGGCTGAGCAGAATGACGAGCAGGCCGACGACGAGCAGGGCGGCGACGCCGCCACCGATGAGCATGCTCCGCGCCGGCCAGAGGCGTTTGCCGTGGGTGAGCAGGATGCGCCGGGCTTCGGCGTTGGCGGCACGTGGCAACCCCAGTGACGCGACGTAGATGTCCTGATAGTCCTGCTCGGTGAACGGGGATTGGCCGGACAGTCCGGCGCGGGCGAGCCGGAACTGCAGGTAGCCCCGCAGTTCATTGAGCGTATAGGGTTCCAGGCGAACCTCGTGGGCAAGCGGTTCGACCCGCTCGGCTCCCACCGCATCGGCGAGCACCCTTCGCAATCCCTGGCCACCGAACAGCAGCACGCGGACGTTGGGCGTCTCTGCGGACAGCTCCGCCAGCCCGATCAATTCTTCCAGAGCATCGGCTTCGAGTTCATCGGCATCGTCCACCAGTGTTGCACAGAGGGTGCGGGCCGAGTCGAGTTCGGCAATCTGCTCATACAACCGCTCCCTGATCTCCTCGCGGCTCTCCTCGGCATCCACCGCCAGACCCATGGCGCGGGCGACGGCCTGCAGCAGATTGCGCGCCGACAGGAAGACGCCAGCCGTGACCCGCGCCGATCGCACGTCGTCAGGCAGCCGGTGCATCAGGGCATGGAAGAACGTGGAACGTCCGACCCCGGTGGGGCCGGTAATCAGGACCAGGGGGCGCCCGAGCCCCCGGAGATCCGCGAGGGCGTCGAGGTGACGTTCGCGACCGCCGCGGCTGAAGAAGTCCATGTGCAGATCGGACTCCGGGAACGGATCACGCTCCAGGCCCATCGCCGCGAACCGCTGTGAAGCCCGGTCCGCGTCACGTTCACTCGGTTTGCCCGGCTCACTCATGGGGTGCTCCAGCGGCCAGCAGCGTGGAGGCGATCATGCCCTCGTCGATGTCATCCCGCACCACCGCGGTCCCGAGTCCGTCGAGCACGATCAGTCGCAGCCGCCCGTTCACGACCTTCTTGTCGACGGCCATGTGGTCGAGGAAGGCCGGAACGCCGAGATCCGGTGGCGGCGCGACCGGCAGCCCGGCTGCCCGCACCAGGGCTCCGATCCGGGCCGCATCGGGAGCCGGCAGCGTACCGAGGGCCACCGACAGTTCGGCAGCGATGACCATGCCCACGGCGACAGCTTCGCCATGCAGCCAGCTCTGATAGCCGGTATGGGTCTCGATGGCATGGCCGAAGGTGTGGCCGTAGTTGAGGATGGCGCGCAAACCGGACTCGCGCTCGTCGATGGCGACCACTTCGGCCTTGGTCTCGCAGGAGCGCAGAATGGCCTCCGACAGGGCGGTGGCATCGCCGGCCAGCAGTGCCGGCATGTTCGCTTCCAGCCAGTCGAAGAATGCCGGGTCCCGAATGCAGCCGTACTTGATCACCTCGGCCAGTCCCGCCGCGAGTTCCCGCGCCGGCAAGGTGGTGAGGACGTCGGTGTCGATGAGCACGCCCCTCGGCTGATGGAACGCGCCGATCATGTTCTTGCCCAGGGCATGATTGACGGCCGTCTTGCCGCCAATGGACGAATCCACCTGGGCCAGCAGCGTGGTCGGAATCTGGATGAAGTCCACGCCGCGCTGATAGCAGGCCGCTGCAAACCCGGTCATGTCACCGATCACGCCGCCACCGAGGGCGACCAGCGTGGTCGAGCGGGAATGCCGCTGCTCGAGCAGGGCGCCGATGATGTGGTCGAGGGTGCCCAGATGCTTGTGGCTCTCACCATCCGGGAGCGCCAGGGTGCCCACCCGGCAATCCGCAAAAGCGGCTTCGACTCGTTGCAGGTAGAGGGGCGCTACGGTGGTGTTGGTGATGATGAACACTTCGCGACCGCTGACCCAGCTGCGCAGGGTGGCCGCATCATCGAGGAGTCCGGGGCCGATCAGGATCGGATAACTGCGATCACGCAGCTCCCCGGGCAGCTGCACCGAAAGTCGGCGCGCTTTCGTCATGCCATCGGCTTCGCGATGTTGCGCTTTCAGTCCTGGCCCTCCCGCAGTACCCGCGCGATCTCTCCTGCGAGCACTTTCGCCGAACGGCGATCAGCAGTAAAGACAAAGTCCGCCACCTCGCGATAAAGCGGGTCGCGCTCGTCCCGCAGCCGCTCGAGCACTTCCCGTGGCTCACCGTCCTGCAGCAGCGGTCGATTGCGGTCGTGGCTGGTCCGTTCCACCTGCTGATCGAGCGGGGCATCGAGATAGATCACCGTGCCCCGACTCACCAGTCGCTTGCGATTCTCTTCGCTGATCACCGCGCCGCCACCGGTGGCCACCAGCACGCCCTGACGTGCGGTCAGTTCGTCGAGCATGGACTCCTCCCGGCGGCGGAATCCGGCCTCTCCTTCGACGTCGAAGATCCAGGCGATATCGGCACCGGTGCGCCGCTCGATCTCGCGATCCGTATCGAGGAACTCGAGGCCAAGCGCATCAGCGAGCAGCTTGCCCACCGTGGTCTTGCCCGCTCCCATGGGACCGATGAGGAAAACGTTGCGGGGTTTCTCCATGCCCTCTCTAAACCGAAATATGCCCAAAAATGGCCGCGGGCCTCCTGATTCATGCTCCAGTGAAGGAGCGAAGTCAGGGGCCGGACGGGACTCGTCTGCTGCTGCCGGATGCTGCCGGCGGCGTCGGGTACACCCGTGCGCGGGGCGCAGCCGCTACAGCCCGCCCCCGCGCAACCTTGCCGTGCTACTCAGCGCTGGGTCAAGGTATCCTGAATGATACGTGGCGTAATGAAGATCAGCAGTTCCTGTTTGTCCTCGCTCTGCAGGTTGCGGCGGAACAGTCCACCCACGATCGGCAGATCGCCGAGGAAGGGGGTCTTGTCCGTGGAACGGCTGGAACTGGTCTGGAAGATACCGCCAAGCACCAGGGTCTGGCCATTATCCACCAGAACCTGGGTCGTGATCGAGTTGGTGTTGATGCTGGGGATGCCCCCGAAGACCGCACCCACCGAGTCCTGATTCACCGCCAGATCCATGATGATGCGGTCATCCGGTGTGATCTGGGGCGTGACCTCCAGCGACAGTACGGCTTCCTTGAACTGCGTCGCTGTCGCACCGCTGGCGGCCGCCTCCTGGAACGGGATTTCCACCCCTGAAGCGACCGTGGCAGTCTGCTTGTCCGCAGTGATCACCTTCGGTCGGGCCACCACCTCCGCCTGGCCATCCGAGGCCAGGGCCGAGATTTCCAGATCGAGCAGGTAGTCCTGCCCGGTGATGCCGATGGCAAAGGAAGACGTCGCAGCCGCCGCGGCCAGATCCACCGCAAAGGCATCCGGGAACGTAATGGCGCCGCCCCCCGCCTGCGCCTCGGCCAGGGTCGGCTGGCTGCCGCCAATGGTGAGGAAGTTGTCACCGGAACCGACGTTGTTGCGGTACCCGCCACCCCAGCGGATCCCGAGGGACTCGGTGAAGTTGGTGTTGGCGGTGACGATCCGCGCTTCGATCTGCACCTGACGGACCGGGATGTCGAGTTGCTGCATCACGCGGCGGATGTCGGCAAGGCGCTCCGCGGTATCCGTGATGATGATGGCATTGGTGCGATCGTCGACGATGACGCTGCCGCGCTCCGACAGCAGCCGGCCTTCGCCTTCGCCTGCCCGGAACAGCTGGACGATCTGTCCGGCGTTGGCATAGCGGACCTGGATGAACTCCGACCGCAGCGGCGCGAGCTCCTGGATCTGGCGCTGGTTGTCGAGTTCCTGCCGCTCGCGGGCAGCGATTTCCGCAGCCGGACCCACCATCAGGACGTTGCCCACCTCGCGCTTGTCGAGGCCCTTGGTGCGCAGCACGATTTCCAGAGCCTGATCCCACGGCACGTTCTGCAGGCGCAGTGTGATGCGCCCGGTGACGGTGTCGCTGGCCACCAGATTCATGTCAGTGAAATCGGCGATGAGCTGCAGCACCGAGCGGATCTCGATGTCCTGGAAGTTCAGGGACAGCTTGTCGCCGCGGAAGCGGAAAGGGTCGTCGAGGCGCGCAGCCTCGTCGGGCCGGGTGCGCCGCACGTTCACCGTCAGCGTGTCGTCGGCCTGGAAGGCCAGATAGTCGTATTCGCCCCGGGGCCGGATCGTGATCACCGCGCGCCCGGCCTGCTCGACCGCATCCACCGTGGCGACCGGGGTGGCAAAATCGGTGACGTCGAGGCGCCGGCGCAAGGCCTGCGGCAGATTGGTCGAGCCGACCTCGATGCGAATGGTGCCCGCCTCGCTCAGCACGTCCACCGGCGCCTTGGGATTGGACAGCTTGACGATCACCTGGCCTTCGCCCTCGGGGCCGCGCCGGAAGTCGATGTCGCGAATCTCAGACGGCGCGGTGGCGTCCGGCCGGGTGCGCACGGTGGCCACCGGTTCGGCGACCGGACCGGCCTCGTCGGCCATGGAACCGACGTCGAGGAACAGGGAATTGCCGCGCACGCGGGTCTCGTAGGGCACCAGCCGGGTGAGGTTGACGATCACCCGCAGGCGATCGTCGGCTTCCACCACGGTGACGCTGCGCGCGTTGCCCGTGCCAAGGCTGTGGTAGCGGGACGCGAGCGCACTGCTCACGCCGTCGAGATCGATGGCGATCCGCGCCGGCTGGTCAATGGTGTAGCCGGATGGCGAAGGTGGCGCCGAATCGAAGCGCAATTCGATCTGGGTCACGTCGTTGGGCAGGCTCGAAAACCGAATGTCTTCCAGCGTTCCCGCCCGGGCCTGAGCCGACACCGCCAGCGCCGCGATGCCGAGCAGCGCGAGAAGCCGCCGCGCGCGGCTGCCTCCCGTCCACTCCCTGTTGCTTCGCATCAGTGCTCGCATGATGAAACCCCCGATTGAACTGCTGGAGCATCCAGCATTGCGCAGCACTTTCGTGCGCGCCCCTTGTGGTACCCAGGCTGTCGAATGTCGCTGCCGAAAAAGGCGTTCTCAGTCAGCCGTCCTGCGCAAGCCGGATGGTCCGCGAGCGCAGCAGCCAGCCACCCACGCCGTCTGGAACGATCTCCTCGAGCTCGATGTCGGATTCGGCGATGGCCTGGATCTCGCCGTGATTGGGCCCGAGGAAGTCACCTGCGGTGACCCGATGTACCCCACCTCTGCCATCCCGGATGAGGGCGTAGACCTCGGACTCGCGCTCGATGGTGCCGACCATCCTCAGATCATTGAGCGAGAACTGTTCGAGGAACTGCTTGACCCGGTTCGGATCGGGCTGAACGTCAGGCATACCCTCCGGTCGGCGCCGCTGTTCCACGGGCGGCTCGAACGGGCTGCGCTGGCCGGCCGCGCTGTAGGCGAACGGCTCGTAGGGCTGGAACTCCGGCAACGGCTCCGGCGGTCGATGGGGCCTGGACTGGACTTCGCTCATGAAGTCCTCCAGATCCGCGAACTGCTGCTGTCCAGAAGAGCACCCCGCCAGTACCGACGCCGCCAGCAGCCAGGCCAGTGACTTGTGCATCACGACCCCCCGTCCTGGTAGCGATAGGTGCGCGCCTGGATCTGCATGGTCAGTTCACCTTCACCATCGCCGCCACGCCGCGCCCGCGCGCCGCCGGCCGGTGAAATGTTGAAGTCATGCAGCGTGACGATCCGGGACAGATTGGCGACGCCACTGACGAATGCGCCCATGGCGTGATAGGTCCCGGACACGGTGATCTGGATCGGCAGCTCGCGGTAGAACTCCGCGGTGCGCTCCGCCTGCAGGTCGATGGCGCTGAACTTCAGCCCGGCATCGAGGCCGGTCATGGTGATGTCCTCGAGCAGCCCCGGGACTTCGGTATCCGTGGGCAATTGGCGCAGCAGGGCACCGAAGGATTCCTCCATTTCCTGCTGCTGCCGGCGCAACAGCGGCAGGTTGGCGGCATCGCGGGACTTGTTCTCGAACTCGGTTCGCAGTGTGGCTTCCTGCCGGGCGATGCGCTCGAGCTGCTCGAGTTTGCCCGTGAGGTAGCCGAAGTAGCCACCAGCGACCGCCAGGGCGAACACCAGCACCAGCGCAATGCCCTTGACCGGTCCGGGCCAGTCGCCCGGATTGTTCATGTCGAGGCTGGCGACGTCGAAATTCTGGAGCTGCTGCAGCTTGTCTTGGAAGGCCATCGGTTACTCCTCCCGTTCGTTGCGAGGCAACGTCTGCGTGACGGTGAGGGTGAAACGCGAAGCCTGGGAGCCGAATTCGGGTGCTTCCCGCAGGCCTCTCAGGTTCGGGTTCTCGAACCAGTCCGAGCCGTCGAGATTGCGCATCAGCGCCGACACTCTGGCGTTGGACTCCGCCACGCCCTCAAGGGCGACATTAGTGCCGCTCACCCGCAGTGAGTTGTAGAAGACCCCGTCGGCCAGCGTCTGCACCAGTTCGTCGAAGATGCGCACGATCACGGGCCGATTGCCCTGCAGGTTCTGAATCACTTCCATCCGTGCCAGCAGGTCCCGCCGCTGCTGCTGCAGCGTCCGGATCTCGCGGATGCGGCCATCGAGCACCCGGATCTCTTCCTGCAGTCGCGCGTTGCGGGCGTTCTGGGTATCGATGTTGCCGTCGATGACGGTTCCGGCAATGAACACCACGCCGCCGGCGACGATGAGTACGAGGACCAGGGCCTGAAGGAAGGATTTCTTGCGTTGCTCGCGCAGTTGCTCGCGCCATGGCAGCAGGTTGATGCGTGTCATTGGTCGAAGCTCCGTAGCGCCAGACCGCAGGCGATCATCATCGCCGGCGCATCGTTGGAGAGGGCATCCACTTTGACCTTCGGGGCCACGGTCATGTTCACGAAAGGATTGGCAATCAGGGTACGGGTGCCAAGCTTGGCTTCGACCATCTCCGCGAGACCGTCGATGGAGGATGTCCCGCCGGCGAGTACGATGGCATCGACGTCGTCATACTGACTGGAGGAAAAGAAGAACTGCAGGGACCGGGTCACCTGCTGCAGCACCGCTTCCTTGTAGGGCCTGAGCACTTCGCGCTCGTAGTCATCCGGCAGGCCGCCCGTCTTCTTCGCCAGCCCGGCGTCCTCCGCGGAGAGGCTGTAGCGGCGCTGGATCTCCTCGGTCAGCTGTTTGCCACCGAAGAGCTGTTCCCGGGTGTAAACGCTGCGGTCCCTGCTCAGCACGGACAGCGTCGTCATGGTGGCGCCGATATCGAGAATGGCCACCACCCGGTCGTCGGCATCCGCGCCGAGCTGGGGCCCCACCAGGGTGGAGAACGCCCGCTTCATGCAGTACGCTTCGATGTCGACGACTTTGGCTGTCAGCCCACCGAGTTCCAGCGCAGCCTGCCGCATCTCGACGTTCTCGCGCCGGCAGGCGGCGAGCAGGACTTCGACCTGATCCTCGTTGCGGGGCGAGGGTCCGAGTACTTCGAAATCGATGGCCACCTCATCGAGGGGATAGGGGATATACTGATCCGCTTCCACCTCGATCTGGGTTTCCATCTCATTGTCAGAGAGTCCCTGCTGCATCTCGATGACCTTGGTGATCACCGCGGAACCGGCCACAGCGACGGCGGCCTGCTTGGCGCCAGTCTTGGAGCGGGCCACCAGTGCCTTGATCGCAGCACCCACACCCTCCGGATCACTGATATTCTTCTCCACCACGGCATTGGGTGGCAGCGGCTCGACGCCATAGGCCTCGACCCGATAGCGATCGCCGGATTTGCTGAGCTCGAGCAGCTTCACGGACGTGGAACTGATGTCGAGTCCAAGGAGTGTATTGGTCTTCGATCCGAAGAGTCCGAACACGTTAAATTTCCATCGACACCGGGCACTTACGCCGAATTTATTTCAAGTCACCTTAAATTACATTCTTAATATCGCGATGACCAGCCTTTTGAACGATTCGATTTTGGATTCTGATTCGAGAAAAGTAGCATAACGTTATGAAATTTATGCGTTTTCTAAACCCCCGGAAAATTTTGACCTGGATGGCGGTTGCCCTGGGAACAAGCGTGGCAGGCGCCGTGATGGTCATTGCCGGGGTCTTTCTCTATCTCGATCCGCAGATTCCAAGCGCCGCGAGCTATCGCGATCTGCGTCTGCAGACGCCCCTGCGTGTCTATGCCGACGACGGCAGCTTCATTGCCGAATTCGGTGAGCGGCGACGCATCCCTTTGCCCATCGACCAGATCCCCAATCTGTTCATCCGTGCCGTTCTCGATACGGAAGACAAGCGATTTTACGCGCACAGCGGCATTGATTTCGTGACGCTCGTCAAGTCGACAGTGCAACTGCTAGCCAATCCTGACGAAATTCCGCCCGGTGCGAGCACCATCACCATGCAGCTCGCCCGCAACATTTCCTTCACGCTGGAGCAGACCTTCCTGCGTAAGTTCAAGGAGATGCTGCTCGCTGTGAAGATCGAGAATGAACTCGACAAGGACGAGATCTTAGAGCTCTATCTGAACGTGATTCCCTTCGGGCACCGCTCCTACGGCGCCGAAGCCGCCGCGCAAACCTACTATGGGCGCCCCCTCGCGGAGCTCGATGTTGCCGAGTTCGCCATGTTGGCCGGCATTCCCCAGGCGCCCTCCATCGGCAATCCGGTGAGCGGACCGGAGCGGGCCGTCCGCCGCCGCAACCTGATCCTCTTCAACATGCTGGAGCAGGGCAGCATTGACGCCGAGACCTACCGTCGCGCCATCGCTGCACCGAACAACGCCCGCCTGCACCAGCGCAGTCGCGACCTCGATGCGCCCTGGGTCGCCGAGTGGGCCCGCCGGCAGGTCCTGGAGCGCTACGGTCGCGGTGCCTACGACGACAGCTTCGAAGTGTTCACGACCGTGGACCCCACCCTGCAGGCCGCGGCCACCCGGGCTCTGCGCAACGGCCTGGTGGCCTATGACCGTCGCCACGGTTACCGTGGGCCGGAACGCACCCTGACCCCGCCGCCCGCCGGCGAGGACTACGACGAAGCCATAATCGAGCGCTGGTCGCGGACCCTGCAGCAGACTCCGGTCCTGGGGGACGAAATCCCGGCTCTGGTTCTCGATATCGATGACGAAGGTTTCGACGCCCTGCTGGCGGATCGCAGCCGGGTCCGTGTGGAACTCGCTGACATGCGCTGGGCCAGACCGTATCTGACCGTGAACAGCCGTGGCGCGCGTCCGGATCATCCCTCCAGCGTCGTCGAGCGGGGCCACCTGGTGCGTCTCAACGTCAAGCCCGAGGGTGGCTGGCGGCTTGGTCAGGTGCCCGAGGTGCAAGGTGCCCTGGTGGCCATTCGGCCCCAGGATGGCGCGGTTCGGGCCATGGTCGGCGGCTTCGACTTCCGCCAGTCCCAGTTCAACAACGCCATCCAGGCGGCGCGCCAGCCGGGATCCGCCTTCAAGCCGTTCATCTACTCCGCTGCGCTGAACGCCGGCGAGACGGCCGCCAGCATCTACAACGACGCCCCTCTGGTGTTCGAGGATGCCAGCCTCGAAGCCATCTACCGGCCCCGCAACGACAGCGGAGAGTTCGGGGGTCCGACGCGGATGCGTCCGGCGCTGTTCAGGTCGGTGAATCTGGTGTCCATGCGGGTGCTGCTGAAGATCGGCGCCAGCGAGATCATCGACCACATCACCCACTTCGGCTTCGATACCGCGAGCTTCCCCCGCAACCTCCAGCTCGCCATCGGTGGCGGCACCATGGCCGTGACCCCGCTGGACATGGCCCGCGCCTACGCCGTCTTCGCCAATGGTGGATTCCTGGTGGACCCCTGGTTGGTGGAACGCATCGACCAGGCGCAGGAAACCCGCTTCCGGACCCAGCCGCTGATCGCCTGCCGCAGCGATTGCCCGGCGGACCGCCGCAATGAAGGCAGGTGGGATCACGGTGCCGATCGCAACGGTAACGGTCGCGTCGACGACATCCTGTCCGATGTGCTGACCCAGGCGCCGCGGGTACTCGACGAGCGCATCGCGTACATCATGCACTCCCTGCTCGGTGACGTGATCCAGTACGGCACCGGTCGCCGGGCGCGGACGCTTCAGCGCAGCGACCTGGGCGGCAAGACCGGCACCACCAACGAGGCCGACACCTGGTTTGCCGGCTACCAGCCTGAACTCGCCGCCGTGGCCTGGATCGGGTTTGCCAACAACCGGCCACTGGGCAACAACGAGTACGGATCCAACACGGCGCTGCCGGTCTGGATCGAGTTCATGGAGACAGCGCTTGAAGGCGTCGACGAATTCACTTGGGATCAGCCCCCTGGCGTCGTCCGCCTGCGCATCGACCCGGCCACCGGAGCCGCCGCCGGCCTCGATCAGGCCAACGCCATCTTCGAGCTCTTCACCGTGGAAACGGCGCCGACTACCCACCGTCAGGGCACACCCTCCGAGCCGGAGGCCACGCCGGAATCGATCTTCTGAGGGCGCCGCACCGCTGTGTGAGGGCGCCAGTTCACAAAGCGACGTGCGCCGATCGGCATGACATCCAGCGAGGGCCGCGCCGTCAGCTCCGGCAGAGGCCCTTGAGATCGGCCCAATCGCTGTGCGATTAGGGCCTTCCCACAAGTTGGGGGCGCTGCCAGCTTGTGGGAGAGCGCTATTTCGCGCAGCGAAATGCGCCGATCTGCATGACATGCAACGGAGGCAACGTCATCAGCTTCGGGGCAGCGTGTCGAGATCGGCCCAATCGCTTTGCGATTAGGGCCTTCCCACAGTGAGGGCGCTGCCAGCTTGTGGGAGAGCGCTATTTCGCGCAGCGAAATGCGCCGATCT
>JAFIFL010000218.1 GCA_020832055.1 Gammaproteobacteria bacterium
AGGTCGCGCACGACCTGGGGATGGCTGAACAGATTCTTGTAGGCGTTGTCGT
Source organism: Gammaproteobacteria bacterium (assembly GCA_020832055.1). Lineage (GTDB taxonomy): Bacteria > Pseudomonadota > Gammaproteobacteria > Pseudomonadales > Azotimanducaceae > SLTB01. The sequence goes on from JAFIFL010000218.1 coordinate 53, forward strand.
GAGTGGCCATGGCGGACACCGCGCGGCGCGTGCGATCTCACAACGCTACGCCGCCGGGGCGGAAACCGATGCAGGACATCGCTCCTTCGCGATGTCAGCCAATCGCCAGTTTTTTGTGGGAAGGCGCTATTTCGCACAGCGAAATGCGCCGATCTGCATGACGTTCAGCGAAGGCAGCGACATCAGCTTCGGCAGAGCGCCTCGAGATCGGCCCAATCGCTGCGCGATTAGGGCTCTCCCACAAGGTGGCAGCGGGCCGACTGTGGGAAGGCGCTATTTCGCACAGCGAAATGCGCCGATTTGGAGGGCGTTCACCGAAGGCAGTGCCATCAGCTTCCGGCTACAAGCTCTCCGCAAAGTAGTCCCGCACGAAGCGCGTCAGGTCGGCTGTGGGGACACGCTGCTGGGTCATGCTGTCGCGGTCGCGGACGGTGACCGTCTGCTCGCCTTCCAGGGTCTCGAAGTCCACCGTGACGCAGATCGGCGTGCCGACTTCGTCGTGGCGGCGGTAGCCCTTGCCGATGTTGCCGGTATGTTCGTAAAGAATGCGGCCGAGGCCGAGCTTCTGCAGATTCTGCTTGATCTGGCGTGCGGTGGCGACGATGCCTTCGTGATTGCGCTTCAGCGGCAGCACGGCGACCTTGATCGGGGCCAAATGCCGCGGCAGGGCGAGGACGGTCCGGCTGCTGCCGTTGTCGAGTTCCTCCACCCGGTAGGCCTCATTGAGCACCGCGAGCACGCCGCGATCGACGCCGGCGGAGGGCTCGATCACGAAGGGCACCACCCACTGCTTGCTCTCCGTGTCCTGGATCGCCAGCCGGGTGTTGGAGTCCCGGTTCGGCTCCACCTTGGCCGTCAGCGTCAGTTCGTCCTGGCCCTTGGTGTGGGAGCCGAGGTCGAAGTCGGTGCGGTTCGCGACCCCTTCGAGTTCCTCGAGGCCGTGAGGGAAGCGGTACATGATGTCGACGGTGGCCTTGGAGTAGTGGGCCAGTTCGTCTGCCGGAACATACAGCAGCTCGATGCGGTCGGCCGGAATGCCCTGGGCCTGCCACCAGCTCAGGCGGGCATCCACCCAGAACTTGTGCCAGTCCTCGTCGGTGCCGGGCTCGACGAAGAATTCGAGCTCCATCTGTTCGAACTCGCGCACCCGGAAGATGAAGTTCCGCGGCGTGATCTCGTTGCGGAAGGCCTTGCCGATCTGGGCGATGCCGAAGGGCGGCTTGCGTGAGGTGGCGTCCACCACATGGCGGAAGTTGGTGAAGATCGCCTGGGCCGTTTCCGGGCGCAGATAGGCGAAGCTGGCGCCATCGTCCACCGGGCCGACCGCGGTCTTGAACATCAGGTTGAAGGGCCGCGGGTCGGTGAGGTCGGTGGAGCCGCAGCCCGGGCACTTGCCGTCGAGATGGTCGGCCCGCCAGCGGGCCTTGCAGCTGCGGCAGTCGACCATGGGATCGGAGAACGTGGCCTCGTGGCCGGAATACTTCAGCGCCAGCCGGTGGGTGAGGATGGCGGCGTCGAGGCCCTCGACGTCGTCACGCTCGTAGACCATGGACCGCCACCAGGCGGCCTTGAGGTTGTTCTTCAGCTCGACGCCCAGCGGACCGTAGTCGTAAAGACCCTGCACCCCACCGTAGATGTCACCGGACTGGAAGATGAAACCGCGTCGCTTGCACAGCGAGACCAGCTCGTCCATCGACTTGGCGGGCACAGGACACTCCTTGCATGGGGAATTCGAAGGGCGGGAACTATAGCGAAAAGGGGGCTTGGGATCATCCGCAACAGGCCGTCGACCCCGGGAGTCCCGGGGCCGGACCGAGTGTGCGTACCGGTGGCGCGCTCAGCGCTCCGGCGGCGCCGGTCGTCCCTGACACTCCTGGAGCTGGCGCTCCCGCCGGGCAGCCTCGCGCAGCAGTTCCGGCGACAGCCAGGGACTGCGCGCGCCACGATAGAGTACGTGGGGACCGGAGCTGAGTATCCACTGGTGGTCTTGCGGATTGCGATGGATCTTCATGTTGGGCTCTCCTTGGACCTTGGCCTGTTCACCGCGGGTCCTTCCTGGACCCTCGCCCGTCCTGAGCCCAAATATAGGCAGGCATCGGAGTAGGATGGAAGCCCATTCATCGTCCAAATGAGACCCGGTTCGCATCCCGGCCACCCGTGGTGTGCCGCGAACAGGTTGACCATCCCCCGAACAGGGGATCGAGGAGGCAGGCATGTCAGACGTCGACGACCCCGAACTTCCGGCGGGTCTGTTCGAGCGCATCGATCCCGGCAGTGATCTGGCGTTTTACGAGCAGCCGCGGTTCGTGACCCATATCGACGATGCCACCATCGCCGCATTGACCGATTTCTACCGGGAGCGCCTCGCGCCCGGTGCGCGGGTGCTCGATCTCATGTCGTCCTGGGTGTCCCACCTGCCGGAGGAGGAAACCTACGCCTCGGTGGTCGGCCACGGCATGAACGCCGCCGAGCTCGGCCACAACCCGCGCCTCGATGCCTGGCACGTGCAGGACCTCAATGTGGATCCCCAGCTGCCCTGGCCGGATCAGTCCTTCGACGCGGCGCTGATTGCCGTGTCCATTCAGTATCTGACCCGGCCTGTCGCCGTGCTGGCGGAACTGGCCCGGGTGCTGGCGCCCAACGGTGAAGTGATCATCGCCACCTCCCATCGCTGCTTTCCCACCAAGGCGATCTGGGCCTTTCGCAACCTGCCGCCGCAGGAACGCATCCGCCTGATCGGCTTCTACCTGCAGCGCGCCGGCGGCTTCGAAACACCGGTCTTTCACGACCGGTCGCCCAATGGGGCCGATCCGCTGTGGATTTTGACGGCGAGGCGCTTGGCTGACGACGACTGAACCGGGTTTCACTATCGCGTGGCAGGGAGGCGAGGCATGGACTTGTGGCGACCGCAGAGTCTGGCTACCCTCCCTGGGCTAATTCGGTTCCATTAATCAGTGTCGGGTCGCGACGGAGGGTGGAGAGGCATGGCCGCAGCGGGCGAAGGTATTCGGATACGGCTCGAACCGGAGGATGAATACACCCATCCGGTGGAGGAGGCCGCGAACTTCAACGAGAGCATGTACTTCAACATCTTCGACCCCAGCCGCCACGTGGGGGGCTGGTTCCGGCTCGCCAATCGGCCCAATGAGGGCAAGGGGGAGATGAGTTGCTGCATCTACCTGCCTGACGGCCGCATCGGCTTCATGTTTGCCCGCCCGGAGTGCCACGACAACGAGGCCTTCGACAACGGCGGCATGACCTTCACGGTGGAGGAGCCGTTCAAGCGCGTCAGCGTCCGCTACGCCGGCAAGCTTTGCCTGCTCTCGAACCCGAAGGAGATGGCGGAGCCGTCGAAGGCTTTCCGCAACAATCCCATCGTCGCCGCCGAGGTCCACATCGATTTTACCGGCGTCTCGCCCATGTTCGGCGGCGAGCCGGTCAAGGCCGACGGCTCGAAGATCGAGGAGAAGGCCGAGGAGGGCTTCGCCCGCGGCCACTATGAGCAGCACATGGCCGGCAGCGGCACCATCAAGGTCGGCGACGAGGTCTTCGAGATCGATGGTTTCGGCCTGCGCGATCACTCCTGGGGTCCGCGCTATTGGCAGAGCATCTACTGGTATCGCTGGCTGCCGATGAACTTCGGCCGCGACTTCGCCATGATGCTGTCCGTGGTCACGAAGCCGGACGGCACCCAGCGCTGCGGCGGCATGGTGCTGCGCAACGGCGAGTACATCCTGATCAAGGACGCCCGCATCGAGGCCGAGTACGATGCCGACGATTGCCAGACGAAGCTCGAGGCCTGGGCGAAAACCGACGAGCGCGAGTACACCATCACCGGCGAAGTGATGTCGCTGATCCCGCTGCGCAATCGTCGGACCACGCCGGACGGCGAGGAACTCATGACCCGGATCACCGAGGGCATGACCCGCTATGGCTGCGATGGCATGACGGGCTACGGCCTGTCGGAATTTCTCGATCAGATCGTCGACGGCGAACCCGTCGGCAAACTCGCGGGCAGTTGAAGATGATTGCATTGACCGACTCGCTGGCGGCTGCGGTGGCGCGCCATCTCGGTGCCGCCATGGGCGACCACCCGCGCGTGGAGGCGTTGTCGCGCCTGACCGCAGGCGCGGCCAACGAGACCTGGAGTTTTGACGTCATCGGCATGCTGCCGTCCGGCGAGGAGCAGCGCTTCGGCTGCATTCTCAGGCGCTCGCCGGGCATCGGCGACGAGGGCAAGTCGGACACGAACCTCGGCAAGGCCGGTGAAGCACAGGTGCAGCGCGCGGCCCGGGACGCGGGGGTGGCGGCGGCCGAAGTGCTGTTCATCCTCGATGCCGAGGACGATCTCGGCGACGGCTACGTCATGGCCCGCCTCGAAGGCGAGACCCTGCCGCGACGCATCTTGAGGGATGCCGAGTACGCCGAGTTGCGGACCCATCTGGCGCGGGATTGCGGCCGTACTCTGGCGCAGTTGCACAGCGTCGATCCGGCGCGGCTGCCGACCCTGACCACCCTGGGGGCGGCCGAGCAGATCGAACGCTACGGCGAGATCTATCGGGCGTTCGGCCAGCCGGTACCGGTGTTCGATCTGGCGCTGCGCTGGCTGGCGGATCATCGCCAGGATCCGAGGCGGTTGACGCTGGTCCACGGCGACTTCCGCAACGGCAACCTGATGGTGGGGCCGGAGGGCATCCGTGCGGTCATGGACTGGGAACTGGCCCATCTCGGCGATCCCATGGAGGACTTAGGCTGGCTTTGTGTCACCTCCTGGCGCTTCGGCGAGATCGATCATCCGGTGGGTGGGTTCGGCCAGCGCGAGGATCTCTTCGCCGGCTACGAGGCGGCCGGGGGCGGCAACGTGAATCCCGAGGCGGTGCGCTACTGGGAAGTCTTCGGGACACTCAAGTGGGGGATCATGTGCATGATCATGACCCACAGCCATCTGAGCGGGGCCACCCGGTCGGTGGAGAAGGCGGCCATCGGTCGCCGTGTCTCGGAGACCGAGCTCGATCTGCTGAATCTGCTGACGTGACGGGAGGACAGCACCATGGCTACTGATCGACCCACCGTCCCCGAGCTGGTGCAGGCGGTACGCGAGTTCCTGGAGACCGAGGTGCAGCCGGGTCTCCAAGGCAGCGTGGCCTTCCATACCCGGGTGGCGGTCAACGTGCTGAAGATCGTCGAGCGGGAACTGGCTGACGGGCCTGCGCTGGCCGCCGAGGAGCAGGCGCGACTGGTGGCCCTGCTGGGCCATGACGGCGATCTCGACACCCTCGCCCACGAACTCATCGAGGCCATCCGCGCCGGGCGCATGGATGTGGCAACCCCCGGCCTGAAGGAACATCTGCGCTCGACGGTGATGGCGAAGCTCGCCATCGACAACCCGCGCTACGAGAGCTACCGGCGCGCGCTGCACGACAGTGACGCCTGATCACGATACTGACAACGAGACAGAGGGGAGAGCATGACTGCGGCGTACCGCTGGAATTTCGGTGACATCTACGACGCCATGGCGAAGGCCGTGGATCCGGCTGCCCCCTGTCTGATCCAGGGTGAGCGGGTCCTGAGCTGGGGGGATTTCACGCGTCGGACCAACAACCTCGCTCGTGCGCTGGGCGAGCGGGGCGTCGAGGTGGGCGACAAGGTGGCGTTCTACCTGCGCAACCATCCCGCCTACATGGAAATGCTCGGGGCCTGCTTCAAGGGCCGCTTCACCCACGTCAACGTCAACTACCGCTACGTGGACGAGGAACTGCACTACATCTTCGACAACTCCGATGCGAAGGTGGTGCTCTACGGCGAGGAATTCGCGGATCACATCGAGGCGCTCAAGCCCCGCCTGCCGAAGGTGCGGGTTTGGCTGGAAGTCGCCAACGACGGCAACGTCCGGGTGGCCGGCTCGGAGTCCTATGAAGCCCTCGTGGAATCCGGCGATGGTGCGCCGCTGGCCATCGAGCGGTCGGGGGATGATCTGCTGTTCATCTACACCGGCGGTACCACCGGCATGCCCAAGGGCGTGATGTGGGGCCTCGATGATCTCTGGCTCGCGGGTGCAGCGGGCGCCACGCCTGCCACGGACATGATTCCTCCGGCTGATCTCGACGAGCACGTGGCCAATGTCCGGCGCGCCGGTGGCGGCAGCCGCATCATGCCCTGCTGCCCGCTGATGCACGGCACCGGACTGCTCACGTCCATCGCCTGCCTCGCCGGCGGCGGCAGCGTGGTGCTGCTCGAAAAGCCGAGCTTCGATCCCGTGGAATGCCTCGAAGCCACCGAGCGCTGGCAGGTGAATGGTCTCGCCATCGTCGGCGATGCCTTCGCCAAGCCATTGCTCAATGCGCTGAATGCGGCGCCGGGGCGCTATGACCTGAGCGCCCTGGTGTCCATCATCTCCTCCGGCGTCATGTGGTCCATGGAGGTGAAGCAGGGGCTGCTGCAACATCACGGCGCCATGGTGCTGACCGACTCCTTCGGCGCCTCCGAGGCGGTGGGCTTCGGCCGCTCCGATACCACCGTCGATGGCACCGTGGAGACCGCCCGCTTCGTCATCGGCGAGCACTGCAAGGTGTTCACCGAGGACGGCCGCGAGGTGAAGCCGGGGGACCCGGAGCCGGGCTACATTGCTCGCGCCGGCGCCATTCCCAAGGGTTACTACAAGGACCCGGAGAAGACCGCGAAGACCTTCCCGACCATCCACGGCGTGCGCTATTCCATGCCGGGCGACTGGTGCCGGGTGGAAGCGGACGGCTCCCTGGTGCTGCTCGGCCGCGGCAGCGTGTGCATCAACACCGCCGGCGAGAAGGTCTATCCCGAGGAAGTGGAAGAAGTGCTCAAGCAGCACCCGGACGTGGAGGACGCGCTGGTGGTGGGTGTCCCCGATGATAAGTGGGGCCAGATGGTCACCGCTGTCGTCCAGCTGCGCGACGGCACGTCCCTGGCCGAGGACGCCCTGAAAGCCCACGCCCGCCGGCATCTGGCCGGCTACAAGACCCCGAAGCGCATTCTCGCCCGACCAACGCTGGGCCGCGCCAGCAACGGCAAAGCGGACTACAAGGGCATCACGGCTTTCGCCAAGGCAGAACTCGGCCTGCCCTGAACCTGCCCCACAAAGTCGCAGCCCCTCTGGATCGCTGCGCACTTCGTGCGACGCGTTTCTTTCCAGTCGAAATGCGTCCACATCAGCTTGTCGCCCGAATCTGGCGTTGCGCCACTTGTGGGAAGGCCCTAATCGCGCAGCGATTGGGCCGATCGGCAGTCGCCC
>JAFIFL010000219.1 GCA_020832055.1 Gammaproteobacteria bacterium
CCTCATCAACGGCGCCCAGGCCAAGAACGTCTTCTGGCAGGTGGGCAGCGCGGCCACCATCAACCCGTCGGGCGGCGGCTTCATGAAAGGCACCATCATCGCCGCGGAGGGCGTGAGCATCTCCACGACGGGCAACAACACACCGGAACTCATCGTGACGCTGGACGGCCGATCATTATCCCTCGGCGCATCGGTGACGGTCACGAACACCATCATCAACGTGCCGGCACCGTAATGGACCCCACGCCCCAACCATCGGTGGAGCCCGAGATGAAAACGAACCGACTCAGATGCATGCTCAGCACGCTGGTCCTGGCGGGGATGGTCGTCCCCGCCGCGGCCACCGATCCATCGGGCTGGTATCTCGGTGCCGGCGCCGGCCAGTCGCGGGCGAAGATCGCCGAGAGGGAGATCAGGGAGGATCTGTTCGCGTCAGGGTTCACGACGACAGAGTTCAAGGACGGCGACCGGGATTTCGGCTACAAGCTCTACGTCGGCAATCGATTCAACCGCCACCTCGCCCTGGAAGGCGGCTACTTCGATCTGGGCAAGTTCGACTACACCGCCACCACCGTTCCGGCAGGCACCATGGAAGGCCAGCTCGCGTTCCGGGGCTGGAACATCGATCTGCTCGGGATCTTCCCGGTTTCCGAACGCCTGGCCGTGTTCTCCAAGATCGGCCTGCACCACAGCAAGGCCAAGGTGGACTTTGCCGGCAGCGGGGCGGTCAACGTGCTGAACCCGCGCTTCAGCAAGACCGACACCAACTACAAGCTCGGTGTCGGTCTGCAGTACAGAATCACTGATGCCCTCGGCCTGCGCCTCGAGTACGAGCGCTATCGCATGGACGACGCGGTCGGCAACACGGGCGATCTCGACCTGCTCTCGGCCGGACTCGTCTATCACTTCGGGCGCGCTGCTCCGGCACCCGCGCCACGCCCGGCGGCCACCGCGCCGCCGGCACCGGAACCTGCACTCGTGGTGGCGCCGCTACCCATCGCCACCGAGCAGTACTGCAGCCTGCTCGACATCCAGTTCGAGGTCGACCAGGACGAGATTCAGCGGGCGGAGCGGGAGAAGCTCGCAGTGGTGGGCACCTTCCTCGAACGCTACCCCCAGACCAGCGCCGTGATCGAGGGCCATACCGACAATGTGGGCAGCGCGGAGCGCAACCTGCAACTGTCGCAACGACGAGCGCAAAGCGTCGTCGATTACCTGGTTCGTCAGAACCGGATCGACAGGGCCCGGCTGCGGGCCGTGGGTCATGGCGAGACACGCCCCATCGCCGACAACCGAACCGAGGCGGGCAAGCGCGCCAACCGGCGCATCGCTGCCATCATCGGCTGTGCCAGCGACGTGGCAGGCCTCGAACCGATTCCTGCACGCGTGACCCTCGCGATGGAGATCCGTTTCGACACCGACGATGCCACCGTCAGGCGCGAGTACCACGATCAGCTCCGCAATGTCGCCGAGCTGCTCAAAGCGAATCCGACGCTCACCGCGACCATGGAAGGCCACACGGACAACGCCAGCCCCGGGATGGCGCAGCGGATTTCACAGCAGCGCGCCCAGAGCGTGGCGAACTACCTCATCGAGCGTTTCGACATCGATGCTTCCCGCCTTGCGGTGCAGGGTTTCGGTGAAACACGCCGCTTTGCCTACAACACCAGTGCCGAGGGGCGTCAGGCCAATCGCCGGGTCAACATCATTCTCGACTACGCGCAATGAACGTGGGCGATCACGACGAGGAAGAACTGGACAAGACCGAGCTGATGCATCGCTCCAGAAGTGATCGGACCGACAAGGTGGCAGACAGGAAACGCCCTGAGCTCACTGCATCGAGCACGCTGATCGGCGACGACGTCTGCAACCGCGACGGTGAGGAACTCGGCGACATCGAGGAGATCATGCTGGACATGCGCACCGGCAGGATCGGCTATGTGGTTCTGGCCTTTGGTGGCTTTCTGGGCATGGGCGAGAAGTTCTTCGCCGTGCCCTGGGATGCCATCCGCCTCGACGAGAAGTCGAAGCGCCTGATCCTGGACGTCGACAGGGAACGCCTGGTCAATGCGCCGGGCTTCGACAAGGAACACTGGCCCGACATGGCCGACCCGTCCTGGCAGCGGGCGATCAACTCGCATTATGCCCCTGAGCGGACGAGGATCGAAGAGGGGCTCTGACGTCACAGCCCTCTCTGCGAGAGAGCCCAATCGCGCAGCGATTGGGCCGATCTCGATGCGCTGTGCCGAAGCTGAAGACGCTGCCTTCGCTGAATGCCCTCCAGATCGCTGCTCCGCTGGGCCTCACAGGCTGCGCTGCGCAGCTACCCACAGACGCGGCGTCATCCGCTGAGAGCTGACCGTTCTGGCTGCCACGCTACCCGCCAGCCAGTCTCACCCGCCCCGGCCTGCCAGCCCTGCGCAATGTAGAGATCGGCGATGGCCACCAGCTCCGAGCCGACGTAGAGCAGCGGCAGACGGCCGCGCTCCCATGGTGGCACGGCCGCTTCCTGCAGCAGACCCTTGAGGCTGCGGGCTCCGCTGCGGCCGGCCGGCCGCAGGCGTTCCCCGCCCTGCCGGAAGCGGACCTGATAACCGGACTCGACCTGCCGCAGGCCCGAAGCGCTGACCGTCGTTGCCGTGAGGGCGCCGTGGGGCAGCAGCAGACGGCCGGGGGGCTTCCAGGACAAGCTCTCCCCGGGCGGTCCGGGGCGGTTGTCGTCGACGATGTACAAGGCTCCCGCAAAACGCCGAACCGAGACAGCACCGGGCGAAGTGTCACCCAGATCGATGCGCACCGCCGCATCCTCCCGCGCATGGCATTGAGCCAGGATCTCCCTGAGCCGGCTGCGCGCCGGCATGGCCACACCGGCTGCGGCCAGCCAGTGCCGCAGCCGCGCTGCAGCCACTTCCGGAGGGCCCAGCAGCGCAGCCACAGGCATCAGCTCCGGTGCCGGGCCGAGCAGTACAGCCAGCGCCGCTTCCTGCTCACGGCACAGTTCCGCGGCCCGGCTCAGGGTCTGCCGATAGCCCGGCCAGCGGTCGGTCAGACGCGGCAGGATCTCGTGGCGGAGGAAATTGCGGTCCTGCCGCAGTTCGGCATTGCTCGGATCGAAACTTTCGACGACACCGAGTTCACCGGCTGCCCGTTCCAGTCCACTGCGGTCGAAGTCGAGCAGCGGTCGCAGCAACCAGCCCCGGCCAAGTCGTCGCCGGACCGGCATTCCGGCCAGTCCGGCAGGGCCGGACCCACGCAACAGACGCAGCAGAACGGTTTCAGCCTGATCGTCACGGTGATGGGCCAGCAGCAGGACATCGCCGTCGTCCAGCGCCTCCGTAAAGGCACCATAGCGGGCCTGCCGGGCATCGGCTTCGAGGCCGGCATCGGAACGTTCGACGGCAACCTCGATGACCCGGCAGGGCGCCCCAAGGTCACGGCAGCGCCGAGCAGTGGCCTCCGCCCAGGAGGCCGCGTCCGGATGCAGACCATGATTCACGTGCAGGGCCCGGGGGGCTGGCCACCCCTCCTCGGCATGCAGCCGCGCCAGCGCCGCCATCAGCACGCTGGAATCGAGCCCCCCCGAGCAGGCGACGATACGCTGTCCCGGGGCGACGTCCGCCAGCCGGACACGCAGGCCGGCGACGAGTTCAGGCCACGCCGGCATCACGATAGCGCAGGCGCACGTCGTCCACGGCCAGATCCTCCTTCAAACGGTGCAGGAGGTCGTCGCAGGGTTCCACCCGCCACTCCTCACCGAACCGCAGGCGGGCCTCGGCATCCGCCCGCTGATAACAGATCGCCACGGGTGTACCGTTACTGCGATAGGGTGTGAGGATGCGCCGGAGCTGCTCGACGAAGTCGGGGTTCACCCGGGCTGCAGACAGCCGGATGTCCACCGCGTCGGCGAACCGCAGCCGCGCCTCGGTGAGGGAATGCACGGCACTGGCACGTACCCGCAAACCGCCGGAATAGTCGTCCACGCTCACCTCGCCCTCCACCACCACCAAGGCATCCCGGGTGAGCTTTTCGCGGCTGGCATCGAGCACGTCGGCGAACACGGACACCTCGATGCGCGCCGAGCGATCGTCGAGGGTGACGAAAGCGATGGCGTCGCCGCGCTTGGTGCGGATCACCCGCTGGTCCACGATCATGCCGGCGATGAGCTGCTGGCTGCGATCGGCCCGCAGGTCGCAGATGCGTACCGGAGCGAAGCGGCGGATCTCCTCCTCGTAGGCTTCGATCGGGTGGCCCGTGAGGTAGAGACCGAGGGTCTCCTTCTCGCCCTGCAGGCGTTGCTGCGGCGTGAACGGGCGCACATCGGCCTGACTGCGACAGGGTGCCTCGAGCACCGCGTCGCCCGGCTCCCCGAACAGATCATTCATGCCGATTTCCACATTGCGGGCCGCCTGCTCCGCACTGCGCAGGGCTTCGTCGATGCTGGCGAGCAGGGCCGCCCGGTGGGCCTTGCCGTTGCGGTCCCCCGGTGCGACGCTGTCCAGCGCACCGGCGCGGATGAGGGCTTCGAGCACGCGCTTGTTGAGCTTCCTGGCGTCGCCGCGCCGGCAGAGATCGAACAGGTCGGTGAACGGTCGCTCCGCCCGGGCGGTGACCACCGAATCGATGGGCCCCTCCCCCACGCCCTTGATGGCACCGAGGCCGTAGACGATCTCGCCTTTCGGCGTGACCGTGAAGCGATAGTGGCCGAGATTGACGTCCGGCGGCAGGATGGGCAGCCCAATCTGCCGGCACTCCTCGATGAAGGTGACGATCTTGTCGGTTTGCTGCATGTCCGCCGACATCACCGCCGCCATGAACGCCGCGGGATGGTGGGCCTTCAGCCAGGCGGTCTGGTAGGACACCAGCGCGTAGGCTGCGGAGTGGGACTTGTTGAAGCCGTAGCCCGCGAACTTCTCCATCAGGTCGAAGATGTAGGTGGCGGTGCCGGCATCGATGCCGCGGGCGGCGGCACCGTCGGTGAACAACTGCCGCTGCTTGGCCATCTCCTCAGGCTTCTTTTTGCCCATGGCGCGCCGCAGCAGGTCGGCCTGACCCAAGGTGTAGTTGGCCAGCACCTGGGCGATCTGCATCACCTGCTCCTGGTAGAGAATCACCCCGTAGGTGTTCTCCAGGATCGGGGCAAGGTCCGGATGGGGGAAGGTCACCGCCTGTCGGCCATGCTTGCGGTCGATGAAGTCGTCCACCATGCCCGACTGCAGGGGCCCCGGCCGGAACAGCGCCACCAAGGCAATCATGTCCTCGAAGGAGTCCGGCTGCAGGCGCCGGATGAGATCCTTCATGCCCCGGGATTCGAGCTGGAACACGGCGGTGGTCTCGGCCTTGCGCAGCAGATCGAACACCGCCGGATCCTTCAGCGGCAGGCTGGCGATGTCCATGGGCGCTTCGCCGGTCAGGCTGCGCTCGCGGTTCACCGCCTGCACGGCCCAGTCGATGATGGTCAGCGTGCGCAGGCCAAGAAAGTCGAACTTCACCAGACCGGCCTGCTCGACGTCGTCCTTGTCGAACTGGGTCATGACCGAGCCGCTTTCGTCCGCCACCAGCGGCACGAAGTCGGTGAGCTTGCCGGGGGCGATGACCACGCCGCCGGCGTGCCGGCCCATGTTGCGCACCAGCCCCTCGAGCTTGAAGGCCATCTCCATGATCTCGCCGACTTCCTCGTTCTCGGCGACGAAGCTGCGCAGGGCCTCCTCCTGCTCCATGGCCTTCTTCAGGGTCATGCCCACTTCGAAGGGGATGAGCTTGGAGAGCTTGTCGGCCAGGCCGTAGGGCTTGCCCTGCACCCGGGCCACGTCCCGCACCACGGCCTTGGCGGCCATGGTGCCGAAGGTGACGATCTGGGAGACGGCGTCGTGACCGTAGAGATCAGCCACGTGGGCAATGACCTTGTCGCGCCCCTCCATGCAGAAGTCGACGTCGAAGTCGGGCATGGACACCCGCTCCGGATTGAGGAAGCGCTCGAACAGCAGGTCGTACTCCAGCGGATCGAGATCGGTGATGTCCAGGGCATAGGCCACCAGTGAACCGGCGCCGGAGCCCCGTCCCGGCCCCACCGGGATGGCGTGTTCCTTGGCCCAGCGGATGAACTCCGCCACGATCAGGAAGTAACCCTGATAGCCCATCTGCAGGATGATGCCGAGTTCGAAGGCCAGCCGCTCCTCGTAGACCTTGCGGCGTTCGGCGTAGTCCGGGGCATCCGCGTCCAGCAGTTTCGCCAGCCGCCGCTCCAGCCCCCGTCGGGACTCCGCCTCGAAGAAGGAGACCTCGGTCTCCCCGGGCGGAATCGGATAGTCGGGCAGAAAGTAGGTGCCCAGCTTCAGGTCCAGCGCACAGCGGCGGGCGATCTCCACTGTGTTTTCCAGCGCCTCGGGCAGATCCTCGAACAGTTCGAACATCTCCTCGGGGGTCCGCAGGTACTGCTGCTCGGAATGCCGTCGCACCCGCCGGCTGTCGCCGAGCACCCGGCTCTCGTGGATGCAGACCCGGGTCTCGTGGGCTTCGAAGTCGTCCCGGTTCAGGAAGCAGACTTCGTTGGTGGCCACCACCGGGCAGCCATGGCGGGCCGCCAGATCCACAGCGCCGTGGACCCAGACGTCATCACCCGCACGACCGGTGCGCTGCACTTCGAGATAGAGCCGGTCGGGGAACAGGGCCAGCCAGTCGTCCAGCAACGCTTCGGCCTCGTCGCGCCGGTCATTCATCAGCAGGCGACCGACCTCGCCATCGCGACCGCCCATCAGGGCGATCAGGCCCTCCTGATGGGTATCGAGCCAGGAGCGCTCGATCAGCGCTCGCTGCTGACGCTGGCCTTCGAGATAGCTGCGCGAGACCAGCTCAGTCAGATGACGATAGCCCTTGGCGTTCTGCACCAGCAGGGTCAGCCGGCTCGGCTCGTCGTCGGCATTGCGACCCGCCAGCCAGACGTCGCAGCCGGCAATGGGCTGCACCCCCGCCGCCTGACAGGCGGCATAGAAGCGCACCAGGGCGAACAGGTTCGACTGATCCGTGATCGCCACCGCCGGCATGCCGGCAGCCTTCACCCGCTGCACCAGTTCCTTGACCTTGATCAGGCCATCGACCATGGAGTACTCGGTGTGGACGCGCAGATGGACGAAGGCAGGAGCAGTCATGGCGGTATCAGGCGTCCTCGGATGGCAGTGCGAAATCGAGGGCCAAGATAGCACCCACGGCCGACCATGTGGGAGAGCGCTATTTCGCGCAGCGAAATGCGCCGATCTGCATGACACAAAGCGAAGGCAGCGGCCTCAGCTTCGGCAGGGCGCTTCGAGATCGG
>JAFIFL010000220.1 GCA_020832055.1 Gammaproteobacteria bacterium
CGACCATGAACAGGCTGCCGCAGTAGGGGCCGCGGGCGTGGGTTTCGAGTTCGTCGATGATCTGCATGGCGCGGACCTTCGGGGCGCCGGTGATGGATCCGCCGGGAAAGGCTCGCGCGAAGGCCTGAAGCGGGGAGATCCCTGGCGCGAGCCGGCCGCGGATGCGGGAGACGAGGTGGTGCACCGAGCCGAAGCTTTCGAGTCCGAACAGGCTCGGGACTTCAATGCTGCCCGGGACGCAGCTGCGCCCGAGGTCGTTGCGCAGCAGGTCCACGATCATCAGGTTCTCGGCGCGGTCCTTGCTGCTCGCCACGAGCTCCCGGGCCAGCCGGCGGTCGACCTCCGGGTCGGCGTGGCGCGGCCGGGTCCCCTTGATGGGGCAGGTCTCGATCCAGCCGTCCTCGGTTCTCAGAAAGCGTTCCGGGGAGAAGGACAGCACGCTGCCGCCGGGAGCGTCGAGAAAGCCTGCGAAGGGGGCCGGGTGGCGCTGGCTCAGGTGCCGGTACAGGGCCAGGGCATCACCGGTGTAGGCGCCGGAGAAACGCACTGCGAGATTGACCTGATAGCAGTCTCCGGCGCGAATGTACGCAGCGACGCGTTCGAAGGCCCGGGCGTAGGCCACGGCGTCCGTATCCGGCTGCAGCTGAGGGGCCGGTCCCGGCAGCTCCGAGATGGCCGGCAGCCCCTCGGTCAGCATGGCCGCGATGGGTGGTGGTGACGCCTGCGACTCCGCCACCAGCCAGCTCTCGCGCCGCTGATGGTCGCTGACCACGGCCCAGGCATAGCGGCCTGCGATCAGGTCGGGAAAGTCACAGGGCGGACTGCGGCGGGGCGGCAGTGGCTCCAGCTGGCGTGCCAGATCGTAGCCGGCCAGTCCGATGACCCCACCGCTGAAGGGAAGTGCATCGACCCGGCTGTCAGCACGGGCTTCGCCCAGCCAGGCTTCGAGCAGGTCGAAGGGGGCTTCGCGGCTGCTGTGGCTGTGCTCTGCCGTGTGGACCGTCGTCCGGCCGTCCCGGTGGGTCAGCCAGCGCTCCGGTGCTGCGGCCAGGATTTCGAAGCGGGCATCCGGATGGGCGCGGTCGGAGCTGTGCAGCAGGACGGCGCCGCCGAGGGGGCGCAGGGCGGCCAGCAGCGGCAGCGGGTCCTCGATGTAAGGCAAGGCACTGCGTCCCATCAGGACTCCGTCGAGCTCGCTTGGAACAAGTCGTATCCCTTTGTTCTGGCAGGATGATCGATGGCCCGGGCGGGTCAGGGTGGACAGTATGGGGTGAGCCGAATGCAGTTGCGAGGGGACCCGGAACGACCACGCCGTTCGACATGCCCCGGGCCATTCATGCGATCATTCGCGGCGGTTGTCAGACACAGACTTCATCGGATTCCAGAGGGAGGCCATTGAGATGGCGGAAGCAAAGAAACTCACGGGCGCTGGCCTTCGCGGACAGGTGGCAGGCCAGACAGCCCTGTGCACGGTGGGCAAGACCGGTACCGGCCTCACGTATCGCGGCTACGACATCACGGATCTCGCCGAAAACACCACCTTCGAGGAAGTGGCCTATCTGATCCTCAAGGGCGAACTGCCGAAGCAGGCCGAGCTCGATGCCTACCGGACCAAGCTGAAGGGGCTGCGGGGTCTGCCGACGGCACTGAAGGAAACCCTGGAGCGGATTCCCAAGGACGCCCACCCCATGGACGTCATGCGCACGGGTTGCTCCATGCTTGGCAACCTGGAGCAGGAAGGTGATTTCTCCAATCAGGGTGACGTCTCGGATCGGCTGCTGGCGGTGCTGCCGTCGATCATCATCTACTGGTACAAGTTCAGCCACGAAGGCGTGCGCATCGACGTCGAGACTGATGACGACAGCGTCGGCGCCCACTTCCTGAACATGCTGCACGGCAAGGCCCCGAGCAAGCTGCATGCAGACGTGATGAACGTCTCGCTGATTCTCTATGCGGAACACGAATTCAACGCCTCGACGTTCACCGCTCGCGTCTGCGCGTCGACCTTGTCGGACATGCATTCCTGCGTCACGGGCGCCATTGGTTCCCTGCGCGGACCGCTGCACGGCGGCGCCAACGAGGCGGCCATGGACATGATCGAGAAGTTCTCCTCGGCCGAGGACGCGGTGGCGGGCATCAAGGGCATGCTCGAGCGCAAGGACAAGATCATGGGCTTCGGCCATGCGATCTATTCCACCTCCGATCCGCGCAACGCCATCATCAAGGATTGGGCGAAGAAACTGGCCGACGAGGTGGGTGACAAGGTGCTCTACCCGGTGTCCTGCGCGGTGGAGAAGACCATGTGGGACGAGAAGAAGCTGTTCCCCAACGCCGACTTCTTCCACGCCTCGGCGTACCATTTCATGGGCATTCCCACCAAGCTGTTCACGCCGATTTTCGTCTGCTCCCGGGTGACTGGCTGGACGGCTCACGTGATGGAGCAGCGTGCCAACAATCGCATCATCCGCCCGAGTGCCGATTACACCGGACCCGAGGCCCGCAAGGTGGTGCCGATCGCCCAGCGCTGAAACCCAACGGAGGCGGGACCAGGGAGGGTCCGGTCCGTGCAACGATGAGGAACGGTTGCCATGAGCAGGATCGTCGAGCGCAGCGAGCGTCCTGATCCCGATCCGGAACTGGTCGCCATCGCTGATTACGTCGACGGCTTCGTGATCGATTCCGACGAAGCCTTCGAGACCGCCCGCCACTGCCTGATGGACACCTTGGGCTGTGGATTTCTGGCCCTGCGGTTTCCCGAATGTATCAAGCACCTCGGCCCCATCGTTGCCGGGACCACCGTGCCGAACGGCGCCAGGGTTCCGGGTACCCAACTGGTCCTCGACCCGGTGAAGGCGGCGTTCGATATCGGCGCCATGATCCGCTGGCTGGATTTCAATGACACCTGGCTGGCGGCGGAATGGGGGCATCCCTCCGACAATCTCGGCGGCATCCTGGCGGTGGCGGACTGGTTGAGCCGGGAGGCGCTGGCCGCGAACCGGGAGCCGCTGCGGATGCGCGACGTCCTCGAAGCCATGATCAAGGCCCACGAGATTCAGGGCTGTCTGGCGCTGGAGAACAGTTTCAATCGGGTCGGTCTCGATCACGTTCTGCTGGTGCGGGTGGCCACCACGGCGGTGGTGGCGAAGCTGCTCGGCGCGGATCACAAGCAGATCGTCGACGCCGTTTCCCACGCCTGGATCGATGGCTCGGCGTTGCGGACCTATCGTCACGCACCCAATGCCGGGCCGCGCAAGTCCTGGGCGGCCGGCGATGCCACCAGCCGCGGTGTGAGGCTGGCCATGATGGTGATGAAGGGGGAGATGGGCTACCCGGGTGCGCTGACCGCCAAGACCTGGGGCTTCTACGACGTCAGCTTCGGCGGCAAGCCGTTTGCGTTCCAGCGTGACTATGGCAGTTACGTGATGGAGCAGATCCTGTTCAAACTGTCGTTCCCGGCCGAGTTTCATGCCCAGACGGCCGTGGAGGCGGCCGTGACGCTGCATCCCGAGGTGGCGGGGCGGCTGGACCACATCGAGCGCATCGAGCTGACCACCCACGAGTCGGCCATCCGCATCATCAGCAAGGAAGGCCGCCTCGACAATCCCGCCGACCGGGATCATTGCCTGCAGTACATGGTGGCCATCGGCCTGCTGAAAGGCGGTCTTCAGGCTGAAGACTACGAAGATGACGTCGCCGCCGACCCGCGGGTGGATGCGTTGCGCGACAAGATGACCGTGATCGAGGATGCGCGCTATTCGCGGGAGTACCACGAACCCGACAAGCGCAGCATCGCCAATGCGGTGCAGGTGTTCTTCACCGACGGCAGCAGAACCGAAAAAGTGGCCGTGGAGTATCCCATCGGCCATCGCCGGCGGCGGCAGGAAGGGATTCCGGTGCTGGAGCGGAAATTCGAGCACGCCCTGGCCACGCGGTTCCCGGCCCGGCGCGTCCGGCAGATCATGGCGCTGTGCCAGGATCAGTCCCGACTCGAGGCGACCGAAGTGAACGCTTTCATGGAGCTGCTGGTGATCTGAGCCTCGGCAGCCGATCGGCTCATCCATTCATTCCCTCATCCATCGTTCGGGAGTTGTGCCCTATGACCGCTGTCAGCCTGCCTGATCTCTGCGACGCCTTTGGTGATGCCGTGACCGTACTCGAGCCCATGTTTTCCGACTTCGGCGGCGTGGAGTTTTTCGGCGGCGAGGTGGTCACGATCAAGTGCTTCGAGGACAACTCCCTGGTGGCCGAGCAGGTGGCGCTGCCGGGCAAGGGCCGCGTGCTGGTGGTGGACGGTGGTGGTTCCATGCGCTGCGCGCTGCTGGGCGACAATCTGGCCGCGAAAGCCGCCGACAACGGCTGGGCCGGCATCCTGGTCTATGGCTGCGTGCGTGACGTGGAGATCCTGGCCGACATCAGTGTGGGGGTGCAGGCCTTGGCCGCCCATCCCCGCCGGAGCGTCAAGAAGGGGATCGGCGAACTGGACGTACCGGTAACCTTCGCCGGTGTGACGATCCGGCCCGGCGACCACCTCTACGCGGACAGCAACGGCGTGATCTGCTCGCCGCAGGCGCTTGCCCTGGAGTCCTGAGGCCATGCCGGGCGCTGGCGTTGATGCGATCCCGGAACGGGAACTGCGCCTGGCACTGGTGTGCTACGGCGGCGTGTCGCTGGCGGTGTACATGCACGGCATCACCCGCGAAGTGCTGAAGGTGGCGCGCGCCTCCCGCGCCTATCACGCCATTCCCGAGGCTGAGGCCGCTACAGCCGAGTACCGGGACGGCGCCAGGCATGACGGTGAACTCGATACCGAAGAGATCTACTTCCGTCTGCTGCAGGCGGCAGGAGGGCAGGTCCGGTTGCGGGTGCTGATCGACGTCATCGCCGGCGCCTCTGCCGGCGGCATCAACGGCATCATGCTGGCGCGGGCGCTGGCCTTCGACCTGTCCCTGGATGGGCACCGCAATCTGTGGCTCGATCTGGCGGACGTGAGCGAGCTGCTCGACCCGGATGCCCGTGCCGGTCGACTGTCGAAGTGGTACATGCGGCCGCTGCTCCGGACCGTGGACTGGTGGCAGCGGCGGCGGGCCCGTCGCCTGGGGATTCCCAGCAGGGAGCCCGAGGTCCTGCGCAATCTGTCGCTGTTCATGCGCTCGCGCTGGTTCGAGCCGCCGTTCTCCGGTCGCCGCATGAGCGAGATGATGCTCGACGCGCTGAAGGAGATCGGCCTCGAGCAGCCTGACCGCCGCGATTCCCTGCTGCCCCCCGGGTTGCCGCTGGAGCTGTTCGTCACCACCACCGACTTCTGGGGCCATCCGCAGACCATTCCGCTGCATGATCCACCGGAGGTCCGGGAGCGGGAACACCGGCACATCCTGCACTTCCGTCACTGGTTCACCCAGGCCGGCGAGGTGACCTCCCAGCTCGGTGCGGACCAGCTGCCGTCGCTGGCTTTCGCGGCCCGCGCCACCAGCAGTTTTCCCGGTGCCTTTCCACCTGCGCGGTTGGCCGAGATCGATGCGCTGCTGGAGGACCGGGGCGAGTCCTGGCCTGGGCGTCCGGATTTTCTCGACGCCCAGTTCGAGAGTCTGCGGCGGGCCGGCGAGTCACCGGAGGATGCGGCCTTCATCGACGGCAGCGTACTGATGAACAAACCCGTGTCGGTGGCGCTCGACGCGGTGCAGCGCCACGTTGCCCATCGGCAGACCGACCGCCGGTTGGTGTATCTGGAGCCTAATCCGGAAGTGGAACGCGAAGTGGCCCATGAAATTCCGGGCTTCTTCAAGACCCTCAAGGGCGCACTGTCGGACATCCCCCGGCACCAGCCCATCCGCGACGATCTCGACTGGATCGCCCGCTTCAACGAGCAGGTGGCCCTGCATCGGGAAGTGGCGACCGGCGTACGCGCGCAGGTGCTGGCAACCATGGGATCCAATCTCCATGAACAGCTCGAGCAGCCGCCTGACGCCGCCCTGATCCGTCAGTGGCGGCAGGCTGCCAACATCCTGGCGGCTGCAGACGCCGGCTACGCCTACGAGGGCTATGCCCGGCTCAAGGTGCTTGGGCTGCTGGAAGAACTCGCGGCGCTGTTCCGTCGCACGGTGGGAGGCATCAGCCGTGGCGAAGCCGGCGATCGAGTGCAGGCCTGGGCGCGCATGGAGGGGATCCGGCCGCTCGGTGAGGCGGCGAAGAGCGCGCAGCAGGGCGTTGATGTGCCGTGGGTGACGTTCCTGCGTGCCTTTGATGTGCGGCATCGGTTGCGGCGGGTGCTGATGCTGATTCGGCGGGCGAATGAACTCTACACCGAGGCGGCTGTGGCGGCGTCGCTGGCGGCCCGCCAGGATCTGGACCGGTTGAAGAAACAGCTCTATGGCCACGCGGAGCGCCTGCGGGAGCATCTGGACTGGCGCAGCCTGCAGCTTGATTGGACCGGGCCGGAGACCCAGGGTGATCACCTGAATGCCTTTCTGGTCCGACTGCGGGAACGGTTGGACCTGCTGGAGCAGGATGACGAACTCGATGGGACGCTCGCCAGCTGGTGTGCAGACCTGAGCGATCTCGAGCTGATGCGGGAAATGCTGACGGCTTATCTCGGATTCGCCTACTACGACGTGCTCACCTACCCCATGGCCCAGACCAGGGACATGGATGCGCTTGAAGGCATCAAGGTGGACCGCATCGCGGTGGACGACGCCAACACGCTGCGTGCCGGCGGTGCCCGGGATCTGCTCAAGGGCGTGGATTTCGGCAACTTCGGTGCGTTCTTCTCCCGGCGTTTTCGCGAGAACGACTATCTGTGGGGGCGGCTGACGGCGGCTGAGCGACTGGTGGACATCATCGGCAGCGCCGTTCCGGAAGCGACGGATCTGGATCTTCCGGCCTTCAAGAAGGAACTCTTTCTGTCCATCCTGGCTGCGGAAGCGCCGCATCTCACCGGCATCGCCGACCTCATCGCCGAACTCGAAGCCGATGCACGCAAGCTCTGAACACGACTCTGAAAAAGCAGGCATGCCGTCACCCGCGAGCCCCGCTGTGGGAGAGCGCTATTTCGCGCAGCGAAATGCGCCGATCAGCATATCGTGTAGCGAAGGCAGTGACATCAGCTTCGGCAGAGCGCTTCGAGATCGGCCCAATCGCTGTGCGATTAGGGCCTTCCCACAGTGGAGGGGGGGGCTGCCAGCTTGTGGGAGAGCGCTATTTCGCGCAGCGAAATGCGCCGATCAGCATGTCGTGTAGCGAAGGCAGTGACATCAGCTTCGGCAGAGCGCCACGAGATCGGCCCAATCGCTTTGCGATTAGGGCCTTCCC
>JAFIFL010000221.1 GCA_020832055.1 Gammaproteobacteria bacterium
GCTTCGTGATCGGCCCAATCGCTTTGCGATTAGGGCTCTCCCACAAGGGGGGGCTGCCGGATGGTGAGGCTGCGAAGCGTTTGGAGTTGGAGCATATGACGGTCACACGCAGCGCCATGATTCTTGCCGCCGGACGCGGGACGCGGTTGCTGCCGCTGACGGCGGCGGTGCCGAAGCCGTTGATCGAGGTGGCGGGGACATCGCTGATCGCGCATCAGCTGGAGCGGCTGGCCGCGGTGGGCATCGAGCGGGTGGTGGTCAATCTGCATCATCTGGGCTCGATGCTGCGGCGTCAGCTTGGCAGCGGCGCTGCTTTCGGGCTCGACATCCACTACTCGGAGGAGCCTGAGCTGCTGGAAACGGCAGGCGGCATCGTTGCAGCCCTGCCGCTTCTGGGCGACGGTCCGTTTCTGCTGGTCAACGGGGATGTCTTCAGCGATTTCGATCTCGCAGAACTCGGGGGGCTCGCCGACGGCATCCTTGCCCATCTGGTCATGGTGCCGAAGCCCGCGTGGCAGGAACGGGGCGACTTCGATCTCGGCGAGGGGCTCGGCTCGGGGCACCTGCTGCGGATGAACGGTCCCGGCACCCTCACCTACGCCGGTCTGGCCCGCTACCACACGGCGCTGTTCCGCGATCTCGAACCCGGCTTCCGGCCTTTGCGGCCGGTGCTGGAAGCCGGCATCAAAGCGGGCCAGGTGAGCGGCGTTGTCCACCGGGGTCTCTGGGAGGACATCGGCACGCTCGCGCGGCTGACCGATCTGCGGGCGCGGCTGGCCGGGGGAGCGTCAGCGGCAGCGCTCCGTCGACGCTGAACCGTGCAGCGGGTCTGCCGTCGGATGGGAGCGACCGACCATGCCGCAGACGCTATGCGGCTGACTCGTGTTCAACGTCCCAGCCGGGGAATACGATGACCGCGGGGTGACACCGCAAGGCCCTCGCCAGCACCTTGGCCCGATCGACACCAAGACGCACGCGACCATTCTCAATGGCAGACAGGGTGGACTGGGGGATGCCGGTAGCGGCCGCCAGGTCATTCTGGCTCATCTCCTGCAATTCACGCAGGATACGGACTGACTCACCGACCGAAACGTCGACTCTCTTTGTTGCCCTACGATACGCGCTCATTTCACCTCCTCCCATAATCGTGGGGAGCCACTTTCTCAACCTCCACGAGCACGCGGTCCTTCTGTACCCGGTAGATGACGCGGTACTGGATATTGAGACGAGAGGACCGGAATCCTTCCCACTTGCCTGATAACGCCTCGTCGTTGAATCCCCGAATGTGCCGCAGCCCCTGGGGTCCAGAGATGGTGACGATGTCTTTCCATTTCTCATACCGCTTCTGCACCTCGACAGGCGCTGCCGCAAGGCTCTTTTCCACTCGTCTGTGTTCGAAGACCTGCCACATACCATTTAAAGTATGTATACCAAAAATGGTATGTCAAGTGGGCGTCCCGACGTACTGCCGCCTCGCTGCACAAAAAGGCACCCATTCCAGCAATCGCTGCGGCAGGCTCCGCCCATCAAGCGAACGAAGCAGGAATCGCAGCGGGGATTGCCGCACAATGGCGTCCTGATTTACGGCCCATGAGGAGGCAGCCTTGAAGGACTACCGCATCGCGCCATCGATTCTGTCCGCGGACTTCGCCCGCCTGGGCGCAGAGGTGGACGCCGTCCTCGATGCGGGCGCCGACATGATCCACTTCGACGTCATGGACAACCACTACGTCCCGAACCTGACCATCGGCCCCATGGTCTGCAAGGCTCTGCGCAAGTACGGCGTCACCGCCGACATCGACGTGCACCTGATGGTGCGGCCGGTGGACCGCCTGATCGACGATTTCATCGAGGCCGGGGCGAGCTGGATCACCTTTCATCCCGAGGCCAGCGAACACGTCCATCGCTCGCTGACGCGGATTCGTGACGGTGGCTGCAAGGCCGGGCTGGTGTTCAATCCGGCCACCCCCCTGGATCACCTGCGCTGGGTCGGCAGCGAACTGGACATGGTCCTGCTGATGTCCGTGAACCCGGGCTTCGGCGGCCAGAAGTTCATTCCCGCCACCCTGGACAAGGTGGCCGCCACCCGCGATCTGCTGGACGCACTCGACCATCCGGTGCGGCTGGAAGTGGACGGCGGTATCGGGGTCGACAACATCGGCGCCGTGGCCGCGGCCGGCGCGGATACCTTCGTGGCCGGCTCCGCCATCTTCGGCAGCGGCGACTATGCCGCCACCATCAAGCGCATGCGCGCGGCGCTGGCGGACGCGTCGAGCAGCGCCTGCTGATGGCTCAGCTCAGGGAACTGTCCCACTACCGCACCTGGCTGATCGATCTCGACGGCACCCTGGTGGACAGCGCACCGGATCTCCACGGTGCCCTGGAAGCCACGCTGCGCCGCTACGACTACGGGACGGTGAGCGAGGAGATGGTGCGCCAGTTCGTCGGCAGCGGCGCCCGGGTGCTGATCGAGCGGGCACTGGCCGAGCGCTATCCGCAGCCGGCGGCCCGCAAGGCCGCCATGGCCAGCATCGGCGCGCTGCACGCCTACTTCCTCGACTACTACGCCGAGCACATCGCCGATCGTTCGCAGCCCTACCCCGGCGTCCGGGAGG
Source organism: Gammaproteobacteria bacterium (assembly GCA_020832055.1). Lineage (GTDB taxonomy): Bacteria > Pseudomonadota > Gammaproteobacteria > Pseudomonadales > Azotimanducaceae > SLTB01. The sequence continues at coordinate 2,616 of JAFIFL010000221.1, forward strand.
CCCTCAGCGCCCTGCGGGAACGTGGCATCGCCCTGGCGGTGGTCACCAACAAATACGAAGGTCTCTCGCGGCAGCTGCTCGATGCTCTCGACCTGTCCGGGTATTTTGGTGCCGTGGTCGGGGGTGACACGCTGTCGGTGCGCAAACCCGACCCCGGTCCGCTGTTCGAGGCCTGCCGGCAGCTCGGCAGCGATCCGGCCGAAGCCGTGATGATCGGCGACTCCATCACCGACATCCGCGCCGCGCGCAACGCCGACATGCCGGTGGTCTGCGTGAGCTACGGCTACAACCACGGCGAGGACATTCACAGTGCCGGGGCGGACCGGGTTGTTGATTCACTGGAAGGCCTGATTTAGTCTCGCCGCTCTCTTCCCGGCCCCGGATGTCCCGGATGGCACTGATACAGGACTGCATCGCTTACCGCAGCCGATGGTGAAGCGGTCTCTACCGGCAGCGGATGCGTCCGCGCCGGCCGTCTGTGCATCCAGATCCGTGCATCCAGAATAATACCCAGGGACCGAAGGGCCACATCATGACCCCAGCCGAATTCGATGCGCTCGCCGCGGCGGGCTACAACCGCATTCCGATCACCCACGACGTTCCGGCGGATCTCGATACGCCGCTGTCCGTCTACCTGAAGCTGGCCCGCGGGCCGTACTCCTATCTGCTCGAGTCCGCCCAGGGCGGCGAGAAGTGGGGCCGCTACTCCATCATCGGGCTGCCGGCGCGGACGCTGCTGCGGGTCCGCCGCCAGCGCATCACCGTGGAAGAGGATGGCGAGGTCGTCGAAGAGCTCGAGCGGGACGACCCGCTGACTTTCGTCGAGGAGTTCCAGGCCCGTTACCGGGTGCCGGAGCTGCCCGGTCTGCCGCGCTTCAGCGGCGGTCTGGTGGGCTACTTCAGCTACGACAGCGTCCGCTACGTCGAACCGCGCCTGCGCGACACCTCGCCGCCGGACGAACTCGGCACGCCGGACATCCTGCTGATGGTGTCCAACGATGTCATCGTGTTCGACAACCTGCGCGGCCGCATGACCCTGATCAGCCACGCGGATCCCGCCGACCCGGATGCGCTCGGGGAGACCCGCAGGCGCCTGGGCCGCATCAGCAGCGGACTCAGCGCGCCGATTCCCGACGACGTCACCCGGGACCGCCCCCGAGGCAACGGCCCGGCCATCGACGAGGCGGACTTCGTGTCGGGTTTCGGCCGCGAGGCTTTCATGGAGGCGGTGGAGCGCATCCGCGACTACACCCGGGCCGGCGATGTGATGCAGGTGGTGCTGTCCCAGCGCATGTCGGTGCCGTTCGCGGCACCACCGATCGATCTCTACCGCGCCCTGCGCAGCCTCAACCCCTCCCCTTACATGTACTTCATGGACCTCGACGATTTCCAGATCGTCTCCAGTTCGCCGGAGATCTTAGCCCGGGTGGAGGACGGCGTGATCACCAACCGGCCGCTGGCGGGCACCCGGCGCCGCGGCCATACGGAGGCCGAGGATCAGGCCATGGAGGCGGAGCTTTTGGCCGACCCCAAGGAGATCGCCGAGCATCTGATGCTCATCGACCTTGGCCGCAATGACGTCGGCCGGGTGGCCGCCACCGGCAGCGTGAAGGTCACCGAGCAGATGGTGATCGAGCGCTACTCCCACGTGATGCACATCTCCTCCAACGTGGTCGGCGAGCTGCGCGAGGGGGCCAGCGCGCTGGAGGTGCTGCGGGCCACCCTGCCCGTGGGCACGCTGTCCGGCGCGCCGAAGATCCGCGCCATGGAGATCATCGACGAGCTCGAGCCCACCCGCCGCTGCATCTACGGCGGGGCCGTGGGCTATTTGGCCTGGAACGGCAACATGGATACCGCCATCGCCATCCGCACCGCGGTGCTCAAGGACGGCATGCTGCACATCCAGGCCGGGGGCGGTGTGGTGGCCGATTCCGTGCCGCGGCTGGAGTGGAAGGAAAGCATGAACAAGGGCCGCGCCATGTTCCGTGCCGCCGCCCTTGCGGAACGCGGTCTCGCGCTGGATGAGGGCTGAACCATGCTGCTGATGATCGACAACTACGATTCGTTCACCTACAACGTGGTGCAGTATCTGGGCGAGCTCGGCGCCGATGTGGTGGTGCATCGCAATGACGCCATCGACATCGCCGGCATCCGGCGCCTCGCTCCCGAGCGCATCGTGATTTCCCCCGGTCCCTGCACGCCGAACGAGGCCGGGATCTCCATGGCCGTGATCGAGGCCTTTGCCGGCAGGATCCCGATTTTGGGCATCTGTCTGGGGCATCAGAGTATCGGCCAGGTGTTCGGCGGCCGCATCATCCGCGCGAAGGAAGTCATGCACGGCAAGATCTCGCTGATGCACCACGCCGATACCGGGGTGTTTCGCGGCCTGCCGAATCCCTTCGAGGCCACGCGCTACCATTCGCTGGTGATCGAGCGGGACAGCCTGCCGTCATGCCTGGACGTCACCGCCTGGACGGAGACTGCAGACGGTGGCTTCGACGAGATCATGGGTGTGCGCCACCGGGAGTTGGATGTGGAAGGCGTGCAGTTTCATCCCGAGTCGATCATGACCCGGGTGGGCAAGGATCTGCTGAAGAACTTTCTGACTGCAGCGCCGAGAGCGGCGGTCGTGCCGGAACCGGCGTAGTCGGTCCGGGAATCGGAATCAGATAACGAGCCAGGAGGCCCCATGGAGATTCGTGACGCACTCGAGACCCTGCTCGCCGGGCGCGACCTCAGCCGCAGCGAAGCCAAGGGCCTGATCGAGGCGCTGATGACAGGCGAGGCCACGCCGGCGCAGATCGGCGGCGTGCTGATTGCCCTGCGAGCCAAGGGCGAGACGGTGGATGAGATCACCGGCGCGGTCGAGACCATGCGCGCGCTGGCCACCCGGGTGACCGTGGATGTTCCCCATCTGGTGGATACCTGCGGCACCGGCGGCAGCGGCAAGAAGCTGTTCAACGTGTCCACCGCCGCCGCCTTCGTGACCGCCGCAGCCGGCGCCCATGTGGCCAAGCACGGCAATCGCGGCATGACCAGCGCCAGCGGCTCCGCCGACGTGCTCGAAGCTGCGGGCGTGAATCTGGCTTTGACGCCGGAGCAGGTGGGGCGCTGCATCAGTGAGGTGGGCGTGGGCTTCCTGTTCGCCCAGCGCCACCATGCGGCCATGAAGCACGTGGGTCCGGCCCGCCGCGAACTCGGCGTGCGGACGCTGTTCAACGTCCTCGGGCCCCTGACCAATCCGGCCGGGGCGCCCAATCAGGTGCTCGGTGTCTTCGATGGCGTCTGGCAGCGGCCCCTGGCGGAAGTGCTGTGTGCCCTCGGCAGCCGGCACGTGCTGGTGGTGCATGCCGACAGTGGCCTGGACGAGATCGCCATTGACGGTCCGACCAAGGTGGTGGAACTGCGGGACGGGCAGATCCGTGAGTACGCCATCACCCCCGAGCAGTTCGGCTTCGAGCGTGCGTCGCTGACCGAGCTCGAGGCCGACTCACCGGCTGCCAGTCTGGAGCTGGTGCGCGCGGCGCTGGCTGGTGAGGGTGCGGCTGCCGACATCGTGGCGCTGAATGCGGGCGCAGCCATTTACGCTTCCGGCGTGGCGCTGTCCCTGGCCAACGGGATCACCATGGCGCAGGACGCCATCGCCGCCGGTCTCGCCCGGGAGCGCCTGGATGAACTGGTGCGCATTTCGTCCCTGATGGGCGAGGATTGACGCGGGCATGGTCGACAACAGCGCCGATGACATCCTGGAAAGGATCCTCGCCACCAAGCGGGAGGAAGTGAGCGCCGGGCGCCGGGAGCGGTCGCTGGCCGACATGAAGGCCCGGGCGCGTGACGCCGATCCGACCCGTGGTTTCACGGCCGCCCTGCGCCGCCGCATCGACGACGGTGAGGCGGCGGTGATCGCGGAGATCAAGCGGGCCTCGCCGAGCAAGGGCCTGATCCGGCCAGACTTCGATCCGCCGCGCCATGCGGTGAGCTATGCCGACGGCGGCGCGGCCTGCCTGTCGGTGCTCACGGACCGGCAGTATTTCCAGGGCGCTGACGACTACCTCAGGGCGGCACGGGCGGCCTGCACGCTGCCGGTGCTGCGCAAGGACTTCACCATCGATCCCTGGCAGGTGTGGGAGGCGCGCGCCCTCGGAGCGGACTGCATCCTGCTGATCGTATCGGCGCTCAGTGACGATCAGCTGGCCGAACTCGAAGGCAGCGCCATCGAGGCCGGGCTCGACGTGCTCGTCGAGGTCCACGACGGCGAGGAACTGCAGCGGGCCCTGGCCCTGTCCACGCCGCTGATCGGCGTCAACAACCGCAACCTGCGCAGCTTCGAGACCCGCATCGAGACGAGTCTGGAGCTGCAGGCACAGCTCGCAGCGTCGACAGATCCGCGCTCGCAGGGACGCCTGCTGGTGACGGAAAGCGGGATCCGTGATCGCGACGACGTGGCGCGCCTGCGGGGGGCCGGCATTCACGCCTTCCTCATCGGCGAGACCTTCATGCGCGCCGACGATCCGGGCGCAGCGCTGAAGAGCCTGTTCGAGGCGTTGGCATAACCTTGTGGGAAGGCCCTAATCGCA
>JAFIFL010000222.1 GCA_020832055.1 Gammaproteobacteria bacterium
GTTGGGGACAACGCCACCTTCCGGCGGCGCGCCCTGTGGGAGAGCGCTATTTCGCGCAGCGAAATGCGCCGATCGGGACGGCGTTCAGCGCAGGCAACACGATCAGCTTCGGCACAGCGCCAGGAGATCGGCCCAATGGCTGCGCCATTAGGGCCTTCCCACAAGTTGGGGACAACGCCAGATTCGGGCGGCGCGCCCTGTGGGAGAGCGCTATTTCGCGCAGCGAAATGCGCCGATCGGCACGGCTTTCAGCGCAGGCAACACGATCAGCTTCGGCATAGCGCCAGGAGATCGGCCCAATGGCTGCGCCATTAGGGCCTTCCCACAAGTTGGGGACAACGCCAGATTGGGGCGGCGCGCCCTGTGGGAGAGCGCTATTTCGCGCAGCGAAATGCGCCGATCGCGATGCCGTTCAGCGAGGGCAGCGGCGTCAGCTTTGGCGAAGCGCCTCGAGATCGGCCCAATCGCGATGCGATTAGAGCCTTCCCACAAGGGCGCGATCCACGATCAAACCGATGAGGATGGCAATGCCCACCGCGTTGTTGCTGCGGAAGGCGCGGAAACAGGCATCGAGATCACGGGTGCGGATCAGCCACTGCTGCCAGGCACAGACGCCGGCAGCCGCGGCAACGCCGAGGAAGTAGGCCAGTCCGTAGTCGAGTCGATCGCCGAGGAGCAGCAGCGTCAGCAGGAAGGCGCCCTGCAGGATGCCGATCATCAGCCGGTCGAGATCGCCGAACAGGATGGCGGTGGATTTGATGCCCACCTTCAGATCCCAGGGTCTGTCGACCATGGCGTACTCGGTGTCGTAGGCCACGGTCCACAGCAGATTGGCGACGAACAGCAGCCACGCCACTTCCGGAACGGCGCCGGTTTCGGCGGCAAAGGCCATGATGATGGCCCAGGAGAACGCGGCTCCCAGGAACAGCTGTGGCAGGTGGGTCAGACGTTTGGTGAAGGGGTAGAGCGCAGCCAGTCCGACGGCCACGGGGGCCAGCAGGATCGTCAGCAGATTGGTGAAGAGCACCAGGACGAAGGCGAGGGCCACCAGGACCGCGGCCAGGATCAGGGCTTCGGCGGAACGGATTCTGCCTTCCGGAAGAGGCCTGCCGCGGGTGCGTTCGACGTGGCCGTCGAAGTCGCGGTCGGCCCAGTCGTTGATGACGCAGCCGGCGGACCGGGTCAGCACGACGCCGAGGCTGAAGATGATCAGGTTGGCCGTTCCCGGCACACCATCGGCGGCCACCCACAGGGCCCAGAGTGTTGGCCACAACAACAGGCCGATTCCCACCGGGCGGTTCAGGCGGGTGATCTCAAGCCAGGTGGGCACGCGGTCGCGGACCCGCTCCAGCCAGGACTCTTCGTGCACCATCAGTTACCCCCGGACCCTGCTGACGCGATGATGTCTGCAAACAGGCCGCTGCGGCCAGCTCTGCGTCGTCCTTGCCCCGTGTCAGACCGCAAACGCCTCCGCTTCGTCTGTCAGGCTCTCCCTGAGCAGCAGCGGCTTCCCGCGAATCGTGAATACCGTGACCCGGGACAGATTGCCATCACCATCGCTGCCGAAACAGCGATGCTGTCGTTCCACGCCCGGTCTCAGGCGACTGCCGAGGAACAGCAGATCCATCAGGGGACGATCACCGAGGCGTTGCAGGGCGCGCTGAAGCGTTAGTGCGTCCGCCGGTACGACCGTTCGGGCCCGCAGTCGGATGCGACCCGCAGCCAGCAGCTGAATCTCCCGGCACCAGTAGCCGCCGCGGCGTGGCCTGCCGAGCAGGCGCGCCTCGCCGGGACCGGGCAGCTGCCGCCCTTCCCGTGTACGCAGGACCCGGACCGTACCGAAGCGTGCAGCCAGCGCCTGGGTCATGGAACCGTCGGCGCGCAACAGCGCGAAGTCCTCCTCGCGGCCCGGCTGTCCGTGCAGCAGGGCAAAAAGGGCCTCGGGAGTACTGGGCAGGGGTGGGTTCGACTTCATGGCGGCCGCACTGTGCTGGAAGCGGTCATGACTGGCAATACCTGGGCTGCAATCCCGCTTCGGGGTCCTACAGAAGCAGCGGGAAACGTGGGCGGACCCATCCGGGGCGCGCCCTTGCGGATTGATTTCCGCCCGCTGGATCAGTAGTTTACACGCCCTTCGCAACCGCTCCCGGAGTTCAGCATGAAGAAGTGGCAATGCATCGTCTGTGGCTGGATCTATGACGAAGCTGAAGGCTATGAGGACGAGGGTATTGCGCCCGGAACCGCGTGGGAGGATGTGCCCGACGACTTCGTGTGTCCGGAGTGCGGCGTCGGCAAGGACGACTTCGAGATGATCGAGATCGGCTGAGTCACAGCGCTTCGGCCAAGTCTCGGTGACGCCTTTCGACAGACGTCAGCACCGCCGCCCCGAGGGAGCACCCACAGTCGACGCTCGGTGCTCGCGCAGGCGACCTGATCCGCCCCGTCCGATTGCGCTTGGCACCGGCGCCCGTTAGGTTACCTCCTTTTCCCGGTGCGGAAGCCCCATGAGTCTCACTGCTCGTATCCTTTTCGGCATGGCGGCCGGGTTCGTATTGGGCTCTCTGATTCATGCCCTGGGGCTGGACCCGGAAGGCTTCCTGCGGGCCTTCGTCATCGATGGCGTCCTCGACGTTGGCGGACGCATCTTCATCGCTTCCCTGCAGCTGCTTGTGGTGCCGCTGGTACTGGTGTCTCTGGTATGCGGCGCAAGCAACCTCAGTGATGGCGCTGCTCTCGGCCGCCTCGGCGGCAAGACGCTGGCGCTGTATCTCCTGACGACCGCGAGCGCCATCAGTCTGGCCCTGCTGGTGGCCTTGATCGTCCGTCCCGGCGCCGGCGTGGATGCAGCAACGGACGTGGAATTCGAACCACGGCCAGCGCCGAGCTTCAAGGAAGTGATTCTCGACATCTTCCCCACCAATCCGGTGGAGGCGATGGCCGAAGGATCCATGCTGCAGATCATCATCTTCGCCCTCCTGTTCGGCTTTGCGGTGGCCCGCGCCGGTTCTGCAGGCGTGCGGATCAAGGCCATGTTCGAAGACCTCAACGCGGTGATCATGCGCCTGGTCACCATCCTGATCTGGCTCGCGCCCTATGGCGTGTTCTGTCTCATGGCGACCCTCTTCGCGACCATGGGCTGGGGCGAGATCGGCTCCCTGGCCGCGTACTTCTTCACCGTAGTGGGTGTACTCCTGCTTCATGTCACGCTGGTGTACCCGCTGCTGCTGGTGGTGCTCGGTCGCGTCTCGCCTCGCATCTTCTTCCTGAAAATGCGCGAGCCGATGCTGGTGGCCTTTTCCACCTCGTCGAGCGGCGCCACGCTGCCGGTGACCCTGGAGACGGTGCGCGCCCGGCTCGGGGTGCGCAACGAGGTGGCGTCATTCACTGTCCCGCTGGGCGCTACCATCAACATGGATGGGACCGCGATCATGCAGGGGGTGGCGACGGTGTTCATCGCTCAGTATTACGGCATCGAACTGAGCCTGGCCCAATACCTCATGGTCATTTTGACTGCGACCCTGGCCTCGGTGGGTACCGCGGGCGTTCCCGGCGTTGGCCTCATCATGCTAACCATGGTGCTGCAGCAGGTGGGCCTGCCGGTGGAGGGCATCATGCTCATCATCGGCGTCGATCGTCTGCTCGACATGATGCGCACGGCCGTGAACGTCTCCGGTGACGGCATGGTGGCGACCGTGGTGGGGCGCAGCGAGGACAAGCTCGATCTCGACCGGTTCAACGACATGAACGCCTCGGTGGACAACGAGGACGCGAAGGTGCCCACGTCAGCCGCGTGATCCGAGCGCCTCTCACGAAACAGGAATCGCGTCGATCGAAGGCTCTGTTGTGGGAGCTGGACGGAGCGCAGCGCAGTCCGCGAAGGCGGCGCAGCCGCCTGCATGCCCGCAGCCTGCCATGTCCGTCACGTCGCATGTTCCCTCTGCGACAGCGCGAAAGAACGTGCGTGACGAAATCAAAAGGCCTTCCCTTCAGGCGTGGGCGTACTGGGTCCGGCTGCCAAGCCAGCGCTCGATGATGCGCTCAGCCTGGGCGGGATCCTGTTTGGCGAGTTCCCGGGCGCGGGCCTGAACCTCGGGCAGCAGATCCCGGTCCCGCACCAGATCGGCTACGCGCAGGTCCACCAGTCCGGTCTGGCGGGTGCCGAGCAGTTCGCCGGGACCCCGCAGTTCCAGATCCTTCTCGGCGATCACGAAGCCATCATTGGATTCCCGCATGACGCTCAGACGCTCTCTTCCGGTCCGGGACAGCGGCGGCTGGTAAAGGAGGACGCAGTGGCTTTCGGTGGCCCCGCGCCCCACTCGGCCCCGGAGTTGGTGCAGCTGCGCGAGGCCGAGCCGCTCGGCATTCTCGATCACCATCAGCGACGCGTTGGGGACATTCACCCCCACTTCAATGACCGTCGTCGCCACCAGCAGATCGATGCTGCCGGCTTCGAAGTCAGCCATGACCCTGGCTTTCTCCTCCCCCTTCAATCGACCGTGAACCAGGCCGATGCGCAGGTCCGTCAATTCTTCGCCCAGCAGCTTCGCGGTATCCTCCGCGGCTTGGGCCTCCAGGGCTTCTGACTCCTCGATCAGGGTGCAGACCCAGTAGGTCTGACGCCCGGCGCGACAAGCGGCGCTGACCCGCTCGATCACTTCCAGGCGTCGCTCCTGGCCGATGACGACAGTGGTCACCGGCGTCCGCCCCGGCGGCAGCTCATCGAGTACCGACAGCTGAAGGTCCGCATAGGCGCTCATGGCCAGAGTGCGGGGGATGGGGGTCGCTGTCATCACCAGCTGATGGGGCACGCCCCCGTTCTGCTCGCCCTTGGCCCGCAGGGCCAGGCGCTGGTGGACGCCGAAGCGATGCTGTTCGTCGATGATCACCAGTGCCAGATCGTGGAAGGTGACTCCACCCTGGAACAGGGCGTGGGTGCCGATGACCAGGGTGGCCGCCCCGGACGCGACCTGTTCCTCCTGCTCCCGGCGCTGGGCGACGCGCTGACGGCCGGTAATCAGCGCGGTGGCCAGCCCGAGGGGTGCGAGCCAGGGTGCGAGCGTCCGTGCATGCTGTTCAGCCAGCAGCTCGGTGGGCGCCATCAGCGCGCTCTGGGCACCGGCGCCAGCGGCGATCAGGGCGGCGGCGGCGGCGATTACCGTCTTGCCTGAGCCGACATCACCCTGCAGCAGGCGCAGCATGGGCATGGTTTGCGCCAAGTCCGCCGTCAGTTCAGCGATGACCCGGTCCTGGGCGCGGGTGAGCGGGAAGGGCAGGGTCGAACGAAAGCGTTGCAGCAGATCACCGGAGCACGGCAGGGGGCGGGCCTTCATGTCCTGCATGCGGCGGCGGGCCTGCAGGAGGGACAGGTGGTGGGCCAGCAGCTCGTCCAGCGCGAGACGCTGCTGAGCCGGGTGGCGGCCGGATTCCAGAGCATCCAGCGACACCTCGGGTGTGGGGCCATGGAGCAGCTCGAGTGCTTCGACGATGTCCGCTTCGAGGTCTTCGGATCCGGGCTGCCTGGAGTCCGTCTTGTCGAGCATGCCGAGGGCCAGAGCGCAGAGGCTGCGCAGGCGCTGCTGGCTGAGTCCTTCGGTGATGGGGTACACCGGTGTCAGGCGGTCAGCCAGCGGCGGCGCGACGCTGCCGATGACACGGTATTCGGGATGGTAGAGTTCTAGCCCGGTGGCGCCGCTGCGGGCTTCCCCGAAACAGCGGACTCTGGCCCCCGGCGTGAGTTGATTGCGTTGGGTGTTCGAAAAGTGAAACATCCGGAGCGACACCGTCCCGCTGCCGTCCTGTACCCGGCACAGAAAACTGCGACGGCGTCCGAACACCACGTCCGCCGCCAGTACCGTGCCTTCGATGACGGCGCTGGTCCCGGGCCTCAGGCTGCCAATGGGGGTGATGCGGGTGCGATCCTCGTAGCGAGCGGGCAGGTGGAACAGGAGATCACGGATGCAGCGAATGTCGAGTCTGGCCAGCCGTTCTGAGAGCTGGCTGCCCACGCCGCGCAGGCGCGTCACCGGATCGCTGAGCCGGGCGGGGGCGGCGGGTGCAGGACGGCTGCGGGTCATGGCGGTGCCATTTCATCAGGGAACGCGAGGAGTCTAACCGGATGCAGAACTCAGTGCTGGCCCGTCGGCGAATCGCCATGATCGGCCTCGGCGACCTCGGTGCAGCCGTGGCCACTCGGTTGCTGGACCGCGGGGCAAGGGTGATCGGCGTGCGCCGCGGCAGCGAAGCGCCCCCTGGCGTGGAGCTGCTGCGTGCGGATCTCGGCGACCCCGCAGCCCTTGCGGCACTGCCCGCCGACATCGAAGCGATGGTGATCAGCATAACGCCGGATCATTATGACGCCGAGGGCTACCGCAGGACCTATCTGGCTGCGGCGCAGAATCTGGCCAAGGCCATGGTGGGCCGGCCTATCGTCCGTGCCTTGTGGGTGTCCAGCACCAGTGTCTATGGCTCAGGAAAGCCGGTGCCGACGGGCGTGCCGGCAGCCCCAGGCAGCCTCGGCATCGAGTTTGATGAATCGATCCCGGCTGTTCCCGAGAGTGAGCGCGGCCGGATTCTGCTCGCTGCGGAGCAGGCCCTGGCGGCAGGCGGCTGGCCGGTCACCGCATTGCGGCTGGCGGGGATCTATGGTCCCGGCCGGAGCGCCCTGATCGAGCGGGTCCGCCAGGGCCGTGGTGCGCCGTCCGACCCCGTGCATTGGACCAACCGCATCCATCGCGACGATGCCGCCGAGGCCCTGGTGTTTCTGCTGGAGCAGGCCTTTGCGGGCACAGAGCTGCCGGCGGTGGTGATCGGCAGCGACGGCGCCGCAGCACCGCGTCATGAGGTCCTGGCCTGGCTGGCGGATCGGCTTGGCGTGACGCTCGAGCCAGTTGAGGATGATGGCGGCCGCTCCCCGAGCCGGCGCCTGCGACCACGGGTGCTGCAGGAGCTCGGATTTCGCTGGTGCTATCCGGATTACCGGGCGGGCTATGCAGCGATGCTCGATGCGTCAGGCAAGCAGCAGAATCGAGGCTGAAGCCGGGATCTGGACGACGTTCAGCGAGGGCAGTGGTGTCGGCTTCGACGGAGCGCCCCGAGATCGGCCCAATCGCTTTGCGATTAGGGCCTTCCCACAAGAGAGGGCCATGC
>JAFIFL010000223.1 GCA_020832055.1 Gammaproteobacteria bacterium
GCCTGTTGTGGGAGAGCCCTATTTGCCGCAGGCAAATGGGCCGATCTCGAAGCGCTCTGCCGAAGCTGACGGTGCTGCCTCCGCTGAACGCAGGGCCGTAAGTGGACGATGACGGTCGGCGTGGCCGCGCGCTTCGGTTTCAGGCCGTGGCGGGGTCGTCCCGGCTCAGCGCTTCGGCCTTGATTGCGGCCTGCTGGCAGGCGAGGCAGAAGCGCAAAAAGGCTGGCAGCCGCGCCTGGCCACTGCGCCGCGCCGCTCGGGATCGCCTAATCTGCGCCGCAGCCCGCTAAAGCCCGCTCGTCCAGGCTACAGTCACGAGTGATTGTTTTTTGATCCAGGTCAGTTCCCCGGCACCGGAATGCTGTTGAGATGCCCCCATCGCAGCCGCAAAAGAGGGGGCAGATCCCATGGTCGAAACAGCTACCGGTACCGACAGATCAGCAGGCATGACCTACCAGGAGATCCTGGGCACGGACAGCCGCAAAGTCCCGGACATCCTGAAAGTCCAGAATCCCATGCCCAAGGGGCCGACCACCGTGCCCACGGAGCGCTACTACTCGAAGGCCTTCCACGATCTGGAGGTGGAGAAGGTCTGGAAGCGGGTCTGGCAGATGGCCTGCCACGAACTCGACATTCCCGAGGTCGGCGACTACCACATTTATGAGATCGCCCACCTGTCCTTTCTGGTGGTGCGCACCGCGGAGGACGAGTTCAAGGCCTTTCACAACGCCTGTCTGCACCGGGGCCGCATGCTCAAGGACAAGCACGGCAAGCGCGCCCGGGAGTTCCGCTGCTCCTTCCATGGCTGGGCCTGGAATCTGGATGGCGGCCTGAAGGAAGTCCCCTGCCACTGGGACTTCCCCACCGTCAGCGCCGAGACCCACAGCCTGCCGGAGGTCAAGGTGGGGCGCTGGGGCGGCTACATCTTCATCAATCCGGACGTGAACGCCGAGCCACTCGAAGACTTCGTCGGCAACCTGTCCGAGCAGTTCGGGACGCTGCCCTACGAGCGCCGCTACAAGACGGCCCACGTCGCCAAGATTCTGCGCTGCAACTGGAAGGTGGCCCAGGAGGCCTTCAGCGAGGCCTATCACGTCATCGCCACCCATCCGACCATTCTCGACCAGATCGGCGACGCCAACACCCAGTACGACGTCTTCGGCAACTACTCCCGGGCCATGTCGCCCCAGTGCGTCCCAAGCCCTCACATGGAGCAGAACTGGGAACCGCTCCCGGACGCCCGCCTTTACACCAAGCAGCGCCACGCCCTCACCGGCCATGTCTATGAATGCCGTGACGACGGTCTGGTGCACGTGACCAACCACAGGGGGGAAGTCAGCAAGTTCAAGCCGGATGGTACCTGGGTGGATGGCCCCATGACCCACGCCGACACCAACATGCTCAACTGGATCGGCGGCAAGCAGCTGCCGGGCGCCAACGTGGTGCCGCTGCCGCCGCCGCCGAAGGTGCCCCGGGGCAAGAACCTGCGTCAGGTGATGGCGGAACCGGTCCGGGAGTCCTTCCGCGGCGCCCTCGGTGACGAGGTGGACGACGTCTGCGATGCGGAGTTGCTCGATTCGATCTACCTGACCCTGTTCCCGAATTTCCACCCCTGGGGCTGCTTCAACCAGATCAACTACCGTTTCCGGCCCCATGGCGACAACCCCGAAGAGTGCATCATGGAGTGCATGTACCTCGCTCCGATTCCGAAAGACGGCCACTTCGAGCCGGTCCGCGAGGTGCACTGGCTGGGGCCGGACGATGATTGGTGCGATGCGCCGGAGCTCGGCATGCTGGCCAAGGTGTTCAACCAGGACGTGGTCAACATGCCGGAAGTGCAGCGGGGCCTGAAGATGCTGAAGAATCCCGAGATCATCTTCGCCAACTACGGCGAGACCAAGCCGCGGCACTTCCACAAGTTGCTCAATGAGTGGCTCGAGAAACCCTGACCGTCTCCTGGTGCCTTCGCTGACGCCAGTCAGCGAAGGCGCGGGCCGGTCAGTCCTTCTTCGGGGGATGCATGTAGTCGCGGTAGTAGGTCATCTGACCGTCCTTGACCCGGTAGATGCCCACACCCTCCCGTTCGCCCTCGGGGGTGTGGGCAATCCACCGGGCCCAGGACGTGTGATCGTCTCCGGCCAGTTCGACCAGAGTGAAGTGGATGCCGCGCCCACCCATTTCCTGGTTCATCTTCGCCATGAACTCGGCGATGGCTTCTCGGCCCTTGAAGGTACCGAACATGGGATCCTCCAGCACGGCGTCCTTCGCGAACAGCTCGACCAGCCGGGTGTAGTCGCCGTCGTTCTGGATGTCCCAGAACCGCCTTACGGTATTTTCTGCATCGCCAGCCATGGACTTTCTTCTCCTCGAGAGATTGCGGGCCTTCGGTGAGCTGGTTTTCCGGCAGCCTCTGTCAGCCCGCCACAGTGATCCGGTGCAGCAGTCGGGCATGGCCGTCGTAGCCGCCGGTGGCGGCGTGCAGCAGGCAGCGGTTGTCCCACAGCACCAGCATCTCCGGCGACCAGCGATGGCGATAGACGAACGCCTCCTGGCCCTGGTGACGGAACAGTTCCATCAGCAGTGCGTGGGCTTCGTCCTCGGCCATGCCGTCGATGCCGATGGTGTAGCCCGGGCTGACGAACAACGAGGTACGCCCGGTCTCCGGATGCACCCGGGCGATGGGATGCAACTGGGTCGCCAGCGCCTCGTCCGAATAGCGGATGGCCATGGAGCGGCCCTTGTCGCGCTCGCCGTAGAGCCCGTCCCTGGCGTAGCCGCGTCTGGCCGAGTGAATGCCCTGCAGGCCTTCGAGCCGGGTCTGGGTAGCGGCCGGTAGCGCCTCCCAGGCGTGGTACTGGTTGGCGAACAGGGTGTCGCCGCCCACCGGCGGGATGACGTTGCCATAGAGCACCGTGCCGATGGGGGGATGGGGCAGGAAGCTCCAGTCTGAGTGCCATGACTCGGCAAACAGCGGCGTTCGCTCGTCGGCATCGCGCCGGACCTGGGCGACATGGGGATGTCCGGACAGGTTCTCGAAGAAGGGATCCTCTCCCAGCGTGCCGATGGTGGCCGCGAAACGCTCGATGTCCTCGATGGCCAGCGGCTGATCGGGAAACGCGAGGACCTGATGGGCCAGCCATGCCTCGCGGATCTCGTCGATCACGTCGGCCGCGAGCGGCTTGCGCAGGTCCACGCCACGCACGATGGCACCACAGGGCGCGGGTTGCGGTTCGATGGACAGGGGCATGGGCGTTTCCCTCCGAGTGGCGGCTGGCCTGTGACCGGCATTTTGGGCACTGGGGGCGGCAAGCGCCATCCTCGGTACGCGTGTTCTGGTCGTCGGGTGTCCGCTTTCGCTCGTGACTCCAATTGCTATTGATAAACATTCTCATTTCGATTAGCGTTTGCGCCGGCTTTTCTGAAAACGGAAGTCTTGCCGGCCGCCCCAGGGCGGGCGCGGTCCTGGCTTGGGGGAAGTTCGAGAGTATCGACGCCGGGCTGCCTGCAGCCCCGACCGCGGGAGCGGAGGTTCCCGTAAATCCTGCATTTGGGAGTTTTGTGAGATGTACTTTTTCAGGCAGTGCAGCGACAGCGGTCCGGGTTCGTCCAATCCTGAGCAGCTTCATCAATCTCATCGGACGGGCCCGCGGTTGGACGCCACTGGCTGTCCTGATCTCCGCGCGATGTCGGCTGCTGGGGTGACTCCCCGTCCCGCGGCCCCGTCGCCCCTGTTCCGACGGCGCGTCATGGGTCTGGCGATCTCGGGCCTGCTCGGTACCGGTCTCGCCCACAGCACGGCAGCCCTGGCCGAGGGCACGGGCAGCGACGCCCGCGACGACATGGAACTGATCGAGGTCCGCGAGTTTCGCGGCGAACGCATGAACAGTTCCCGCTACACCCGCTCGCTCCTCGACACGCCGCGCATCATCACGGTCCTGCCCAAGGATCTGCTCGAAGAACAGAACGTCACTTCCCTGCGCGACGCCATGCGCAACATTCCAGGGATCAGTCTGCAGGCCGGCGAAGGCAACCCGCCGGGCGGCGACCAGCTCAAGATCCGGGGCTTCAACGCCCGCGACGACATCAACGTCAACGGCATCCGCGATCTCGGCAACTACTTTCGTGATCCCTTCTACGTGGACCAGCTCGAAGTGGTGAAAGGTCCCAACTCGACGTTCAGCGGCCGCGGCTCCGCCGGTGGCACCATCAATTTCGTCACCAAGCAGCCGATGATGCAGCCCTTCAATCGCGTCGAGGCCAGTGCAGGAACCGACGACTATGTCCGGGCCACCGTCGACATCAACCAGCCCATCAATGACAACAGCGCCCTGCGCATCAACCTGATGGGCCACTCGGCTGATATTCCAGGCCGCGACATCGTCAACGACAAGCGTTGGGGCCTGTTCGGCGTCTACACCTGGGGCTTCTCCGGGGACACCTTGGTGAGTGTGGACTGGCTGCACACGCGCCAGGACAACATTGAGGACAAGGGCCTGCCCTTCGATCGCGAAGGTTTCTCGGGGCCGAAGTCACTGTGTGACCAGCCCGACAACCCGCAGTTCGGCCGGGTCGGCAACCAGCGCTGTGGCGATGGCTTCGCCACCCAGAAGTTGCCGCCGGAGGTCGGTTTCAGCGATTTCTTCGGCCATGTGGACGACTACCAGAAGATCGACGTGGACGTTGCCAATCTCGTCGTCGAGCACGCCTTCAGCGACAACGTCATCCTCCGCAACAGCTTCCGTTACAGCGTCGTGCGCAATGACTCCATGACGTCATCGCCGCGGATCAAGGTCCCGGAGGCGTTCTGGGGTTCCGGGGATTTCTCCGGAGCGCTGGTTCAGGGCGATCTCAAGCCCCGGGATCAGAAGGACGAGGGCTACTTCAACCAGACCGACCTGGCGTTGAGCTTCGACACCGGGGGTATCAGCCACGATGTGGTGGCGGGGATGGAGTTCGGCCGCTTCACCTACGAAAACCGTCGTCGCCCCGACGTCAACGGTCCGCGGACCGGCCTACTCAACCCCGGACCGCGTGTGCGGCCGGCGGCCCCCTACGCGACGGTTGCGGACCCCAACGAAAGCACGCTGCATGCGTTCGAGACGGAGGAACTGGCGTTCTTCATCCTCAACACCATCGGCTTCTCGTCGGCATGGGAACTCAACCTGGGCCTGCGCTGGGATCGGGTCGAGGCCAAGGCCCGTGAGGAAGGACGTCCCGACGCGCTGTCTTTGAGCCGCACGGACAAGGAGTGGAGCTACAGCGTCGGCCTGGTCTACAAGCCGGTATCGAATGCATCCCTCTACGCCGCCACCGGCAGCGCTTTCGAAGTCTCCGGCAACTTCGATCGCAACCAGATCCAGCTGGCGGGCGGGGCCGGCAACCGCATCACCACGCCGGCGCTGTTCAATGTCGATCCGGAGGAGACCCAGGCCTACGAGTTCGGCGCCAAGTGGCAGGTTCTGGCGGGTCTCGACGTCAACGCGGCCGTCTTCAGGACCGACAAGACCAAGGCCCGGCTGCCGGGCCTCGGCTCCGATGACCCCTCTGTGCTGGATACCAAGCAGCGCATCGATGGCTTCGAGGTGCTGGTGGCCGGGCAGGTGACGCCAGAGTGGCGGCTTTACGGCGGCTACACCTACCTCGACTCCAAGGTGCGCAGCTCGGCCGCGTTCCCGCAGCTCGAAGGCCAGGGGCTCGGCGGAACGCCGAAGCATTCCTTCAACGTGTTCACGACCTACGACATCACGCCGCGCTTCAGTTTCGGCGGCGGTCTGCAGTACGTGGACGATCAGACCAGCGCGCCTGAGCCCATCCTCGACCCGGTGCAACGTCGCCAGAACGTCTCCATCGGCAGCTATACCGTGGTGGATCTGTACTCGATCTACCGTTTCAACGAGAACGCCCAGGTGCGGATCAACGCCTTCAACATTTTCGACAAGAACTACATCTCGCAGATGGCAGAGGGCGGTGCCCAGGGCATCCCCGGCAGCGGCCGGCAGCTGATCGCCACTCTGCGTTATGATTTCTAGCCAACCGCTGGCGCCGTTGCGCACGGCGGACTGATCGCGGTGTGCGACACCTCTGCCCCCGCGCAGGGGTGCCGCACTCCGTCTACGCTCTCGGGATGCTGCCGCGCCATGGTCGTCACCATCGACAACGTTCTGACGCCTGAGGAACTGGCTGCCGTGTGCGGCCAGCTTCGAAAGGCCAGCTGGTCAGAAGGCATCAGCGCCGGACCGCAGGCCAGGCTGGCGAAGCGCAATCAGCAGCTGGCGGAGGACTCGCCGCTGCTGCCGGAATTGCGAAAGATCGTGCTGCGGGCGCTGAATCGCAGCAGCCTGCTGATCACCGCGGCCCTGCCGTACAAGATCCTGCCACCCAATTTCAATCGCTATACCCAGGCAAAGAGCCATTACGGTCCGCACACGGACAGCAGCCTGCGGCCGCTGCCGGATGGCAGCTACCTGCGGACAGATGTCTCCGCCACGCTGTTCCTCTCGCAGCCGGAGGCTTACGACGGCGGGGAGCTGTCCATCGAGGACACCTACGGCTGTCACCGGATCAAGCTCCCCGCCGGCAGTCTGGTGGTGTACCCCTCCGGCTCCATTCACGAAGTGACGCCCGTCATCCGCGGCGAGCGCCTGGGCTGCTACATGTTCATGCAGAGCCTGGTGAAGGACACCGAGCATCGCCGCCATCTCTACGACATGGACATGGCGCTGATTGCCCTGCGGGAGAAGTACGGCGACGGCGACCCGCATCTCATCCGCCTCACCGGCCTCTACAACAATCTCGTGCGGCGCTGGTCGGAGTGCTGAGTCACCCGGCCACAATGAAGTATTCCTCGAATCCGGCGCAGTGCCATTGTGGGAAGGCCCTAATCGCAAAGCGATTGGGCCGATCTGGAGGCACTCTTCCGAAGCTGATGTCTCTGCCTTCGCTGCACGTCATGCCGATCGGCGCATTTCGCTGCGCGAAATAGCGCTCTCCCACAAGGCCGCAGCCCCCCCACTGTGGGAAGGCCCTAATCGCAAAGCGATTGGGCCGATCTCGAGGCACTCTTCCGAAGCTGAAGCCGCTGCCTCCGCTGGATGCCATGCAGATCGGCGCATTTCGCT
>JAFIFL010000224.1 GCA_020832055.1 Gammaproteobacteria bacterium
ACAGCGAAATGCGCCGATGGGCGTGACGTCCAGCGAGGGCTGCGGCATCGGCTTCGGCGGAGTGCCGTTATTGCCGGGTTCGCCAAAGTCCTTTGAACTCGGCGGCTGCGGCCACTTTCAGGCCCAGGAAACTCAGGCCGGCGGCGAGCATGTGTCGCTCGAGTTCGCGGCGCGCTGAGGGTGGGGTGCCGGCCGCGCGGAAATAGCCGGCCAGGAAGGCGCCGAGTTCTCCCGCTGTGCCCAGGCCGAGTTCCGTGCCGCTTTTGCACCAGACGTCTGCCAGCTGGGTGGCCCGCTTTTTCAACGGCAGTGCAACGGGTGTGGTCAGGCCCCGTTCCCGGTCGATCACCACCAGCGAATGGCGAAAATCATCCCAGGACTCGCTGACTACGATCAGATCCCGCGGCCTGACCTTGGTCAGAATGCCGTGCCGGTGCAGGGTGCCGATCAGGCTGCCGTGAAGGTGCCGCAGACGTTTCCGGATGGATCCCGTGGCGCGCAGATAGCGGTCCACGAGTGGCTCGCCGACGACCTCGCGGACGAGCAGAAACCCGGCCACGGGCAACCCGAGGCAGCGCCGTTCGCCCCAGGCCACCGGTGTCATCACGGGCACGTCGTGCTGTTCGAGCAGGCGGATGATCTTCAGCTCGCGCCGGGTGCTGGCCAGCACCGGCAGCCGGCGTTTGATGATCTCGGTGATCAGAAACCGCGGCGTGATCCGGAACTGTTTGAGATAGAAACCTTCATCGCTGCCATCGACGTTCAGCCTGAGCGGCCTGACAGGCCGCTTGCCGCGCCGTGATACCGGGGCTTTGTCGGCATAGGCGAGGAAGTCGTCGAGCCCCGTCAGTCCGCGTTGGGCCAGGGCTGGCTGCAGCCAGTCGGGGATGAAATTGGGTTCGTCCACGATCATCGCCCGGAGGCCGGGCGGCGGCGCGTCAGGTGTCTCCATCGAGGCGCGCCCGCAGCAGCTCGTTGAGCTGGCCCGGATTGGCCTTGCCGCCGGTGGCCTTCATGATCTGGCCGACGAAGTAGCCGAGCAGCTTGGTCTTGCCAGCCCGATACTGGGCGACCTGATCCGGGTTGTCGGCGACGACGCTGTCCACCAGCCGCTCGAGTTCGCCGCTGTCCGACATCTGCCGCAGGCCGCGCGCCTCGATGATAGCGTCAGCCCCGCCACCCTCCGTCACCATGATCTCGAATACGGTCTTGGCGATCTTTGAGGAAATGGTGTCGTCGAGGATGCGGCTGATGAGTGTGCCCAGCGCCTCGGGCGACACCGGTGCCGCACCGATCTCCTTCTCCTCCCGGTTGAGGACGCTGGCGAGCTCGCCCATGACCCAGTTCGCGGTCAGTTTGGCATCGCCGGCCACCGCAACGCAGGCTTCGAAGTAGGCCGCCGTGCCATGGTCCGATGCCACCATGCGGCTGTCGTAAGTGGACAGGCCGTACTGCTGCACGAAGCGTTCGCGGCGGGCGCGGGGCAGTTCCGGCATGGCCGCTCGCACGGCCTCGATCTGTGCCGGCGTGATGGTTACCGGCAGCAGGTCGGGATCGGGGAAATAGCGGTAATCCTCCGCCTCCTCCTTGCTGCGCATGGATCGTGTCTCGTTGCGCTCGGAGTCGTAGAGGCGGGTCTCCTGCTTGATGCGGCCGCCGGCCTCGAGAATCTCCTGCTGCCGCTCGACTTCGAACTCGATGGCCTTCTCGAGGTAGCGGAAGGAGTTCAGGTTCTTGATCTCGGTGCGGGTTCCGAGTTTCTCCTCGCCGCGCGGCCGGATGGAGACGTTGGCATCGCAGCGCATGGAGCCTTCGTTCATGTTGCCGTCGGAAATGCCGAGGTCGCGGATGATGGCGTGCAGCTCACGCAGGTAGGCCACCGCCTCCGCTGAGCTGCGCAGGTCAGGCTCGGAGACGATTTCGAGCAGCGGCGTTCCGGCGCGGTTGAGGTCTACGGCGGTGAGGCCGGGTACCTGATCGTGAATGGATTTGCCGGCATCCTCCTCGAGATGGGCGCGGGTGATGCCGACAGTCTTCACCGTATCGCCATCCTTGCCGGCAACGATGATGTCGAGATGCCCGCGGCCGACGATGGGATGATCGAGTTGACTGATCTGGTAGCCCTTGGGCAGGTCCGGGTAGAAGTAGTTCTTGCGGGCGAACTGGGTGACCGGGGCGATCTCGGCGTCCACTGCGAGACCGAAGCGGATGGCCATGTGGACCACCGCCTCGTTCAGCACGGGCAGCACGCCGGGCAGGCCGAGATCGACGGCACTGGCCTGGCGGTTGGGTTCGGCGCCGAAGCGGTTCGGAGCGCCGGAGAAAATCTTCGACGCGGTGGCCAGCTGAACATGGACTTCGAGCCCGATGACGGTTTCCCACTGGCTCATGCTGCTGCTCCCGGCCGGCGCAGGTGATGGTCGGTTTCCTGCTGAAAGGCGTGGGCGAGCGTAAGCAGCGTCCCTTCGCCGAAGTGTGGCCCGAGCAGCTGCACGCCAAGCGGCAGATCGCCGCTCATGCCGGCCGGCATCGACAACCCGGGAATGCCGGCGAGGTTGGCGGGAATCGTGAACACGTCCTGCAGGTACATGGACACCGGGTCGTCGGTCTTCTCACCGAGGGCGAATGCCGGTGACGGTGTGGTGGGCGCGAGGATGGCATCGACTTGGGTGAATGCCGCGAGAAATTCGTCCCGGATCAGGCGCCGGATCTTCTGTGCCTGCAGATAGTAGGCATCGTAGTAGCCCACACTCAGCGCATAGGTGCCGGTGAGGATGCGGCGCTTGACCTCGGCGCCGAAGCCCTCGCTGCGGCTGCGCAGGTAGAGATCTTCGAGACTTTTCGGATCCGCACAGCGATGTCCGAAGCGCACGCCGTCGAAGCGGGCGAGATTGGCCGAGGCCTCGGCGGGGGCGAGGACGTAGTAGGCCGGGACGCCGGCGAGTGCCGTGGGCAGCGCCACTGGAACGATGGTGGCGCCGAGGCCCTCGAAGACCCTGCGGGTGGCCTCGACCGTGGCGCGTACCTCGGCACCGACATCGTCACCGAGCAGGTCGTCCGGCAGTCCGATGCGCAGGCCGCGGATGGAAGTTGTCAGTCCGGCCGTGTAGTCGGGCACGACTTCGTCGACGCTGGTGGAATCGCGACGATCCACACCTGCCATCACATTCAGCAGCAGGGCGAGGTCGTCAGCGTCCCAGGCCATGGGGCCGGCCTGATCGAGCGACGATGCAAAGGCGATCATGCCCCAGCGGGATACCCGACCATAGGTGGGCTTCAGCCCGGTCAGGCCACAGAACGCCGCGGGCTGACGGATGGAGCCGCCGGTGTCGGTGCCCAGCGCCGCCGGCACCATGCCCGCCGCCACGGCTGCAGCGGAGCCCGAGGAGGACCCACCCGGGACGTGGCGGTCGTTCCAGGGATTGCGTGTGGCACCGAAGTAGCTGTTCTCGCCGGAAGACCCCATGGCAAATTCGTCCATGTTGGTCTTGCCGAGCAGCACCGCTCCGGCGGCGGTCAGACGTTCGATGACCGTGGCGTCATAGGGCGCGCGCCAGTTTTCGAGCATGCGCGAACCGGCCGTGGTGCGCACACCGGTCTGGCAGAAGATGTCCTTGATGGCGATGGGCAGACCGTTGAGCGGACCCCGTTCGTCGGCCGGGCGGCGGTCGGCTGCTGATGCGGCTGCCAGGGCGCGCTCGGCATCGACGCTGACGAATGCGTTGAGGTGCCGACCCGCCTCGATCCGTGCCAGGCAGTCGCTGACCAGTTCATGACTGCTGAAGTCGCCGCTGGCCAGGGCCCGGGCTGCCGTGACGAGGGTGTCGGGGAATCCATTGCGGGGCATGTTCATTCGACCACCCGCGGCACCAGATAGAAGCCGTTGGCCACCGCCGGGGCGTCGGCCTGGTAGGCATCGCGCTGGTCGGTTTCGGTGACCCTGTCCGGCCGCAGTGGCTGCCCGACGTCGATGGGGTGCGCCAGCGGGGCGACGCCGGCCGTGGTCACGCCATGCATGCGCTCGACCATGGTCAGGATGGACTCGAGGTCGCCGATGTAACGGTCCGCCTCATCGGCTGCCAGACCGATCCTCGCCAGGTGGGCGATGCGCCTGACCTGTTCTGCGTCGATTGCCATGCTGAAGTTCCGAAACAGTGGGGCCACAAGCCCGCCGGTCACCGGCGAGCACAAGACCCTGCAAGTTGATCCGTGGTTGGGGAGCGAAACGCAAGGTCGCGGAAATTATCATATTTCCGCCTTGCTCGGCAGCCCCGCCATTGCTAGAGTTCGGCGCAATTCCGCCAGTCTCCCTAATGGGGTACAAACCACTCAATGTTGAAGAATATCAGGGGGCTGTTCTCCAGGGACTTGTCCATCGACCTGGGTACGGCGAATACTCTCATTTATGTTCGTGGAGAGGGTATCGTCCTCAACGAGCCGTCCGTGGTGGCGATCCGCCAGCACAACAACACCAAGATCGTTGCCGCCGTGGGTACCGACGCCAAACGCATGCTCGGGCGCACGCCGGGCAATATTACCGCCATCCGTCCGTTGAAGGACGGGGTCATCGCCGACTTTCAGGTCTGCGAGAAGATGCTCAAGCACTTCATCGCCAAGGTGCATCAGAACTCGTTCATCCGTCCGAGTCCCCGGGTGCTGATCTGCGTGCCCGGCAAAGCCACTGCCGTGGAGCGGCGGGCGATCAAGGAATCCGCATTGTCGGCGGGTGCCCGCGACGTCTGGCTGATCGAAGAGCCCATGGCCGCGGCCATCGGCGCCGGTTTGCCGGTGCATGAAGCCATTGGCACCATGGTGGTGGACATCGGTGGCGGCACTACGGAGATCGCCGTGATTTCCTTGAACGGCATCGTCTATTCGGAGTCGGTCCGGGTGGGCGGCGACCGCTTCGACGAGGCCATCATCGGCTACGTACGCCGGACCCAGGGCAGCCTCATCGGGGATTCCACCGCCGAGCGCATCAAGCAGGAGATCGGTACCGCGTTTCCGGGCAAGGAGATTCGTGAGATCGATGTCCGCGGCCGCAATCTGGCTGAGGGTGTGCCGCGCAGCTTCACGCTGAATTCCAATGAAATCCTCGAGGCGCTGCAGGAGCCCTTGTCGATGATCGTCCAGGCGGTGAAGAATGCGCTGGAGCAGACGCCGCCGGAACTGGCGGCTGACATCGCCGAGTCGGGGATTGTACTCACCGGCGGTGGGGCATTGCTGCGCGACATCGAGCTGTTGATCGCCGAGGAGACCGGGTTGCCGGTACTGGTGGCGGATGAGCCGCTCACCTGCGTGGCCCGCGGCGGTGGCAAGGCCCTGGAACTGATGGACGAACTCGGCTCGCTGGATCTCCTGTCCAGCGATTGACGCTGCAACCGTTCAGCCGGCAAGGCTGTCGGGGGGAGTGAACCATCAAGTCGCTTTTCCTCGAACGCTCGTTCACAGGCTACAAGGCGCTGGCCCTGGCGGTGTTGTCGCTGGGGCTGATGGTCGCTGACCATCAGACGCGCTGGCTCGAACACCTGCGCAGCGCCCTGGTGACGGTGACCGCTCCGCTGTATGTGATCACCGACCAACCCTATGCCGCCACTGAAGCCCTGCTCGGCTACGTGCGCCTGCGTCAGGACAATCTGAGCATGCGGCAGCAGCTCTTGAGCCTGTCCCTGGAAGCTCAGCGGGCCCACGCCCTGTTCGAGGAGAACGAGCGCCTCAGGGCGCTGCTGGGTTCTTCGGCCCGGGTGGAGGGCCGGGTGCTGTTCGCCGAGGTGGTGGGTATCGTGCCGGACCCCGGTGCCCGCAGCCTCATCCTCGGTAAAGGCGACCTGCACGGCGTGTTCGAGGGCCAGCCGGTCCTCGATTCGGATGGCCTGATGGGGCAGGTGGTGGAGGTCGGAAGGCATTCGAGTCGCCTGCTGCTCATCACCGACCCGATCCACGTCACGCCGGTGCTGGTCAATCGCAACGACTATCGGGCCCTGCTCTACGGGACCGGTGAGGCGGCATTGCTGGAACTCCGGCATGTCCCTGAGACGGCAGACGTTCGGGTCGATGACCTGCTGGTGACGTCAGGCCTCGACGGTCGCTTCCCTCCCGGTTACCCGGTGGCTGTTGTGTCCAGCGTTGAAATGGAGCCCGGTGAGCCCTTCCTGAGCATTCGCGCCCGCCCGCTGGCGCAGCTCGAACGCAGCCGTCATCTGGGATTGGTGGCACGGCCGGAGACCGCTCCGGGTTCGCCGCCGCCGCGTTTCGAGGGGTTTCCCGAGAGCCTGTCCGAGCCACTGGCGGTGCCGCCAAACCGGGATGGCGAGGGCGGACAGTGAGGTTTCCTGACACGCTGGTGATCTGGGCGACGTTGCTCCTCGCGCTCCTGCTGACAGCGGTGAGGCTGCCTGAAGGAACACCCGAGATCCTCGGCTGGCTGCGGCCGGAATGGAGTGCCATCGTCCTGCTTTACTGGGTGATGGCGGTGCCCCAGCAGGTGGGGATGCTCACGGCGTGGGTCCTGGGCCTGCTCGTGGACAGTCTCACCGGCAGCCTGCTTGGCCTGCATGCGCTGGGATTCGTCCTGGTGGCCTTCGTCGGCCTGTCGCTGTACGAACGCCTGCGGATGTATTCGCTCCTGCAGCAGGCGCTGATCGTGTTCGTGGCCATCGGCCTGTCGCGCCTGCTGGGATTCTGGGCGGACGTCCTCACCCGCGGAGCGAGTTGGACGCCCCTGATCCTGTTGCCGGCCTTCACCAGTGCCCTGATGTGGCCGCTGGCCTTTACGGCGCTGCGCGCCCTGCGGCGCCGCTTCCGTATTGCTTGAAGTGGCTCTCATGGCCTGCAACGGGCTTCGATGGAAGGCTATATGCCGCTCTGCATGGCCTCCAGCGGAGGCTGGGGCTTCAGCTTCGGCAGAACGCCACGAGATCGGCCCAATCGCTTTGCGATTAGGGCCTTCCCACAGTGGGGGGGCTGCCGCCTTGTGGGAGCGCGCTATTTCGCGCAGCGAAATGCGCCGATCGGCATGACGTTCAGCGAAGGCGGGGGGTCGGCTTCGGCAGAGCGCCTCGAGATCGGCCCAATCGCTTTGCGATTAGG
>JAFIFL010000225.1 GCA_020832055.1 Gammaproteobacteria bacterium
CGGGTCACCACAGATCGTATTTCTGCAGTTCGTTGCGGCCCACCACCATGTGGTGCACCTCATCGGGGCCGTCGGCGAAGCGCAGGTGGCGCATGTCGGTGTACATCTCGGCCAGCGGCGTCCACTGGGAGATGCCGGCGGCACCGTGCATCTGCATGGCCTGGTCGATGATCTGGCACACCCGCTCCGGCACCATGGCCTTCACCGCGCTGACGTAGACCCGGGCTTCCTTGTTGCCGAGTACGTCCATGGCCTTGGCAGCCTGCAGCACCATCAGCCGCATGGCATCGATGTCGATGCGGGCGCGGGAGATGATTTCGAGGTTGCCGCCGAGCTTGGCGATGGGCCGGCCGAAGGCCTCACGGGTGGCGGAGCGCTTCACCATCAGCTCCAGCGCCTTCTCGGCCTTGCCCAGCGAGCGCATGCAGTGATGGATGCGGCCGGGGCCGAGGCGCAGCTGGGAGATCTCAAAGCCGCGGCCGACGCCGAGCAGGATGTTCTCCTTGGGCACCCGCACATCGGTGAAGCGCATGTGCATGTGGCCACGGGGTGCGTGGTCCTTGCCGAACACTTCCATGGCGCCGAGGATCTCGACCCCGGGCGTGCCCATGGGCACGAGGATCTGCGACTGCTGCTGGTGGGAAGGCGCGTTGGGGTCGGTCTTGACCATCACGATCATGATCTTGCAGCGCGGGTCGCCGGCACCTGAGATGTAGAACTTCTCGCCGTTGATGACCCACTCGTCGCCGTCGAGAACGGCGGATGTGCTGATGTTGCGGGCATCGGAGGAGGGCAGACCCGGCTCGGTCATGACGTAGGCGGAGCGGATCTCGCCGTTCAGCAGCGGTTCGAGCCACTGCTTCTTCTGCTCCGGCGTACCGACCCGTTCGAGGACTTCCATGTTGCCGGTGTCCGGTGCGCTGCAGTTCAGCGACTCGGAGGCCAGCGGCGACTTGCCGAGTTCGGTGGCGATGTAGGCGTAGTCGAGGTTGGTCAGGCCGCTGCCGTACTCGTTGTCAGGCAGGAAGAAGTTCCACAGGCCATTCTCCTTGGCCGCGTTCTTCGCACCTTCGAGCAGTTCGAGCTGCCGCGGATGCCAGGACCAGCGGTCCGTCTTTTCCTTGTCCAGCGCGAAGAATTCCTCGGTGATGGGATCCACGTTGTCGCGGATGTGCTTCTTGACCGCATCCATCAGAGGCTGGGCCTCCTCGGACATGGCCAGCTGGAACAGATCGGCCACCAGGCCGGTTTGGGAATCCTGCATGAATCGTCACTCCCTCATCTCGTCATTGTCTGGCGCCGATGGTAGCAGCCTCCTGGCTGGCAGGGCGCCCCCCGGCGTCGTTCTGTCGAATCAGACGGGTCGACCGCAACCTGCCGGGGCCTGCGTTCAGATCGTGATCGTGGAGCCGGCTTCCGGGACCCGCGCATCGAGCCCATGGCCTTCGGACATGGCCGCAGCCAGTGTTTCCCGGGCGCTCTGCTCGCCATGGATCAGGTAGAACACCGGGCGATTGCGGAAACCTTCGGCCCAGCCGATGAGCTGGGACTGGCCGGCATGGGCGGAGAAGCCGCCGAGCGTGTGGATCCGGGCCTTCACCGCGATGTCCTCGCCGAGCAGTCTGACCTTCTCCACCCCATCCACCAGCATCCTGCCCAGCGTGCCCTCGGCCTGGAAGCCGACGATGACCACATGGTTCTGCTGCCGCCAGAGGTTGTATTTCAGGTGGTGGCGAATGCGCCCGCCGCTGCACATGCCGGCGCCGGCGATGATCACGGCCCCGCCCTTGATGCGATTGATGGCCATGGACTCCTCGACGCTGGCGCTGAACTGCAGTGGCGGCAGGGCCCGCTCCAGCGCCAGACCACCCGCCTCCTCGAGCTTGTCGAGATCATCGGCGTCGAGCAGGTGCCGGCGGCGGTCGTAGAGCCGGGTGACGTCGATGGCCATGGGGCTGTCCAGGAACACCTTCTGCTGGGGCATGCGGCCTTCGTGGTGGAGGATGCCGAGGTGATAGAGCACCTCCTGGGTCCGGCCCACCGCGAACGCGGGGATGAGCACGTTGCCGCCGTTGCGATCGGCGTCCGCGAGGATCCCGGCCAGTTCGTCGAGCGTCTCGCTGAGGGGCCGATGGTCGCGGTTGCCGTAGGTGCTCTCCAGCAGCACTGCATCGGCGTGCTCGACGCGTGTCGGATCGTTCATCAGCACCGAATCCGCATTGCCGAGATCGCCCGAGAACACCAGGTGGCGCCGGCGTCCGCCGCCATCGAGCATCAGTTCGACGATGGCCGAGCCGAGAATGTGACCGGCATCCTGAAACACCAGATCCACGCCCTGCGCGATGGTTTCGTTCCTGCCGTAGGGCAGGGGCCGGCAGCGATCGAGGGCTTCCTCCACGTCGTCCAGCGTGTAGATGGGTTCGAGCAGCTTGCGGCCGGCCCGCTCGCGCTTCTTGTTTTCCCACTCGATGTCCTTGCCCATCACGAAGGCCGCGTCCCGAAGCATGATGTCCAGCAGGTTGCGGGTGCCTGTGGTGCAGTACACCGGCCCCCGGTAGCCGTCCCGGACCAGCTTCGGCAGCAGCCCGGCGTGGTCGAGATGGCCATGGGACAGCACCACCGCGTCCAGGGTCTTCGCCAGCTTGCGCAGGGAGGCACGGTTGCTGCGCTCGGCCTTCGCGCCGCCCTGGCGGATGCCGCACTCGAGCAGCACCTTGGCCGTGTCGGTCTCGATCAGGTAGCGCGAACCGGTGACTTCGCCGGTAGCGCCGAGAAAGGTCAGTTGGGCCATGGCGGTCTCAATAGTGGGGGGGAGGGGGCTCGTCGTTTGGACCCGACCCATCGGAAAGATCGGCCTGCTTCAGCGCCTCGCGGGTCTGCGCGAGCTGATCGCGCAGCTCGTCGATGTGGCGCTGCTGGGCCGTCACCACAGCTTCGAGATGGTTCAGCAGGTCGTCGAGGAAGGCATAACGGCCTTCGAGGTCGGTCAGGCGTGCTTCCAGATTGGCGTCGTTCACTGCAGGATCAGCTCCTTCGGGGCATGGAACGGCACTGATGAGCCGTGGATTGTACTGGGCTGGGGCGCTGCTTGTGGGAATGGTGTGGGCATGAAGCCAGCGGCGGGGTCAGCCACTGACGTGCTGGTGATCGGGGCCGGGCACAACGGCCTCACCTGCGCGGCCTATCTCGCGGCGGCGGGTCTGAAGGTTTCCGTGTTGGAGCGGCGCCATGTGGTGGGCGGTGCGGCCGTCACCGAGTCTTTCCACCCGGGCTTCCGCAACTCGGTGGCGGCCTACACGGTGTCCCTGTTGCATCCGAAGGTGATCCGGGATCTCGACCTGACGCGCCAGGGGCTCCGGATCGTCGAGCGGGAGGTGGCCAATTTTCTGCCCACGGAGGATGGTCGCTACCTGCTGGTCGGGGATGGTCGAACTGCCGCCGAGGTCGCGAAGTTCTCGGCGCAGGATGCCGAGCGGCTGGACGACTATGGTGCCCGCCTGGAGGCCATTGCGGAGGTGCTGCGTGAACTGGCCCTGCTGACGCCGCCCAACGTCACCACCGGGGGGTGGTGGGCGGCCCTGCCGGAAATGCTGCGCAGTGCCCGGGTCGGCCGCCGTCTGGCGCGCCTCGACGCTTCGTTGCGGCAGACCTTGCTGAGCCTGTTCACGGGCTCGGCCGGGGACTATCTCGACGGCTTCTTCGAGAGCGATCCCATCAAGGCCGTCCTCGGCTTCGACAGTGTGGTGGGGCACTACGGCAGTCCCTACTCTGCCGGTTCGGCCTATGTGCTGCTGCATCACGTCTTTGGCGAGGTGAATGGGCGCAAGGGTGCCTGGGGACACGCCATGGGCGGCATGGGGGCGATCACCGCGGCCATGGCGCGGACCTGCGCGGAGCGCGGCGTGACGATGGCCGTCGACGCACCGGTCAGGGAACTGCTGGTGGAAAGCGGTCGCGTGGTCGGTGCGGTCACGGAGCAGGGGGATGTGCACCGGGCCCGCATCGTCGTCTCCAATCTCAATCCGCGCGCGCTGTATCTCGGCCTCATGGACCCGACGGATCTGCCCGCGGCCGTGCTCGAGCGCATGCGGCAGTGGCGCTGCGGGTCCGCGAGCTTCCGCATGAATGTCGCGCTGGCGGAGCTGCCGGACTTCACCTGCCTCCCCGGTCGGGGTCGGGCTCCCCATCACACGGCCGGCATCATCCTCGCGCCGACCTTGGGCTACATGGAACAGGCCTATTTCGATGCCCGCACCTTGGGCTGGTCGCGACGTCCCATCGTCGAGATGGTGATTCCGTCCACCGTCGATGACAGTCTGGCGCCGCCCGGGCAGCACGTGGCCAGCCTGTTCTGCCAGCACACGGCGCCGGTGCTGCCCGACGGCATGCACTGGGACGATCAGCGTGAGGCCGTGGCGGATCTCATGATCGACACCGTCAACGAATACGCGCCGAACTTCCGCGCGGCTGTGCTCGGTCGTCAGGTGCTGAGCCCGCTGGATCTCGAGCGCATCTTCGGACTGACCGGCGGCGACATCTTTCACGGCGCCCTGAGCCTCGATCAGCTGTTTTCGGCGCGACCCATGCTCGGGCAGGCCCGGTATCGGGGCGCGTTGCCGGGGCTGTACCTGTGTGGGTCGGGCACCCATCCCGGAGGCGGCGTATCCGGTCTTCCCGGCCACAATGCGGCCCGGGAGATCCTCGCCGACCTCCGCCGCCGCCGGCATTGACGCTCAGTCCTCGGCGGGCTCCACGCGCTCCACCACCTGATCGATGGCGCCGAAGATGCTCTGCCCGGCGGGGTCGAACATCTCGATGCGGACGCGGTCGCCGGCCTTCAGGAACTCGGTCTTCGCTTCCCCGTGGGCCAGGGTTTCCAGCATGCGGACCTCGGCCAGACAGGCGGAGCCATGGCTGCGGTCGACATTGGACACGGTTCCTCCGCCGAGGATGGTGCCGGCACCGAGCCTGCGGGTGCGGGCGGCGTGGGCGAGCAGGGTGGGGTAGTCGAAGGTCATGTCAGAACCCGCCTCCGGCGCGCCGAGCCGACGGCCATTGACGGAGCTGACCAGCGGCAGATGCAGCCGGCGACCGTCCCAGGCCGCGCCGAGTTCGTCCGGCGTCACGGCCACGGGGGAACAGGCCGATGCCGGCTTGGACTGGTAGAAGCCGAAGCCCTTGGCCAGTTCGCCCGGAATGAGATGACGCAGCGAAATGTCGTTGATGAGCATCAGCAGACGAATGTGCTGGCCTGCGGCTTCAGGGGTGCTACCCATCGGGACGTCGTCGGTGATCACCGCAATTTCCGCTTCCAGATCCGTCCCCCAGGCCTCGCTGCGGATGGCGATGGGAGCGTGGGCGGCCAGCAGGTGATCGGAGCCGCCCTGGTAGATCAGCGGATCCTCCCAGAAGCTCGGCGGCATCTCCGCACCGCGGGCCTTGCGCACCAGTTCCATGTGGTTGACGTAGGCGGACGCGTCCACCCACTGAAAGGCACGCGGCAGGGGCGCCAGACAGCGATGGGCTGCGAAAGGAAAGCGGTACTCTGCCTTGCCTGCGTTCAAGGCGTCACTGCGTGCCGCCAGGGCGGGTGCCACCTGCTTCCAGTCATCCAGGGCGCCTTGCAGCGTGGCGGCGATATCAGCGGCGGCCACCGCCTCGCTCAGGTCCTGCGATACCAGGATCAGGCAGCCGTCGCGGCTGCCGTCGTTCAGGCTGGCGAGTTTCATGGGCGCTCCTCCTCGGCTCTTCTTCAACGCTGCGCGTCAGGGCCGTCCGACACCGGCTGCCGTGACCCGCACCCGCTCGATGCGGCCGCTGCGGGCGTGGCTCTTGGCCGGATCGGAGTCCCCGGCCGTGCAGATGTAGAGCGTTCGCCGGTCATCGTCGCCGAGCATGCAGGCGAATGCGCCGCGATCGAGTTCCACCACGTCGGTGACCTCGCCGCCTTCGAGCACCCGCAGGCAGACGTCGCCCATGGGCGACGCCACCCAGATGCCACCTTCCGCGTCCAGGCAGATGCCGTCGGGCACCCGACCCTCGGGCAATTTCGCCCACACCCGGCGCCGGCTCAAGGAGCGGTCGGCCTCGATGTCGAAGGCACTCAGCTGCCCGGCGAAGGACTCCGCGATGATCAGCGTACGGCCATCGGGGGTGATGGCGGTGCCGTTGGGGAAACCCAGCTCCTCGGCGGCGATGGTGGCGTGGCCGTTGGGGTCCACGCGGATCAGCTCGGTGCTGCGGAAGGGCGCACGGGCATGCAGATCGAAGCCGAAGTTGCCGACCCAGGCCGTGCCGTCCTCGGCCACCACCATGTCATTGCAGTGGAAGCGCGCCAGACTGCCGAGGTCCGCATGCACCACCAGTTCGCCGTCCGCCTCCTGCCGCAGCAGCTTGCGATCCTGCATGGACACCACCAGCAGCCGCCCGTCGGGCAGCCAACCGAGCCCGGAAGGTTCTCCGGGGACGGTACAGATCGTCTCCAGCTCCCCCGCCGGCGTCATTGCCAGGACGACACCCTCGTGCATGTCGGAAAACCACAGCCGGCCCTCATGCCAGCGTGGACCTTCGCCGAACCTCAAGCCGTCGACGACGACTTCGCTCTGGTGTGTGCGTGGTGATGGCGTCATGAGTCTCTCCTGCTTCGCTCCGTCGAGCCTGCGGTGGGTATTCGATTCATGCAAGCGTCTCATCGTCCCGCCCGGAGCTGGCGGTCAGCCTTGTGGGAGAGCCCTATTTGCCGCAGGCAAATGGGCCGATCTCGAAGCGCTCTGCCGAAGCTGAAGTCGTTGCCTTCGGTGGATGTCATCCCAATCGGCGCATTTCGCTGTGCGAAATAGCGCTCTCCCACAGTGGCGTGTCGCTTGAAGCTGGCGTTCCGCCTTGTGGGAGAGCCCTATTTGCCGCAGGCAAATGGGCCGATCTCGAAGCGCTCTGCCGAAGCTGAAGTCGTTGCCTTCGGTGGATGTCATCCCAATCGGCGCATTTCGCTGTGCGAAATAGCGCTCGGTTGCGCGCCATCCCTGGCGCG
>JAFIFL010000226.1 GCA_020832055.1 Gammaproteobacteria bacterium
CTGCCAGCTTGTGGGAGAGCGCTGTTTCGCACAGCGAAATGCGCCGATCAGGATGACATTCAGCGCAGGCTGCAGGGCCCGAACGGTGCTCAGGTGCCGGTGAACTTCGGCGGTCGCCGTTCGATGAAGGCGGCGACCCCCTCACGGTGGTCGTCAGACTTGAAGCAGGCGCTCAGGGCCTCGACGTGGGCTGTCATGTGCGTGGCCACATCACGTTGCAGGCCTTCATAGACCAACGATTTCAGGCGACCCTGGGCGAAGGGTGACCCGGAGAGGATGGCCCGGGCCAGCTCCAGGGCGCGATCGAGCAGCCGTTCCGGCTCCACCAGTTCCAGCAGATAGCCCAGCTCCAGGGCCTGATCGGCGCTGAGGAACTCCCCTGTGTACAGCAGCCTCAGGGCCTGCTGGGGACCGATGAGGCGCGGCAGCAGCCAGCTGCCGGCACCCGTATCCGGTACCAGGCCGCGGTGGACGAAGTTCCAGGCGAAGCGGGCGCGCGGGGTGGCGAGGCGCAGATCACACTGACTGCTGAGTTCCGCCCCCATGCCCACGGCGGGGCCGTCGATGGCACCGATCACCGGTTTGCCGCACTTGATCAGCGGCCACCAGCGATCTTCCTCGTCAGCACGACCGCGTACGCCCCGCTCGGTGCCGGGTATGGTCGCGAGGTCGGCCAGATCGGTGCCGGCGCAGAAGGCACCGGGCACTCCGGTGAAGATCACCACCCGGATGGCATCGTCCTCGGCGATGGCGGTCACCCGATCGAGAAAGGCGCCGAGCATGGCATAGGTCATCGCGTTCTTTTTCTCAGGCCGGTCGATGCGCAGGATGCCGATGCCGTCATCGACGTCGAGGCGGATGTGTTCACTCATGGTTGCTCTCCCTCGGTCCATCAGCGACGTTAGACTGTGCCGGGCGACGAGTCACGGCCGAGTCACGCCTATCGGGGTATGCTTCACTCATCTGCCCCGCATTTGAACCTCATTTGAACCTGGGATCGAGGACCACCCATGATCAAGAAGTGCCTGTTTCCTGTTGCCGGCTACGGCACCCGCTTCCTGCCCGCGACCAAGGCTATGCCCAAGGAAATGCTGCCCATCGTCAACAAACCCCTGGTGCAGTACGGGGTTGAGGAGGCGGTCGAGGCGGGCATGCACGAAATGTGCTTCGTCACCGGCCGGGGCAAGCAGGCGCTGGAGGATCATTTCGACGTCAGCTACGAACTCGAGCATCAGATCGCCGGCACCGGCAAGGAAGAACTGCTCGACAACATCCGCACGCTCATCAACCGCGCCACGTTCTCCTACACCCGCCAGAACTCCATGAAGGGCCTCGGGCATGCCATCCTCATGGGCCGACCACTGGTCGGTGACAATCCCTTCGGCGTCGTGCTCGCCGACGACCTCTGCCTGAACGAGGGCGGCGACGGCGTTCTGGCCCAGATGGCCAAGCTCTACCGGCAGTTCCGCTGCAGCATCGTCGCGGTGATGGAGGTCCCCAGGGAGCGCATCTCGTCCTACGGGGTGGTTGCCGGTGAGGTGGTGAGCGATAGCATCATTCGCGTGACCGATATGGTGGAAAAACCGCCGGCGGACGAGGCGCCAAGCAATCTCGCGGTGATCGGCCGCTACATCCTCACGCCGGACATCTTCGACATCATCGAGCAGACCCCGCCCGGCAAGAATGGAGAGGTGCAGATCACCGACTCGCTGCTGACCCAGGCTCGGGAAAGCTGCGTGATGGCCTACAAGTTCCAGGGGCGGCGCTTTGATTGCGGCTCCGTTCCCGGCTTTGTGGAGGCCACGAACTTCTGCTTCGAGCATCACTACAGCGGGTGATGGAGGCCAGAAATCATTCGGTCTTGCTGGTTGCCTGCCCGGGCCAGTCGACGGTCATGCGCTGCCCGGGTTCGATGCCGAGCTCTGCGGCCAATCCGCCATTGATCTCCAGGACGTGGGTGACCGGCTGGCCTGAAGAGATGAGGGTCTCGTCGTGGGGCTCGGCCATGGGATGGATGCGGACGATCCTGCCGCGCCGATCGATGAAAATCATGTCCAGCGGGATGAAGGTGTTGCGCATCCAGAACCCCACCTCGGCGGGCCGCTCGAAGACGAACAGCATACCGGCGTCGTCAGCGAGTTCGGTGCGATACATCAGCCCCTGACTGCGGGATTCGGGCGTGGCGGCCACTTCCACCTCGAACTGGTGTGACTGCTCGCCATGAATCGTCACGATGGCCATGGGTTGTGCCACGACGGCAGCAGCCAGCAGGCAGCAGGCGAGGGCGAAGATCAGATTCGGAAAACCCATGACACCTCCGGATGGCAACGGCGCATATTAGCTCAAGGTGTGGCCCTGCCGCTGCATGGACCGCCTGCACCGACGCCTTGCCGGCTTGCTTACCATGGGGTCATGAATGCAGGCTGACCGGACCCGGTTGGCCAGCAGCGAGGAATATGTGCAAGGCTTCCTGATACGCCCCGGCACCCGATGGCATGAGCGCCGGTTCTTGCCAGGTCTGTTTTGGAGCCGACAGCGGCAGACGCTGTCGGCCGGAAGGCTTCGTATGTCGACTGCCGCCGTTCACAGAACCCTGTCCCGCCGTCTGGGAGGCTGCGTCGGCCTGTGGCTGACCGCCATGCTCGTGCTCGGCTGCGACGGCAACGGCAGCGAGGCGGAGTCTGCCGAGAGCACCCTCGCAGCAGTCCGGTGGCTGCCGTGGAGCTGGCGCCGCGGGACCTGACCCGGCGGGTGGATCTGGTGGCGACGGTCAGACCCCATGTGGCCGTTCGCATTCCAAGCCGCATGAGTGGCTACCTCGACGCCGTGCTGGTCGAGGAGGGCGACCGGGTCGAGGAGGGTACGGTTCTGGCCCGCTTCGACACTGCGGAACAGGCCGCGGAGGCTGCCCGGGCGAGTGCCCAGGCCCGCTTTGCCCGTCTGGAACTCGACAACATGCAGCGCCTGCGCCAGACCCATGCCGCGAGCCAGAACGAACTCGATCGCGCCGAGATGGCGGTGGAAGTGGCGGAGGCGGAGCGGCGGGTGTGGGAGACCCGGCTCGCGTTCGGTGTCGTCCGTGCCCCACACGCCGGGGTGATCACGGCGCGGCACGTGGAATCCGGGGAGTCCGCGGATGCCCAGGACGTGCTGTTCGAACTCGCGGTTCTCGAGCGACTGGTGCTGCGACCCCTGGTATCCGAGCGGGATGTGGTCCACCTGGAGGTGGGCGACACGGCCCGGGTGCGGATCGATGCCCTGCCTGAGCTGGACATCGAGGCCCGCATCAGTCGCGTCTTCCCGTCGGCAGATCCGCTCAGCCGGCTGTTGCCGGTGGAACTCGAACTGCCTTCTGAGGCTACGGATCTGGGCGTGCAGCCGGGCTTCCTGGCCAGGGTTCGGCTGCAGGTCGATCCCCGGCCCGGTGTGCTGGCTGTACCTGCTGCGGCCGTCGGCGAGGATGCTGACCTGCGCTACGTCTATGTCATCGACGACAACAGGCTGTCGCGCCGGGAAGTGAAGCCCGGCGTGACGCGCGGGCAATGGACCGAAATCACGACCGGCCTGGAAGCCGGTGAGCTGGTGCTGGCCAGCAATCCCATCGACATGCGCGAAGGTGACCGGGTGCGCATCGTCGGCTGGCGGGAGTGAGGATGACCGAGGACGAGCAGGGGCAACGGGATCACTCTGCGGGCGGGTTCGTCAACGGCGCGATCCGTCGGCCGGTGGGCACCCTGGCGATGGCGTCGGTGGTGTTCGTGCTGGGGCTGTTCTTCGTCGAAAGGTTGCCCATCGATCTGCTGCCGCAGGTGGAATTTCCTCTGGTCCGGGTGACCGTCAACTATCCGGGGGTGGCGCCCGAAGTGATGGAGGAACAGGTTACGCGGGTGCTGGAGCGCAATCTGGCGGCAGTGGAGAATCTGGTCAGCATCGACAGCCGGGCTTCGGAGGGCCGCACCAACGTCAACCTGCGGTTCTCCTACGGCACCAACCTCGATGTGGCCCTGCAGGATGCCTCCCGTTACCTGGAGCTGGCCCGGACGCAATTACCCCAGGACATCGATCCTCCGCGGCTGTACAAGTTCGATCCGGCCCAGGATCCGGTGTGGCTGGCAGGATTCACGTCCCGGGTCCGCTCTGAGGTGGAGGTTCACGACTGGCTCGAAAACCAGCTCGCTCCCCAGATCATTGCCATCGAGGGCGTGTCCAGCGTCCAGGCAGCGGGCGGGATGGTCAGGGAACTCGAGGTCATCGTCGATCAGGACCGACTGCGCTCCTATGGCCTCACCCTGAACGACGTCGCGGATGCGCTGGCCCAGGAGAACATCGATATTGCCGGCGGCTGGCTCACGTCCGCGACCTTCGACGTCATGGCCAAGACCGACGGCCTGTTCACTTCCGCTGCGGACGTGGCGTCGCTGATGCTGGCCCTGCCCGGTGGCGGCGAGGCGCGCATCCGCCTCGACGAGGTGGCGGACGTGCGCGACGGCCATCGGGAGCAGCGTCTGTTCGTCCGTCTTGGCGATACACCGGCCACCCAGCTGGCCGCCTTCAAGCTGCCCCAGGCCAATACCGTGGCCGTGACGGACGACATCAACGCTACGGTGGAGCGCCTGCGGCGATCGGGATTCATTCCCGATGACATTGAGTTCGAAGCCATTACCGACCAGTCCTTTTTCATCCGCGGGGCGCTCAGGAGCGTCGGCGCGGCAGCACTGATCGGGGGCACGCTGGCCATGATCCTGGTGCTGCTTTTTCTGGGCAGCATTCGCAAGAGCCTGATCATCGGGCTGTCCATTCCCATTGCCCTGATGGCCACGTTCGCCCTCATGGGCGTCAGTGGCCTGACGCTCAACATCATCAGTCTCGGTGGTCTGGCGTTGGGGGTGGGGCTGCTGCTCGATAATGCCATCGTCATGCTGGAGAACATCTACCGTCACAAGGAGCAGCTCGGCAAGCCCGCCGAGCGGGCTGCCCACGACGGTGCGCGGGAAGTGGCCTCGGCCATCACGGCCGGAACCATGACCAATCTTGCCGCGGTCCTGCCTCTGCTGCTGATCTCGGGGATGGCGGCGATGATCTTCCGGGATCTGATCCTCACCATTTCCTTTGCCATCGTCGCGACGCTGCTGGCGGCGCTGACGCTGGTGCCCATGCTGGCGGCGCTGCTCGGACACCTGCGGTTCCACAGCGGGCTGGAACATTCGTCACCCCTGCGGGCGTTCAATCGGGGTATCCAGGCTTTGCGCAGCGGCTACCGGAGTCTGCTGCCACGGATTCTGCGGTGGCGCTGGCTCGTCATCGGGGTGGCGGGCCTGGCTCTGCTTGGCAGCCTGCGGCTGGCGGACGGGCTGGGCAACGAGTTCCTGCCCCAGGTGGATGACGGCGGCGTCAGCGTGCGCATGGTGCTGCCAAGGGGCACGCCACCCGAGGAGACGAACGCGGCCGCGCGGCAGGTGGAAGCGGTCATCCGCGACATGCCCCATGTGGAATCACGCTTCACGCTGGTGGGTGGGCACCTCGGCGGCGGCGTGATCAACGAGCGTCCCGGGACCATGAATGCGCGCATCCAGCTGTTGCCCAGGGGCCAGCGTCCGGAAATGAGTGCGGGGGCCTGGGTGGCCGAGGCGCAGCGTCGGCTCGATCAGCTGGACCTTCCAGGCGCACGCATATCTGTGCGTCCCCCGTCCATCCAGGGACTGCGCTTCACCACTTCCGGCGATGATTTTTCCGTCATCGTGGTCGGTGACGATCTGGCGACCCTGCAGGGGCTGGCCCGCGAGATGACTGGCCGTTTGACAGGGATTCCAGGGCTCGAAGGCGTCGAAGTGGGACGAGAGGATCAAAGCCCCCTGTTTCGCATCCAGGTCGATCGTGATCGGGCAGCCAGCATGGGATTGCGGGTCTCCGAGGTCGGCCGTGCCATTCGTGATGCGGTGGACGGGATGGTGCCCACCCGCTTTCAGA
Organism: Gammaproteobacteria bacterium; assembly: GCA_020832055.1. Lineage (GTDB taxonomy): Bacteria > Pseudomonadota > Gammaproteobacteria > Pseudomonadales > Azotimanducaceae > SLTB01. The sequence goes on from JAFIFL010000226.1 coordinate 5,968, forward strand.
CCGGGACCCAGGAATATGATATCCGCGTCAGGCTGCCGCGCAGCGCCGTGGCGGACGCGGAAGGCCTCGGCAATCTGCTGCTGTTCCGCGGCGAGCAGGGTGAGCCCATTGTGCTGCGGGATCTGGCGACCTTCGAACTCGGGGAAGGTCCCGCCCACATCGAGCGGGAGAACCAGAGTCGCATTCAGCGCGTCACCGGCAACGTCAACACCACGGTGGCCGATGTCGGTACGGTAGTGGCCGAGGCCCAGGCGCGGCTGCGGGAGATGGACATCCCCGAGGGTTACAGCCTCGTATTTTCTGGACAATGGGAAACCATTGAGGAAACCAACCGCGAACTCACCATGGTGGTGGCGCTGGCGCTGTTCCTGGTGTTTGTCGTGCTGGCCGTGCAGTACGAGCGGCTGAGCAACCCGCTGGTGATCTTGGCCACGGCACCGCTGGCGCTGATCGGCGTCGCCCTGATCCTGGCGCTGACGGCGACGCCGCTGTCGGCACCCGTGCTGATCGGCGTGATTCTGCTGGTGGGGATCGTGGTCAACAATGCGATCCTCCTGGTGGAGTACATCGAAATTGGCCGTGGGCGGGGCCTGGGCGTCAGTCGCGCCGTGGTCGCCGCCGGGGCTGTGCGGTTGCGGCCCATCCTCATGACCACGCTGACCACTGTTCTCGGCATGACGCCCCTGGCGCTGGGGCTCGGTCAGGGCGCCGAGATCATGCAGCCGCTGGCACTGACCGTGGTCGGTGGTCTGCTCGGCGCGATGTTCCTCACCCTGCTCGTCGTCCCCTGCATGTATCTGATCGTCGATCAGTTCGCGGGCGCGCTGCGGCGGGCGTTCACGGGAAGAACGCTGTCGCGTCCGTCCCCAGAATCAAGCGACAAGCCCTTGTGGGAGAGCGCTATTGCGCGCAGCGAAATGCGCCGATCGCGATGACGTGCAGCGAAGGCAGTGACATCAGCTTCGGCAGATTGCTTCGAGATCGGCCCAATCGCTGTGCGATTAGGGCCTTCCCACAGTGGGGGCGC
>JAFIFL010000227.1 GCA_020832055.1 Gammaproteobacteria bacterium
CCTAATCGCACAGCGATTGGGCCGATCGCGTGGCGCGCTGCCGAAGCTGATGTCGCTGCCTTCGATAGACGCCCCCCAGGCCTCTGTGGTCCGCTGGCGGACCGCGGTGATAACATCCCGACCCGCCCAACCCTCGATCGCCACTGCTGGAGACCCGGATGGCCCTCGTGCTCGATGAAGACCAGGCCCTGATCAAGGACACCGCCCGCGAGTTTTGCGCCAGCCAGGCGCCTGTGGCCCAGTTGCGAAGGCTGCGGGACGGGGCCGACCCCCTGGGCTACTCCCAGGAGACCTGGCAGGAGATGGCGGAGCTGGGCTGGGCCGGCATCGTCATCCCCGAGCAGTACGGTGGCACCGCCTTCGGCTGGATGGCCTTGGGCGCCGTCCTGGAGGAGCAGGGCCGCCATCTGACGGCCTCGCCGCTGTTCGCAACCGTGGTCCTCGGCGCCGGTGCTCTCCTGATCGGCGGTTCCGCCAGCCAGCGTGAAGCCCTGCTGCCCCGGATCGCCGCCGGTGAGCTGACCCTGGCTCTGGCCCTGGAGGAAGGTCCCCACCATTCGCCCTTCGGCAGCGCCCTGACCGCCCGCGCCGAAGACGGCGGGTGGAAACTGTCCGGCCAGAAGCGTTTCGTGATCGACGGCCACAGTGCGGATCAGCTGCTCGTGGTGGCACGCACTTCCGGCCAGCCTGGTAACCCGGAAGGACTGAGCCTGTTCCTCGTCGCAGGCGATGCCGACGGCGTGAAGCGGACCCGCAGCAGCATGGTGGACAGCCGCAACGCTGCCCTGATCGATTTCGCAGACGTGATGGTGGACGAGAACGCCCTGGTCGGGGAATTCGACCAGGCTGCCGACATCCTCGAACCCCTGCTCGAACGCGCCCGCATCTGCATGGCGGCCGAGATGATGGGCACCATGGACGAAGCCTTCGCCCGGACCATGGACTACATTCGCGAGCGCAAGCAGTTCGGAGTGGTCATCGGCTCCTTCCAGGGGCTGAAGCATCGCGCCGCTGACATGTTCACCGAGATCGAGCTGGCCCGCTCCACCCTGCTCGATGCCTCGAGTGCCCTCGACGAGGACCGCGGGGACATTCCCATGCTCGCCGCCCTGGCGAAGGCCAAGGTCGGCGAGGCCCTGCATCGTGTGTCACTGGAGGCCCTGCAGATGCACGGCGGCGTAGGCATGACCGACGAGTTCGACGTCGGCCTGTTCTTGAAGCGCGCCCGGGTGCAGGAACAGGCCTTTGGAAGTCAGGCCTTCCTGCGCGACCGCTACGCCACCCTGGCCGGGTTCTGAGGAAGTTGCCATGAAACTCGCATTCAATCGCCAGGAAGAGGCCTTTCGGGAAGAAGTCCGGTCGTTCTTCGACACCGCGCTCACCCCTGAGCTGCGCGAAGCCGGCCGCAAGATGACCAGCGTCTACAGCGACAAGGACGTGGCGCTGGCCTGGCAGAAGATCCTCCTGGACAAGGGCTGGCTGGTACCCTCCTGGCCGCGGGAGTACGGCGGTACCGACTGGACCCTGACCCAGCGCTACATCTTCGCCTGCGAGCGTGCCCGGGCCCGCCCTCCGGCTCTGTCACCCATGGGCCTGTCCATGCTCGGTCCCGCCCTGCTCGGCCGCGGCACCGAATCGCAGAAGGATCTGTATCTGCCGCGCATTCTCAGCGGTGAGGACTTCTGGTGCCAGGGCTATTCCGAGCCCCAGGCCGGCTCCGATCTGGCCGCGCTGCAGTGTCAGGCCATTCGCGACGGCGACCACTACGTCCTCAATGGCACCAAGATCTGGACCACCCACGCCCACGTGGCAAACCGCATGTTCTGCCTGGTCCGGACCGGCCGTTTCGAGCGTCCCCAGCAGGGGGTGAGCTTTCTGCTGGTGAACATGGAAGATCCCGGCGTCCGCTGTGAACCCATACGCTTCGTGTCCGGCTGCGCCACCCAGTGCACGGTCTACTTCGACAACGTCCGGGTCCCGGTCACGGAGATCGTTGGCAAGGAAAACGAGGGCTGGTCGGTCACCAAGTATCTGCTGGAGTTCGAGCGCGGTGGCGGCGCCGCAGCCCCGGGACTGCTCGAAGCCATCGGCCATGCCCGGGATCTGCTCGCAGCGCTTCCCGAGGCGGACCGTCGCGATCCGTCCCGCCGGCTCGACGATCTCGAGGTCCGGGTCCACTCCCTGGAACTCACCGAGCTGCGGACTCTGGCCGAAACCGAGCGGACGGGCTCCCCCGGCCCGGCCTCTTCCCTGCTGAAGATCCAGGGCACGGAACTGTCCCAGGCCATCAGTGAAGTGGCCGTGGAACTCATCGGCCTCTACGGCGTGCCCCATCAGCCCGAGGCCTACGAACTCGGCAGCAACACCGCCCCCATCGGGCCCGCCGCGGGCGTCACCGCGGTGCCCTTCTATCTGAACAATCGGGCAGCCACGATCTATGCCGGATCCAACGAGATCCAGCGCAACATCATCAGCAAGGCCGTACTCGGCCTGTGAACGGGCAGCAGAGGGAAAGCAGCATGCACGAGGACGCCACGCGCTTCTGGGTCGTCCGCCACGGCCAGATTGCCGCCAACGTGTCCTACCACTGGCACGGCTCCACCGACAGCCCCCTGACGGAAGCCGGCCGGCGCCAGGTGCAGCAGGTGGCAAGCTGGTTCGAAACCCAACGCCACCCGCTAGCGGCCGCCTACTCCAGTCCGCTCACCCGAACGCGGGACACGGCCACCGGCATCGCCGGTCGACTCGATCTCGACGTCCAGCCGCTGCCAGGACTGCGAGAGTATTGCCTGGGCGAATGGGAAGGCATCCACTTTCAGGAGCTGAACGAAGAGCGCCGGCTGCTCGAACGCATGAGCGACCCCCATTGGGCACCCCCCGGAGGCGAGTCGATTCATGGTGTTCTCGAACGTATGCTCGATGCTTTTCATCAGGTCGCCGAGCGTCATCCGGGCGAAGAGGTGCTGATGGTGGGCCATGGCGCGGCCACGGCCATCATGCTGGCCCACCTGCTGCAGCAGGATGCCCTCGGTTGGCACACCTATCACCTGCGTAACTGCAGCGTCAGCGAATTCTGGCTGCATCCGGAACCGGGGCTGGGGCTGTTCAATCACATCGATCATCTGGACGACTGAGTCGGCAAACGCCGCAGGAGAGTACCCATGCCAGAGTTCTGCAAGACCGAGGTGGACGGCCACGTTCTGACCGTCACCATGAACCGTCCCGAGCGCATGAACGCGCTGCATCCACCAGCCAACCTGGAGCTCGGGGAAATCTTCGACGACTTCGCAGCCAATCCCGACCTCTGGGTGGCCATCATCACCGGAGCGGGTGACCGGGCTTTCAGCGCCGGCAACGACCTGCGCTGGCAGGCCGAGGGCAACAAGCGCCCGCCCGTCCCGCGGGGTTTCGGCGGGCTGACCAGTCGCTTCGATCTCGGCAAACCGGTGATTGCCGCCGTCAATGGCGTCGCCATGGGCGGCGGCTTCGAGATCGCCTTGGCCTGCGACATCATCGTCGCTTCCGACAATGCCATCTTCGCCCTGCCGGAACCCCGTGTCGGCCTGGCTGCGCTGGCTGGCGGCCTCCATCGCCTGCCGCGGGAAATCGGCATGAAGCGCGCCATGGGCATGATTCTCACCGGCCGCCGGGTGGGTGCAGAGGAAGGCAAGTCCCTGGGCTTCGTGACGGATGTGGCACCCCAGGCGGAACTCATGGATCGGGCCAGGGATTGGGCGCGGCAGATTTGCGAGTGCGCCCCGCTGTCCATCCGTGCGAGCAAGGAAGTGGCCTACGGCGGGCTCAATCACGCCTCGCTCGAGGCCGCCATGGCAGCTCACTACGACGCGGTCGCGACCATGGCCAAGAGCGAGGACTTCATCGAGGGACCGAAGGCGTTTGCCGAGAAGCGCCCCCCGAACTGGAAGGGTCGCTGACACCCTCCAGACCGGCCAGCTCACGGCTCGAAGGCCGGCGCGGCGCTCGCCTCGCCGGCCAGGATCCGGGTCAGTCTGCCTCTCTGGCGGCCGCAAAGGCGTCGGCACACAGGGCCACAGCGAGGCACACCTCCTCGAGGACATGATCCTCGCCGTGTATCAGCATGGCGGCGAGGATCTCCTGACGTGGGATGAGAATCTCGAGCGGATCGCTGACCCGGGTGAACTGGTCAGGATATCCCGCGCCGGCTGCCAACTGCTGAACCACTTGGTCGAATGACGACGGTTGCATTTCTGGCGCCCCATGAAGGTTTTGATATTCCGGGGAGCAGGCACTATGCCATCATGCCGATTCCAAGATAAATCTTTGTTTTAGAACCATTTGTCCGAAATCACGCAACGCCCGGCCGAGTCCCGGGTGCCCCAGAGCGTCACCTTGCGCCGCAGGCGGGCAGAGCCGCCCTGCCGCTGCGGGGCGGTGATGGCAAGGAGATGAGTTTGGCCGACAGCGAGCGTGAGAGTGCGGAACGGACCTACGCCGCCATGGTGGACACCCACCTGACCCGCAACTATCTCGCCCACCTCGGCCACGGCCTGCTCGGCCAGACCGGCTTCCGCCTGCTCAATGCGCCCACCTTCCTGCCTGCCTACATCCTGCTGCTGTCGGGCGGCTCTAATATCGCCGTCGGCGCCGTACTCTCCCTGCAGGCCCTCGGCATGGTGCTCACGCCCATGGTGAGTGCGAATCTCATCGAACATCGTCCGCGCGTTCTGCCGGTGGGATTCACCACCGGGGCCGCCATGCGCCTGATGATCCTCTGTATCGCCGCTGCCGGCCTGCTGCTGCCGCCCAACATCGCGCTGTGGGCCATTGGGCTGTTCATGTTCGGCTTCGGGTTGTTCATGGGCATGCAGGGGGTAATCTTCAATTTCCTGATGTCCAAGGTCATCCCGGTGAGCAAGCGCGGCCGCCTGACGGGCCTGCGCAACTTTCTGGCCGGGATCACCGCCGCTGCCGTGGCCTGGGCCGCAGGCGAGTTCCTCCTCGGTGAAACCCCCAGCGTGGCGGGCTACTCCTGGACCTTCGTCCTGGCCTTCGTGCTCACCAGCATCGGTCTGTCCATGTTGCTGTTCGTCCGCGAACCCGAGCCACCGAACCTGCGCGCCCGCACCAGGCTGATCCGGCGCCTGGGTGAGATCCCGACCTTGCTGCGTCAGGATCGGGCGTTCACCACCTATGTCATCGCCCGGGCCCTGGCCACCATGGGCCGCATGGCCGCACCGTTCTACATTCTATTTGCCGGCATGAGCATCGGGCTCACCGGCCAGGTGCTGGGCATCCTCACCATGGCATTCACCCTGGCGGGCACGTTCTCCAACCTCGCATGGGGCGCGCTGGCCGATCGCCATGGCTTCCGCCTCGCCCTGCAGGCCTCAATCGGCCTGTGGATCGTCGCCACCCTGGCCCTGCTGGCCAGCTCCGGCCTTCTGGCGACCACTTTGGTGTTCATCGGCATCGGCGCTGCGTTCCAGGGCTTTCAGCAATCCGCCATGAATCTCACGCTGGAGTTCGGCGAGCGCGACGAGCTGCCCATGCGCATCGCGCTGGCCAACACGGCATCCGAAGTGGCCGGCACCGTCGGGCCGCTGCTCGGTGGGCTCCTGGCTGCGATACTCGGTTATCCGGCCGTCTTCGCCACATCGATCGCGTTTCTCGGTATCGGCGGCTGGATGCTTCACCGCTACGTTCCGGAGCCGCGTTACCGGATCGTCAGCCTCGATCCCATGGACCCGAGCCGAAGGCCATGATCACAGGGCGCTGACGGGCGCAGCTGACCTGCCGGCACGGGCCTCGACCGCGCTGGTCCCGCGTGGAACCCATCCCGGTGATGTGGCTCTGCCTGTGGCAGGAACCGCAAACAGGTCTACACTCGGGGACAGGCAGGGCGCTGTGAGGTGGTGGCGCCTGCAAGCCTCCGCTGCAACACGAATATGGGGGAAGGGCTTGGCCGAGTTATGGGAGTCACGCGGCTCATGACCGCCATCGAACGCCAGTCCGTGGCATTCGCGAGCCTCAACGGCATCGAGGACATCGCTGTCAGGCAGGGACAGAGCGCGTCACTGCAGGCCCTGCAGCGCGCGCTCGATCGCCTGGTGGCTCTGTGCGCGGAGTACGGCGGCGAGATCGGCAACGTGGTGGGGGGGGAATTGCTGTGCCTGTTTCCGCACCCGGACGCAGCGCTCAATGCGGCCTGCCGGATGCAGCACGACGTTCATGAGGACCCGGAGATCCGCACGCAGGGACTCTCCCTCACCATCGGCATGCATATGGGTCCCGTCTATCGGCGCGACGGCCATGTCTTCGGCGACAGCATCAATACGGCAGCACGGGTCAAAGCAGAAGCCCAACCCGGCCAGATTCTCATGACCCGTGAGATGAGTCGTCATCTGCATGCCGAAAGTGCCAGCCTCCTGCAGGCCTACGATCGGGTCCGGGTCAAGGGTAAGGAGCGGGCGCTGACGCTGATGCAGGCGACCTGGAAGCCCGCGGATCTCAACAGCACCTCGGTCATGGCCTCCATGATCAACAGCGGTTACCTGAAAGATCTCGCCGCCGATGTCCTCGAACTGACCATCGGCAGCGACCAGCGTCGCATCACCTCCAGCATGACCCCCGTGAATGTGGGCCGAGCGCCGACCTGCGACGTGCGGGTGCAATCCCAGTCCGCATCGCGACTCCACTGCCGCATCGATCACCGCCGCGGCAAATTCATGCTCATCGATCTCAGCACCAACGGCACCCATCTGGTGCGCTCCGACGGCTCGGAGACCATACTCAGACGGGAGGAAGCCGTGCTCACCGGCAGCGGACGCTTCGCGCTGGGCGAGGCCGCCAGGCATGGCCGTTGGACCATACACTTCGCCACCCACTGAATCCGGACAGAGCCGCGAGGGCCGCGTCAGCTCACGTTCGGCGTCAGCTCAGGTTCGGCGTCAGCTCAGGTTCGGCGTCAGCTCAGGTTC
>JAFIFL010000228.1 GCA_020832055.1 Gammaproteobacteria bacterium
CGACACGCCTGTGTGGGAGAGCGCTATTTCGCACAGCGAAATGCGCCGATCCGGATGGCGATCAGCGAAGGCAACGCCCTCAGCTCCGGCAGAGCGCGTCGAGATCGGCCCATCCGCCTGCGGCGTATAGGGCCTTCCCACAAGAGCTTGGCGCCCGAATCTGGCGGCACGCCCTTGTGGGCGCATTTCGTCTGGAACGAAATGCGTCGCACGAAGTGCGCCGCGAAGCGGGGCGCGCCAGGGATGGCGCGCAACCGAGCGCTATTTCGCACAGCGAAATGCGCCGATCCGGATGGCGATCAGCGAAGGCAACGCCCTCAGCTCCGGCAGAGCGCTACGCGATCAACTCATCCGCCGGCGATACAGCCCGCAGGGCAGATCGGTTACGCTCCCTGGCCAACGCCCTGTCCATTCGGAGCCGCACATGAACGCCATTCCCGCTTCGCCAGAGCTCGACAACGAGCTGGTCAATCCTGCCACCTGGGCCGACGAGGCGAAGATCCACAGCTACCTGGCCTGGCTGCGTGCCAATGATCCGGTGCGCCGCCTCTCCCCTGAAGGCTTCACGCCGTTCTACGCCATCACCAAGCACGCCGACGTGATGGCTATTGAGCGCGACAAGGAAGGCTTCATCAACGATCCCAGGCCGACCCTTGCGGCGGACTTCGTCACCGAGGCCATCACGGCCCTGACCGGCCGCAAGCATCTGGTCCGCTCCCTGGTGCAGATGGACGACCCGGACCACATGAAGTACCGGCTGCTCACGGCGCCCTTCTTCACCCGGCAGAAGCTGGAGCAGATGAAGCCCGAGGTGGAGCGACTGGCGAAGATGTACGTGGACCGCATGGCAGAGTTCGATGGCGAATGCGACTTCGTCAAGGACGTGGCGATCTGGTATCCGCTGCGGGTGGTGATGAGCGTGCTCGGCGTGCCGCCGGAGGACGAGCCGTTGATGATGAAGCTCACCCAGGAGCTGTTCGGTTCCACTGACCCCGACGTGCAGCGATCCTTCGAGATCACCGCTATCAATGACGTGGTGAAGGACTTCGAGGACTATTTCCGCAAGGTGTCCGAGGACCGGCGCCGCAATCCCCGGGATGACATTGCCACCGTGATCGCCAATGCGAAGATCGATGGCGAGCCCATCGGCGACCTCGAGGCGGCCGGCTATTACATGATCGTCGCCACCGCCGGCCACGATACGACGTCATCGAGCACCGCTGGTGGCCTGCTGGCGCTCATGGAGAACCCGGAGCAGTTTGCGAAACTGAAGGCGAATCCCGCGGCCCACGTCCCGGGAGCGGTGGAGGAGATGATCCGCTGGGTATCCCCGGTCCGGCACTTCATGCGCACCGCCACCCGCGATCAGGTGGTCCGTGGTCAGAAGATTGGGGAGGGCGAATCCGTGATCCTCTGGTATCCGTCGGCCAATCGTGACGAAGAGGTTTTCGAAGCGCCGTTCGAGTTCCGCATCGAGCGGCCGTCGGCGCGCAATCTCGCCTTCGGTTATGGCGCTCATGTCTGCCTCGGCCAGCATCTGGCGCGGATGGAAATTCAGGCCTTCTACCGTGAGCTGCTGGCGCGGGTGGATCACTTCGAGCTGGCGGGGGAGCCCAGGTATGCCCAGGCCTCCTTCGTGGGCGGCCTGAAGAGCCTGCCGATCCGGTTCAGGATGAAGTGACCGTGGGGGCGCAGGATGGCCTGCCTGGATGAGTGAGTTCTTCGCTTCAGCCCATCACCAGCTGCTCCTCGGCCTCGGTGCGATCTTTGCGCTCATTGCGCTGTTCTGGGCGGTGAGCGCACGTCGTGCGCGGCTGGATGCCATCGCTCTGCGCGACGATCTCATCGAGGTGCAGACCGCAGCGCTCGGTCCGGTGGTCCAGCGCATCGAGGCCATCGAGGCGAGGGTCGAGAAGGATCTGGCCCAGTCCCGCCGCGAGACCGCCGAACAGGCCGTTGCGCTGCGTCAGGAGGTGCTGCGCTCGATCACGGCGCTCGGTGACAGTCAGCGTGGCCAGCTCGATGCCTTCGCCGGACGGCTGAAGGCCTTCGAGGTCCAGGTGGAGGCCGCCCAGACCCGTCAACGGGAATCCGTCGACCTGCGTCTGCAGCAGCTCCGTGACGGTTTCACCCGCACTGGTCAGGAGCTGCGCGAGGAGATCAATCAGTCCTTGGTCCGCCTCGGCAACCAACAGCGGGACGGTGCACAGCTGGCGGCACAGGCCCAGCGCGAACGGTTGGCCGCCTTCGAGGCGCGCCTCGACAAGCTCACCACGGCGCTGGGCGAACAGTTCGGCAAACTCCGGGAAGAGAATGCCCAGCGCCTGGAAGAGATGCGCAAGACCGTGGACGAGAAGCTGCAGTCCACCCTGGAGAAGCGCTTGGGCGAGTCGTTCACCCAGGTCAGCGAGCGGCTCGAAGCCGTGCACAAGGGGCTCGGTGAGATGCAGCAGCTCGCCACCGGCGTCGGCGATCTCAAGCGCGTGCTCACCAACGTCAAGAGCCGAGGTACCTGGGGCGAAGTGCAGCTCGGACAGCTGTTGGCGGACATGCTCACACCGGATCAGTACGAGACCAACGTGGCGGTGAAACCCGGCAGCGCCGAGCGGGTGGAGTTTGCCATCCGGCTGCCGGGTCGGGACGATGGCGACAGCACGATCTGGCTGCCCATCGACGCCAAGTTTCCGAAGGAGGACTACGAACGGCTGCTGGCCGCCTCCGAGGCGGGTGATCCCGAAGCCGTGGAGCTGGCGGTGAGGGGGCTCGAAGCTCGGGTGCTTGGCGAGGCCAAGTCCATCGCCAGCCGCTATCTTGTGCCTCCTCACACGACGGATTTCGGCATTCTCTACCTGCCCACCGAAGGGCTTTACGCCGAAGTCACCCGGCGGGTCGGGCTCACGGAGCGCATTCAGCGCGAGCACCGGGTGGTGGTGGCGGGACCAAACACGTTCAGCGCCCTCCTCAACAGCCTGCAGATGGGGTTCCGTACTCTCGCGATCCAGAAGCGCTCCGGGGAGGTCTGGCAGATTCTCGGCGCAGTGAAGACCGAGTTCGGCAAGTTCGGCGAGACCCTGGAGAAGGTGAAGAAAAAACTTCAGGAGGCCAGCAACCACATGGATCAGGTGGATCGGCGCAGCCGCGTCATGACCCGAAAGCTGCGGGACGTGGAGGCGCTGCCGGCCAACGCAAGTGCGCCGCTGATCGATCTGCTCGGTGATAATCTGGTGGATGCCGACGCCGACGCCGACGGTGAGCCCGACTGAGGCATCTCTATCCGGCCAGGTAGTCGGCGAGGGTGAGGATGGTGATGCCTTGGTACGAGCCGAGTTCCAACATGGCGCGATCGCCAGTCACGATCTGCTTTGCTCCGGCTGCCATGGTGCACTCGAGGATCCGGTTGTCCGGTTCATCCTCCAGCAACGAGCGTGTGCGACCCGGCTCCACCACTTCTGCCAGCTCCACGAGGAAAACCGCGGTTCTTGCCAGTTGCTCCCGGTCGCGCCCGAACTTTTTTGCCAAGACTCCCAGCAACGCATCGATGATGGGTTTGGAGATGGCCGGTGCGTCTGCCCCGAGGATGATGCGATCGAGCGCTTCGTTGCCGCGGCCGCCGGGGAGGGTCAGTGCGGAAACGAGGATGCTCGTATCGAAAACGACTTTCACGATCGAAGATGTCGATCGAGGTCCTGCTCCGTCAGAATGCCCAGCGTTTGGGCCCGCTCGCTCCAGTATCCCTGAAGTGCACCGAACTCGCGCTGAAGTCGGCGCGCGCGTGCTTCGCGCAGGGCCTCCTGAATAATGGCGCTGAGCGTCTTGCCCTCGGCCTTGGCCATGTTTTCGGCTTCTCGGGCCAGATCGGGCGGCAGCGATATGGTCTTCTTCACGGCGGTAGACATGGTGAGCACCCTCTCGGCATGTGGTGTGAATTGTTCATACTATTGGGCTCGTGAAAGGATCGCAAGGATCTGCCTGAAGGATCTGCCTGAAGGATCTGCCTGAAGGTGTTTCATGAGGCCGACTGGGCGGACGGGCAGGTTGCTGTGTTCCTGCTGTCTGCGGCTGTAGTGTTCACCGCAGGCTGCCTGCTCTGGTTCCCCGTCAGGAACGTGGCGCAGGATCTGACGGTGGCGGACGGCTTCCTCTCGGTCGTGCTGTTCTGGCTGTTGCTGGGCCTGGCCGTGGCCATCCTGCCCATACTCGGTGTGGGCGGTATGCAGCTCTACCGGGCGGAAGTGTCGGGTGTGACGAAGAGTGAGAAGCTCACGCCGCGCCTGGCTGATACGGCCCGGGCGCTGTGGGCCATCTATGTCACGCTGACGATCGGCTGCGCCACGGCCTACTGGCTGGCCGGCATGTCTCCCTTCGATGCCGTTTGTCATGCCTTTACCACGGTGTCGACCGCCGGGTTTTCGACTCACGACGCCAGTCTTGGCCACTTCGACAGTCCTGTCATCGAGTTCATTGCCACGATCTTCATGTTGCTCGGCGCGGTGAACTTTGCACTGCATTTTCTGGTCTGGCGCAGGCGCGATGTGGCCATCTATCGTGGTGATGGTGAAGTGCTGGTTTTTCTGGCGGTGACGCTTGGCGCCGCCTTGCTCATCGGCGTCACGCTGGTGGCGAGCGGCGTCTATGGCGATTCGGGGGAGGGGATGCGCTACGCCTGGTTCCAGGTCGTTTCGGTGATTACGACCACGGGTTACGGGACCGCGACCTTCGCCGAGTGGCCGCTCTACATCCCCATGTTGCTGGTGGCCTTGGCGGTGGTCGGAGGCTGCGGTGGTTCCACGGCCGGTGGCATGAAGGTGATCCGGGTCATGCTGCTGTTCAAGCAGGCCGAGCGCGAGATGGTGTCCATGGTCCATCCGTCATCCGTGAGCGTCGTCAAGCTCAATGGTATGCCGGTACCGGAGCCGGTACTGAAATCGGTTTGGGGGTTCTACACGCTGTATTCCCTCACGGCCCTGCTGCTCATGCTGGCGATGCTCGCGGCGGGCCTCGACATCGAATCTGCATTGGGTGCAGTGGTGGCGTCCATCACGCTGCTCGGTCCTGGCCTGGGTGAGGTGGCGACGAGCTTTGCTGATGTGAATGCTGTGGTGAAGTGGTTGGCAGTGGTGGGCATGTTGGTGGGGCGGCTCTAGGTCTTTCCACTGCTGGTGCTGTTCACCTTTACCTTCTGGCGGCGCTGAGTTAGGGCGGCTGTCGTCGTCGATTCGCCTTGCTGAGTGCACTCATGGCCTTTCGGTCCTGTGTGGCCTCTGGTCATTACCAATCCGTCTAAAAAGCAGCTTCTCCCCTTGTGCGTGAGGCGGCATAATAACTGTATATCCAGCCATATGTGAGTTGCAGCCATGGATCCGGCCAACATCGATCTCACAGCCTTTTCCCAGACCGAACTCGAAGATCACCTCGCCCAGGTTTGCAGCCACTACTACGCCGCCGAGTTTCATCTCCTCCGCTGCATCCAGGAATGCGAACGCCGAGGCGGTGACCTCTCCCACGGCATGAAGTCGACGGCGCACTGGTTGCACGCACGCTTCGGTATCGCACTCGGCGCCGCGCGGGAGAAGGTGCGCGTTGCGCATGCTCTGGCAGAGCTGCCCACAGTGTCGGAGACCTTGTCCCGGGGGCAGATCAGCTATTCCAAGGTGCGCGCGCTCACTCGCATCGCCACGCCCGACAACGAAGCGGAGCTGCTGCAATTCGCGGAACGGTCCACTGCGGCGGACATGGAGCAGCTCTGCAAGGAGTATCGCCAGCTCGAGAAGCTCGAGAATCCCCAATGGCCCGCCATTCAGTACCGGATGCGGCGGCTGGGCTGGTACTGGGACGAGGAGGGCATGCTGGTCATCGAGGGGCGGCTGCCGCCTGCGGAGGGTGCGCTGTTCATCAGGCTGGTCGAGTCCATGCGCGATCAGCTCTACCGTGAGGAGCAGGCCCGCAAGCGGGAAGCCGAGGCAAGCGCGGCGGAAGGCACTGCGGAGAGCCGTGCGGAACATGCTGCGGAAAGCGTGAAGGAAGGGGCTGACGACGCAGTGCCCACGAGTGCCGGTGAGCGCCGTGCGGATGCGCTGCTCTGTCTGGTGGAGGATCGCGGGGAGTTGAAGTCGCGGGCGCTGGCTTCGGCTGCGCGCACCCAGGTGACCTTGCATCTGGTGGTGGACGAACGGAAGGCAGCCGCTGGTCCGGCGCCTATGGGGAGTGGGTTGGAACCTTCATCACCTGTCTCCGCGCGACCTGACGCGCGTCTCGAACCCGGGCCGGTGATCGGTGCGGCGACGGCAAGACGACTGTGCTGCGATGCCGCCAAGGTCTCGATGATCGAGAATGAGGCGGGTGATCCGCTTTCCGTCGGGAGACAGAGCAGGATCGTGCCCTGGCACATTCGCAAAGCCTTGGAGCAGCGCGATGGCGGTTGCTGCTTCCCGTCCTGTAGCGAGAGACACCACGTGGATGCCCACCATATCGAGCATTGGGTGGATGGTGGCGAGACGTCCCTGGCCAATTGTTGCCTGGTTTGCAGATTTCACCATCGCCTGCTGCACGAGGAGGGATACCGCTGCGAGAAGGTGGACGACGCACTTCGCTTTTATGATCCGAACGGCCGGGAACTCGGTGAGCCTGCCATGCTGCCACCGGCCGTTGGCTACCCCATCGGGCAGAGCGTTTCCGCTGAAACGCCTAGGCTGCCAGGTAGTCGGCGAGCGTGAAGATAGTGATGCCGTGGTAGGAGCTGAGTTCCAGCATGGCGCGATCGCCTGTGATCTGCTGGGCTGCAGCTGCCGCCACCACGCGTTTCGTGCCAAACTGCGGCGGAAACTGCGGCGGAAACTGAAAGGAAACTGAAAGGAAACTGAAAGGAAACTGAAAGGAAACTGAAAGGAAACTGAAA
>JAFIFL010000229.1 GCA_020832055.1 Gammaproteobacteria bacterium
GGACTGCTGAAGGATTCCTGGCATGACAGACAAGACTCGCCATCGGCCCGCTGACATGGTGGGTGCCATCGTCACCATGCCGGCGACGGTCATGGAGGAGGGGGTCCCCACCCATCCCGACATGCTGGTCTGGATGCTTCCCGACGGCCGCGTTCAGGGCTCTGAGATCGGGGCGCCAGGCGAAGTGTTGCCGAAGGCCTGCGACAGTCTTCGCCAGACCATGTTGAAGCCCATGGTGGGTCCGGCACGGTGGCCACGGAGAATGCGGGTGGCGGCGGCGGATCTGGCTGAAGTGCTGCGCGCTGAATTCCCGGAGATGGACGTCTTCGTCGGTCCCACCCCCGAAGTCGACACGCTGCTGGCAGCCATGGCAGAGGAGCTGATGCCGCCTGGGAGTGGTCTCTTGCAGGCCCTCGAGGATGGCGTTCCGGAGGCCGCCGTCGTGGCCCTCTTCGACGCGGCCAGCGAACACTTTCCCGCGCAACCCTGGCAGGTGTTCGTCCGCGACTCGGATGTCATCGGCGTTTCCATCGAGGCGCTTGGTGTGCACGACGGTGTGATCTCCATCATTGGCCAACTCGGTGAGACGTTCGGTTGGGTGCTGTTCCCTGATGTCGAGGCCTACGAGACCCAGATCGCCGCGGCCGGGGCCCTCGAACGCGGTGAGGAGGGGACGCTTCCCGCACAGATGGGTCTCACCTTCGATCCGGTTTGGGAAGCCCCGGGGCCGCTGGTCGAGCGCGCGGATGCCGCGGACTGGCCGGTGGCTTCCGAGGAAGCCTGGCCAAACCTGTTGGCGGTAGGGGACGGTGCAACGACCAGGCGTCCCCTGTCGTCACGCGACATTGCAGTGGCGGAGGCGATCACCCGAGCCCTGACCCAAGTGGCGCTGGTACCGACTGATCTGCTCGCCGCCCAGCGCCGCCGTGAAGAAGAGACCTGGGTCCTGCCCATCGCCATCGAGGGCCAGACCGTGGAGGTCAAACTGCGAACACCGCTGGCGGAGCGCCTCAGGCCGCTGCGTTCAGCACAGGAGCTGCTGGCTTTGATGCTCGCCATCGAGGACTTCGATGAGGAGGAGGCGAGGGAGCTACTCGGGGGACTCCAGGATGAGCTGCTGCTGGGTCTGTGGACAGCGCCGGAGGCCGACGCACTGCCGGACATCCACTGGAGTGCCTTTGTTCTGGATCTTGCTTTCGATGCGACTGGCGAAATCCTGCCGCGATTCGGGCCGGAAGACTTAGACGAGGTGCTGTTCGACGTCCTGCCGCGCAAGGCCAGCATCGACGCTGAGGCGGCCCATGAGATCGTCGCCGAACTGCAGGCCCTGTTCCGCTACCTGGCGAGGGAGGGTGGGCTGACCAGCGCCAAGGCCTGCCTGCAGTTTCTGGAGGGCGATACGGCCGATCGCCTCCAGGCTGCACTGGCGGATACGAGTGCCTACGGGCCCGCCAAACAGATGGTCATGGGTGCGTTGGCCGAAGGTGTGGACCTGTCTGATCGGGATGAGATGGAGGCCTGGATTCTGCAGCGGCAGATGTCGCTGGGAGCTCCCGAGCGGCCTGTCGACACTGCAGAGGATCGGCGGGCGCGGCGCGCTCAGGCCGATGCGAAGAAGCGCAAACGCAAGGCCGCCAAGAAGGCCCGCAAACGCAGCAAGTGACAGGCATGGGCGCAGCGCTCTGCTTTGCGTGCGCAAACTGGCCGAAAAATTGGGCGCAAAACAGGGTGATGACTGCTTTGGTGGCCAAGCGTGGCCGTAGGCTATTGCGGCCCTTTGATATTATGCCTAATATATTAGGCGTTAAAACCTTTAATGCCTAAATAAATGGGCAAAATGGCAACCCCCATTCCAGTCGACGAGCGGATTGCGCAGCTCGGCCAGCGTATTCGGATCGCGCGCATCCGGCGCGGCTGGTCCGTGGCTGATCTGGCGAGCCTGGCGGGCATCCATCGCAACACGCTGACTGCGCTGGAGCATGGCAGGCCCGGCACGGCGATCGGGGTGTGTTTCACGGTGCTATGGGCCCTGGGTCTGGATCGAACGCTGGACGGTGTGGCCGATCCCGACGCCGATCTTCACGGCAAGGCCCTCGAAACCGCATGGCGCCCTTCACGTGCCGGCAGACCACGCAAGGCCCGCGACGACGATGATTTCTGAACGTGAGGCCTACGCTATCCGACCGCCAGTGCTGTGAGGCGTCAACTACAAGACCCTGCTGCAATTGGTACAGGAAGGACGAACCGACGATGCCATCGACTACCTGGAGTCGATCAGCGCAGGGTTTACGGGGTGATCCTGAGCGACCTGCCTCCAGGTACAACGGTCTATCGCGCGCATACTCCAAAGTGGGCCAGTCGGCCCACGAGCGGTGCCGGTGCAGCTGCGAAGGGCGGTCGCTTCAACCGGGAGGGTGTCGAGGCGCTGTACCTGTCGCTTCCCCCATCCGCAGTGATTCCTCCTGCGCCTCAGCCAGGAGCCGATCCCAATCGTCGGGCGGATGTCCACTTTCGAGCATCTTGCGGAACACGCGGTAGGCATCGTCGCGGCTTTCGTAGGCGCGCTTGGTGTCCTCGTCGTAGACCCAGGCATAGACGATCACTTTGCTGGGCGCGTGATAGCGGAAGAACAGCCGGTACTGCTGGAAGAACTTCGCGCGGAACCAGTGTTTGTGACCATCACCGAGCGTCCCGCCCTGGCGGTACTCAGGGCGCGCCGGATCCTGCGGGATAACATCGAACGCCAGCTTGTTGATCGCGGCGAGTCGTTTGCTGGCGTTCTTTTTCACATACCCGACCGGATCCTTCAGTTTCAGGGTCTCGACCTGTCGTGACAACGTCTCAATCTGCGCCAGGAACAGCGGATGGGCGAAGATGGTCCAGCCGTGAATGACCCAAGGCTGGGGCGTGTCTGCCGTCATTCACCGTTCGCCGAAAGGGCCTCATCGAGATCGACTTCAATGCCACCGACCAAGGACTGCAGCCGATGGACGAGGCCGGCATCCAATGACTGCAAGCGCTCAGGGTGGCAAGTGATGTCGTGGGCAAGGAAGTCGAGGAACCGGCCGAGTACGGGGTCGTCTTCCTCGGAGCCGGCGGCACGGGTGAGCACCACTTCGCCGCCGGCGCGAATGGTGTAGTGAATCTTGTCGCGCTTGCCAAGCTTGAGGGCACGGCGGACCGCTTCCGGCACCGTAGTTTGGTAGCGATCGGTGAGCGTGGATTCGGCTTCGAGGATCGCGGCCATGGCAGCCTCCTGCAGGGTTGGGTGATTCGCGGATGGTAATGCGATCGCATTGTCTCGTCAATGCGACTGCTTGTTGAGACGTCCGAGGCGCCCGGGGTGAAGGGAACCTGATTGGGGTCAGACCAGGATGATTGACCTCCCGCCTGGACCGACTCTGGGAGGCAGCAACCTGTAAGGAACGCTTACAGGTTCGACAGTCGTTGCGGTCTGATGGTTTTTTCGAATGCACAACGGCGCTGAGTGCCGCGTGGCCGCACAGCCGTGGCATTACCTGCGCGCCCGGAGCTGCCACTCTTCAGGAGTTTGGCTCGGGTGAAACACTGCGATGACGAGGACGGACTCTTCTTCCACTCTGTAAAGTAGACCGTGCGGAAAAGCGCCAAGCGGCCAGCGTCTGATCTCAAACTCGAGCTTTTCCATGGCCAAGGGATGTTCCGATATTGAGGCAGTAGCTTGCTCCACTTCAAACTGAAACCGGCGAGCCAATTCTGGATTGATCGTTCGGTAAAAGGTCTTTTCGCGCCGAATGTCTTCCAGCGCCGCTGGCAGGAAGTTGACCGGTTTCAAGGATCATCTGCCCTGAGTTCCGAAAAGGCATCTTCGGCTGAGATGGCTTTCTCTTCTCCGCGGAGATAGGCCTGGTAGCGCCGATCAGCTTCAGCGAGCCAAGCGCGCTCCACCTGCTTCGGATCGGCTGCCGGGCGTGACTCGATGCTTTCGAGAAGGTGAACGACCAGTCGAGCCCGGTCCGCAATTGGAAGGGAAAGCGCTTCAGACTCAATAGTTTCCAATCGATGTGGCATCAGAGAGCTCAGTCAAAGGGTAAAGCATCACTTTACTCCGACCTCATTGGGAATCGAAGTCGCTGGCCCCTCGGATGAAGTCGACAGCAGGCGCCGCTCCAGTATCAATGTGACGGGTCGCTGACGACTCCATAGCGGACAGGAGTTCCCCGGCATCAGGGGTGGCGCTATGCTCGCGACTCGTTCAGGGGCGGCACCGCTCCACAGGTTGTGGGTGACAGCATCGACGACGTCTCACACATCATCGAACTCGCGCTCGCCCCCGCCTTTCTGCTGGTGGGGGTCGGCAGCCTGCTCAATGTACTGTCGCTGCGCCTCGGTCGCATCGTCGACCGGGCGCGGGTCGTCGAGCAGGCCTGGCTCGATGACCAGGATCCGTCGGAGATTGCGCTGGGACGCCGCCGCAATGAGCTGCGCAGTCTCGACCGGCGCATGGCCATCGCCCACTGGGCCATCAGTTTCTGCACCATGGCGGCGCTGTTCGTCTGTGTGCTGGTCGGCGCGCTCTTCCTCGAGGACCTTGCCGGCGGCGCGCCCATCTTCGTCATTCCGCTGTTGTTCATTCTCGCGATGGCGCTGCTGATCTTCGGTCTGCTCCTGTTTCTCGTCGAGGTCTACCTGGCGACCCGTTCGGTGCGGGTTAACCAGGAGATGCTGCGGCGTTGATCTCCGGGGGCCGGGACTCCAGGCTGCCCTTGGTCGAAATCTGAAAAAAATGTAAGCTTCGTGCGACATATATAGTTTATGTGAAGTGCGAAGCAACCAAATGCCTACTCCTCATGCTCCCCCCGCCGCTGTGCGCCGCGCGCTGCGCAAGCTGGGCGCGGACATCCAGGACGCACGTCGTCGTCGCCGGCTGCCGATGGCGGTCGTCGCAGAGCGCGCCTTCACGTCACGCTCGACCCTGCAGAAAATCGAAAGTGGGGACGTGGGCGTCAGCATCGGCATCTATGCAAGCGTCCTGCTGGCGCTTGGCTTGCTCGAGGGCCTAAGTGAGGTTGCCGACATCAGCAACGACCGTGTCGGGCAGGCGCTGGCCAGCGCTGATTTACCCAAACGCGTCCATCTGAAGCGCCCCGTCGGATCGTCCGACGATGGCTGACTTCGAAGTTCATATTGATCTGGAGGGTCGTACGCGCCCGATTGGACTGGCGAGGTGCAATCGCGTCCGCGGCGCGGAGACCATCCTCTTCGAGTATGACGGCGCATGGCTTAAGGATCCGGACCACTTCTCGCTGGAGCCGGCACTGGCCCTGACTCGCGGTGCCTTCGCTCCTCCCGCCGGACTGGCGACCTTCGGATCCATCGGCGACTCGGCGCCGGATACTTGGGGTCGGCGCCTCATGCAGCGCGCAGAGCGCCGCCTTGCCGAACGCGAAGGCCGCGCGGTGCGCACCCTTGTTGAGAGCGACTATCTGCTCGGCGTCGCCGACGTGACCCGGCTCGGCGCGCTGCGCCTGCGCTGGGTCGGCGAAGAAGCCTTCCAGGCACCGATCCGAGCCGGTGTTCCTGCCCTGATCGAACTCGGCCGACTGCTCCAGATTTCGGAGCGTATTCTCAGGAATGAGGAAACGGATGAGGACCTGAGGCTCATCTTCGCCCCAGGCTCTTCTCTCGGCGGCGCACGACCCAAGGCCTCCATCATCGACCAGCATGGTCACCTCTCCATCGCCAAATTCCCGAAGGAGACTGACGACTACAGCATGGAGACCTGGGAGGCCATCGCCCTGAGGTTGGCAGAGCAGGCTGGCATCGCCACGCCCCGACACGAGCTGATCGACGTGGCCGGCAAGGCCGTCCTGCTGTCGCGACGCTTCGACCGCAACGGTGCGATCCGAGTCCCATTCCTGTCGGCCATGGCGATGCTGGGCGCTAAGGACGGCGAACGCGGCAGCTATCCCGAGATTGTGGATGCCCTCGCTCAACACGGGGCCCAAGGGAAGACGGACGCCCGTGCCCTCTATCGACGCGTCGTCTTCAATGTGCTCATCTCCAATGTCGACGACCACCTCCGAAATCACGGCTTCCTCTGGCGAAGCAAGGCCGGTTGGACCCTCTCGCCGGCCTATGATCTGAATCCCGTTCCGACCGATCTCAAGGCGCGCGTGCTGACGACGAACATCGATCTCGATGAAGGAACCTGCTCGCTCGGCCTGCTGGAGGCCGCATCCGGCTTCTTCGGGCTCAAACTGGCGCAGGCCAGGGACATCATCAAAGAGGTCGCGAGCGTGACCGTGACCTGGCGTGATGCGGCCAAGGCCATGGGCGCCCGTCCGGCCGAGATCAATCGAATGGCCAGCGCCTTCGAGCATGAGGAACTCCGGCGGGCGCTGGCGCTGTGACGAGGATGCTTGTTCACGGTTTCAATCGACGGTGGAGCCAAGCTGGCCCTTGAACACTTCAGAACCCGCAGGATCGGGTAGCTGCGGAAGCCTATCGCGCCAGCGCGCTCTCCCCGGCCACGGTGCTGACCTCTCGTTAGATCCCGTTTCAGCACGCGAATGGTGTTCGCCACAGGGTTTTGCAGCCTGGGCAGGGCGTCCTCCCATAACGTCTTCGGTTGGCCGCCCAATTCAAGACTGCGCCGCCGGCCAACCTGGCGGCTGATCAGGAGTCCGCAGCCCTCCTTTGGAGTGCATCCGCAAGCGGTCGCGCTAGAAATCTTGTGAGACATTTGCCATTGACCGCCGTGGGGCACGGGGGGAGGCTTCGATCCCAGATTGGTACAGATGCTTCATGAAACCCGATCATGTGAAAGCGGCGATGCCTGGTTGATGAGACCTCCCTTCAAGATTGCCTTTGCGTGGCGAATCCATGAGCCCGACAGTCTT
>JAFIFL010000230.1 GCA_020832055.1 Gammaproteobacteria bacterium
TATGGCAAAAAACCCAAAAACCCCGGTTTATCCCCCAACCCCCCCCCGCGGGGGGGGGGGGGGGGCGCGCCCTCTCTTTCTGCCCCCCAGAGGTCCGATGAAAGTCCCGAAGGGCCTGCAGCCGCTCATCGAACAAGGCGTCATCGACGAAGTGGTCTGTGCCCTGAAAAGTGGCAAGGAGGCCAGCGTCTACATCGTTTCCCGTGGCGGGCAAACACTCTGCGCCAAGGTCTACAAGGACGCTGAGCACCGGGGCTTTCACAAGCTCGCGGAGTATCAGGAAGGCCGCAAAGCCCGCGGCAGCCGCGATGCCCGCGCCATGGGCAAGCGCGGCCGCCACGGCCGCAAGGTCCAGGAGGCGGAGTGGAAGAACGCCGAGGTGGATGCGCTCTACAACCTCGATCGCGCGGGGGTGCGGGTTCCGCGGCCGGAAGGCGTCCACGACGGCGTGCTGCTGATGGAACTCGTCCGCGACGCCGAGGGCGTGACCGCACCGCAACTGCACGAAGTGGACATGACGGCAGAGCAGGCCCGGATCTGGCACACCTTCATGATGACCCAGATCGTGCGCATGCTCTGCGTCGGGCTGATCCACGGTGATCTGTCGGAGTACAACGTCCTCATCGACGCCTCCGGCCCGGTCATCATCGACCTGCCCCAGGCCGTGAACGCAGCCGGCAACAACAACGCCTTCCGGATGCTCGCGCGGGACGTGAACAACATGCGCGCCTCCTTCGGGCGCCATGCGCCGGATCTGCTCGACACCCACTACGCCCACGAGATCTGGGCCCATTACGAAGCCGGGACCCTCACTCCGGACAGCCGCCTCACCGGCACTTTCGAGTTCGACGAGACCGAAGCTGACGTCGAGGCCGTGCTCGATGAGATCGAGGAAGCGCGGCTCGAGGCCGAGGCCCGCCAGCGCGGCCGCGATGAGGCCGAATCAGAAGGGTGACGGTCCAGCGCCGCAATGCCCAGCGCCGCAATGCCCAGCGCCGCAATGCATTGAAAGGCAATCTCCCACGCAGCAGAACTCTCCGATCCTACAGCGCTCCGGTCACGGGGTGGCGTATATTCACTTGATGAGCGGCGGCCAAGCATGGAGAGGGGCCTCCGCGATCACCCGGGCGACGCGCCGGGGCGAGATCCGATCGGCGAGGACCACATCACCACTGACGTCATCGCCGGTATCACTACTGAAGGGGGGCCGTGCCATGGATCCAAGCGAGTTCGAATACGTGGGCTTCTGGCCGCGAGTGGGGGCTGCGGTAGTGGATTCCATCCTGATCCTGCTGGTACTGACCCCGCTGATCCTGATCTTCTTCGGGACTTCCTACTTCGGCGAAACCCGGGCGGCGCCAGGGTCGGTGGTGTTCCTGTTCGAATGGCTGCTGCCGGCACTGGCCGTACTGGCGTTCTGGATGGCGCGGCAGGCCACTCCGGGCAAGATGCTGATCGGTGCGAAGATCGTCGACGCCGTCACCGGCGAAAAACCCATTCCGGGCCAGCTGGTGTTGCGCTACATCGGCTACTACGTGGCCATGCTGCCGCTGCTCATCGGCATCATCTGGGTGGCTTTCGACCGCCGCAAGCAGGGCTGGCACGACAAGATGGGGCGCACCCTGGTGGTCCGGGACCGCCAGACGACACCGTCCCTGCCATAGAGCCAAGTCAGGTCTGACCGCATCCCGAGGCGGGGGCAAATGCAAGAACCCGCGGGCCGCGGGCGTGCCATCCCTGGCACGCCCGATGTCATCACGGGTCAGTCTTCGACCGTGGCCTTGGCCACCTCAGCTTTCCTCAAAGCATGGGCGTCATGGGCACGCTTGATGATGTAGGCGTGCACGGCCGCGCTCTGCTCACGATCGAGCACGTGAGCGAAGCTCACCATGCCACGGCTGTTGTAGGCCCCGCCGCGAACGATGCCCTCGAAGGCGGTGTGGGTCTGCTCGTCCATGTAGCGCAGATCCGCCAACACACCGCTGGAGACGGCACCTGCACCGTGACAGACGGAACAGTAGGCATGGAACAGGCGTTCGCCCTCGGCAACGGTCTCAGCCGAAGCGGTGAGCGGGGGCGGCTCCGGCAAACCGAGATCCAGCGGCGGTGGAACCGGTAGCTGGGCATCGCCACCAAGCTTGAAAGTCAGAATGCGGCCCTCGCGGATGATGTTGCCCTCCTGAGGCGGGATGCCCGAGGCGAGCCCGAAGGCACCGCCCCAGCCGGCCACCACGGTCACGTACTGGACACCCTCCTTCTCCCAGGTCACCGGCGCGGCAATAATGCCGGTGTAGGCGGGCGTCTCCCACAACAGCTGGCCGTCATCGGCCCGATAGGCCGCGAACATGCCATCCGCCCGCCCTTGGAACACCAGACCGCCAGCCGTGGAGAGCAGACCGCCATTCCAGGATCCCTCATGCTGGACCCGCCACACTTCACGCTGGGCGACCGGATCCCAGGCTGCGAGGTGGCCCTTCACCAGCGCGCGGTTGGCCAGCTCCAGATCCACGTCGTCCGGCGGCGCACTGAGCACGGTATCCACCGCCACGTTCCACTCGCCGGGCTGATAGCGGAAGGCGTTGTCCTGCCCGAACATGAACGGAATATCCAGCGCCGGAATGTAGACCAGCCCCGTGTCCGGCGAGTAGGTCATGGGGTGCCAGTTGTGGCCGCCATAGGGCGCAGGCTGGGTGAGCACGGGTTCCTCTGCGTAATCCGCAGAGGGATTCTCCACCGGCCGACCGGTCTCGATGTCTACATGGCTGGCCCAGGTCACCGGAACGTAGGCCTCCGCCGACAACAGCTCACCGTTGGTGCGATCGATGACATAGAAGAAGCCGTTCTTCGGCGCCTGCACGATCACCTTGCGGTTCTCGCCGTGATGGTCGAGCTCCGTGAGGATCATGTGCTGGGTGGCGGTGTAGTCCCAGGAGTCGCCCGGCGTGGTCTGGTAGTACCAGACCAGTTCACCGTCATCCGGATTCAGGGCGACGATGGAGGACAGATAGAGATTGTCACCGCCGCCCGGGCTGCGCTCGTGGCGATTCCAGGGTGAGCCATTGCCGGTGCCGATGTAGAGCAGGTCCAGTTCCGGATCGTAGGCCATGGAGTCCCAGACCGTCCCGCCCCCGCCGACTTCCCACCACTGACCGCGCCAGGTCTCTGCGGCGCGTCGCATGTACTCGCCCTCGAAACCGTCCGCCGGATTGCCCGGCACCACCCAGAAGCGCCAGCTCTTCTCACCGGTCTCGGCGTCATAGGCCGAGACATAGCCGCGCACGCCATACTCCGCACCGCCGTTGCCGATGATCACCTGACCCTTCACGATCCGCGGCGCACCGGTAATGGTGTAGGGGCGGGACGGATCGATGGTCAGGACTTCCCAGTCCGGGCGTCCTGTGCCGGCGTCCAGCGCCACCAGACGACCGTCGAGGGTGCCCACGTAGACCCGGCCCTTCCAAACCGCCACGCCCCGGTTCACGACGTCACAGCAGGCGAACTTGCCCCACTCACGCGGGACCTCCGGGTCGTAGGTCCACAGATGGGCACCGGTCACCGCGTCGTGGGCATACACCGCCGACCAGGAGCCGGTGGTGAACATGATGCCGTCGACGACGATGGGCGTGGCCTGCAGGCCGCGAGTGGTACCCGTGTCCCAGTACCAGGCCAGCCCCAGGTCACCCACATTGTCAGTGTTGATCCGCTTCAAAGGGCTGTGACGCTGCTCGTCGTAGGTCCGGCCGTGGGTCAGCCAGTCGCCGGGACGGGCATCGGCGTTGGCAATGGCCGCGCCATCGACTGCGGCAACCCGCGCACGAATGACATCGGGCGTGAGCGGTACGGCAGCTTTTTCAGCCTGAGGGACCGTCGTTTCGGGTAACGCAGGTTGCTCCGGGCTGCAGGCGCCAGCGCCGAGCAGCGCGAGGGCCAGCATGACGAGAGCACAGCGCATGCGGCCTGGTTGGCGAGATTCGAGTAAGGCCATGGATGGAAAACTCCCCTGGTTTAATTCTAATGGGCGTGACTTGAAGCTGCGGAAGTCTAGCAAACTGCCGCCGCGGGCGGCGCGTTGATACGTATCCGCGATTCAACCCGAAACGCGGCGCTGTCCGCTCTGTGGGAAGGCCCTGATTGCGCAGCTATTGGGTCGATTTCGAGACGCTTTGCCGGAGCGGATGTCGCTGCCTTCGCTGTACGCCGTCGAGATCGGCGCATTTCGCTGTGCGAAATAGCGCTCTCCCACAACAGCGTCCACTGACGGATGTGCTGCCGCGAACGATCAGTTCCCGCTGACTGCAGCCGGCTCACACAGAGCGATCTCACCACTCAGGCTGCGAGCCTGCACCTGGGCCGTGCCCGCACCGCGCGTGAAAGCCAGCCGCTGGCCCGGCCCGAAGCGGCTGGCGCGCTCGGCGCTGACGCCATCGCAGGACCGGATCCGACCGCTGAACGACTCCAGGCGGACGCCGGCGGTCCGGCTGACTGACTTCGATGATGATCCGACCGTTGCGGGACTGGACATCGATGTCCTGACCTTCTTCGAGCCGGGCGACGATGGCCACCTCGTCGCGGTCCCATCCGCTCACCTGCACGGCCCCGGCGGGATTTCGGACTTCCACTTCCCCTCTGGGCTCAGCGGGCAGCGTTCGCTCGAATCCGGCCGCATGGGTTGCGGTTGAGCCGGCAAAATCGCAAGAGCGAGCAGCACTCGAACCGCTGCCCTGCCGGTTTCGGTCATGGCTCTCATAGCTCGATCCTCCTGTCCTGCACCACGCGGGTGCTGCGTTCGAGCTGGGCCAGTACGGCCAGCTCTCCTGGCTGTGAAGATGCAGCATCTGCTGCTGCTCCCTGCGTGCTGAATCGGTATCGGTCATGCGCGTCCGTGATCCTGTCGACTGTCAGCATTGAGATGTTGCGACGAGCAGAAAGGTTTGAACGGTGGAACGCATGATCCGTTGCAAACCTCTTCCACATTGGTGGCGTCTGAGTATGTGAGCCATCCACATGGATGGTGAAGCAACCACGTGGAGGTGGTCATGGGAAACACAGTCGGCAATACCCAACGTGCGCGGCCTGAGCGCAGCGGACGCTCGATCAAACTCGGGAAGGTCCTGGTCGCAGCGATGCTCAGCGGCGGACTGGGCTTTCGGGGTTCACCCATGCGGGCGGTGCGCCTCAGGCCACGATCGAGTTCGAGCGCGGCGAGCTGGCCAGCGCAGAAAGTCTGGAAGACCTGCACTACCGGGTCATGCGGGCAGCGAACAAAGCCTGTCGCATGCATGGCGTCCGCGGCATTGCGCGCATGCGCTGGGAAACCGAGTGCCGGAAAGAGATGGTTCGGGAACTTCTGGTCGCCATCGATTCGGAACGGCTGATGCAGTTTCACGCCCAACGCACCGGACGCAGTTCCGGCGACGCCGGTTGAACCGGACCCCACTGCGATCTGTTTTGCGCCTCGGTCTGTCGCGCTCCTGGCAGGTTTGCGACAGGCCGAGAGCAAAGCAGGACGATGCGGTGGTTGCGGTACTGATCATCCGGTTCGGCACATGTCTTAATGATCACGCCATCGAGATCGATGGAACATACACAGCGGAGGTAATCATGAACACGAGCATTGAGAACGGATACGTTGCAGACACCGAAGTGCGCAATGCGCGCAGAAGCGGCAGGAACATCGCAGGTGCAGCGATGTTCATCACCGGTCTCGCGCTGGCGGGATTCGCCACTGCGAGCGAGCGGCCCACTGCGGCCGTGGAATTCGAGCGTGGCGAACTCGCCAGCGCAGAAGGCCTGGAGAGCCTTCACGAGCGCGTGTTGCACTCTGCAAACAAGGCCTGTCGCATGCATGGCGTCCGCGGCATCGCGCGCGCACGCTGGGAGAGCGAGTGCCGCGAGGAGATGACGCGGGAACTGCTCGCGGCCATTGACTCCGAGCGCCTTGAGCGGCTTCACGCACAGCGCACCGGTCAGATCCGGGGTGACGCGGGATGAGCGTTACAGGGTGGTGGTCCAGCCACCGGCCAACGGAATGATCTGGCCGGGCATGAAACCCGCCTCGCTGGCCAGGAATAGCGCCAGCGAGGCGGTTTCGTCCGGATCACCGATGCGGGCAGCGGGAACCACTGCGCGCATGCGTTCGAGAAAGCGTTCGTCCTCGGTGAGTCCGGGGGGATAGTAGGTATCGTTGGCGACATAGTTCTGGGCAATGGCACATACCAAAATGTTATTGCGAGCGAGCTCGAGACCGGCCGCCCTGAGGTAGGCGTTCTGGGCGCCGCGAGCAGCGCAGTAGGCGCTGTTCTTGGGAATGCCGCGAAGGGGCGCCGCGCTGGTCATGCCGATGATGCGACCACGGCCAGCCGCCTTCATGAAGCGAGCCGTCGTTCCAACAAGGCCCATGAGGGGATGCACCAGAGCATCGAACAGCGCATGCCAGTCCGCATCCGTGGTTTCATCGATCAGCGACGGGTGGGGCGGCATGGCCAGGTTGGCCACCAGCACGTCAACGGCGCCGTGCCGTTCGGCAACCGCCCTGCCGCCATCGATGCCACGGGGGGCCGTGATGTCCTCGATGACATCGGCCCCTTCACTACGCAACCGTGCTGCGATGACCGGCCCCATGAAACGGTCTGCCTGGGTCACCAGAATGCGCTTGCCTTCGACTCTTCCGCTCATGGCTGCTTCCCCGATTGGCGGCGCTCAGTGTCGCAGAGCTCTGGCAATGGCGAAAGGCTCAGTCGCCGCAGCTTATGGTGGGCTGCAACGCTTTACGGTGAATGCAAGCTGAGGCAGCGGCATGAGCTCCGGCGCAGCGCCTCGCGATCGGCCCAATCGCTTTGCGATTAGGGCCTTCCCACAA
>JAFIFL010000231.1 GCA_020832055.1 Gammaproteobacteria bacterium
CCGCTGCGCTGCGCAGCTTCCCACAATGGCGTGACGCCCGAAGCTGGCGTGCCCCAATTGTGGGAGCGCCCTATCCGGCAAAGCCGGATGGGCCGATCTCGAGGCGTTTGCCGAAGCTGACGTCACCGCCTTCGCCGGACGTCATCCAGATCACTGCTTCACTGCGCTGCAACAGCTGACCGCGAGGGAGTATCCCGGCACCATGGCACCATGAACCAGAGATACCGCGAAGCCATTCCCCTCGAAGACCTCAGACGGCTGGTGGTCCGCGCCAGCGGCCTGGGCAGCCAGACGCCCTTCGGTCGCGGTCGCTCTGGCACCGGTCGGGCCCTCGACCATCTGGGGCACGTCCAGATCGATACCATCTCGGTGGTGGCCCGAGCCCACGACCACATCCTCGCCAGCCGGGTGCCCGGCTATCGGTCGGAGCACCTGCAGCAACTCATGGCCAGACGGGAGGCTTTCGAGTACTGGGCCCACGCCGCCGCCTTCCTGCCGATGGCCGACTATCGCCACGCCCTGCCGAGGATGCAGCGCCTGGCGGGCGGTGGGCGCCACTGGGGACACGAGAATCGCGAGGAAATGGCCCGGGTGCTGGATCGCATCCGGGACGAGGGTCCGCTGCGCGCCCGGGATTTCGCAGCCCCGCCCGGCCATCAGGGCGGCTGGTGGTCCTGGAAGCCCGCCAAATGGGCGCTGGAACGGCTGTTTCAGGAAGGCCGCCTGATGGTGGTGGGGCGTTCCGGCTTCGAGAAGATCTTCGATCTCACGGAGCGGATCCTGCCGGAAGGGGTCGACACACGACCGCCGTCGCTGGACGAACATGCGCGCTGGCTCGTCGCCAGAGCGCGCAGGAGTCTCGGCGTGTTCAGCGCCCGCCACGTCCGCTACCAGCGGCGTGAAGACGGTCTCGGAGGTGCGGTGGATGCGGCCATCGCCGAGGCCATGGCCGAGGACGAACTGATCGAGGTGCACCACCCCGCACTGCCCCCGGGCCTGCGCTGGTACGCGGACACCGCCGGCCTGGCGCAGGCCGGCCGCCGCATCGGCCGTGGGGTGCGTGCGCTGTCACCCTTCGATCCCCTGGTCATACACCGGGATCGTTTGCTGGCCCTGTTCGGCTTCGACTACCAGATCGAGTGCTATCTGCCCGAACCGAAACGCCGCTATGGCTACTTCAGCCTGCCCTTGCTGTCGGGAACCCGGTTCATCGGCCGCGCGGACTGCAAGGCCATGCGCCGCGATCGGCAACTCGTCTGCCGCCATCTGGCGCTCGAAGGCACAAGCGCAACGGCCCACGCGGAGCAACTCCGCGACGGTTTCGCGGCCCTCGCCCGCATGAACGACTGCGAGCGGGTCGCAGTCGAGCGCGTCAGCGGCATTGCCGAGCACGAAGCCCGGCGTCTGGGCCGCGCCCTCACCCAGCCATTGGCCTGACGGGGCTCAGCGCCCCTTGAACTCCGGCGCGCGTTTCTCGAAGAAGGCCTTGCGCGCTTCCTTGGCGTCCTCGGTGCTGAAGCAGCGGGCGATATTGGCCAACTCCAGTCGCATCTGGGCTTCGAGATCAATGGCGCGCACGGCACGATGCATGCCGCGCTTGGTCATGCGGGTGGAGAACGGCGACCAGTTCGCCAGCTCGCCGAGGTAGGCCACGAAGCGCGCGCCGAAAGCGTCCTCGTCGCAGACCTCACCGACCATGCCGAGGCGCAGGGCTTCGTCGGCCTCCACGGTGCGGTTCTCCAGCATGAAGCGCATGGCCGGCTCGTAGCCCATGGCCAGCGGCAACGTCCAGGTCAGGCCACCATCCGGCGACCCGCCGATACGGGTGTAGCCGGCCATGAGTCGTGCTCCCCGTGACATGAGGCGAATGTCCGCAGCCATGGCCAAACCCAGCCCGGCGCCCACGGCCACCCCGTTGACCCCCGCCACCACCGGCTTGTCACACCAATCGCGCATACCCAGCAGGAATCGCCCGACCCAATGTACGTCATCCAGATGGTGGCTCACCGGCCCCAGCGGCGTGGCTGACTCGCCACGATCCGAGAGGTCGAGCCCGGCACAGAACGCATCACCGCTGCCGGTGACGCCGATCACCCAGACGTCGTCGTCGTTGGCCGCCTCTTCGATGGCTGTGACGATGCCCCAGGCCAGCGCCTCGTTCAGGGCGTTCTTCTTCTCGGGCCGATTGAGCTGAATGACGCGGACGTGGCCGTGGTTCTCGATCAGAATCGGTTCGGACATGGGGCAACTCCCTTTCAGAGGACAGAGGACAGAGGGCAGCAGTCAGCCGTCCCTGTATTCGGGTGGCCGCTTCTGCAGGAACGCGCCGATCCCTTCGCGCATGTCGGCGGTCTGGGCGCAGAGGATCTGCTGACGATCCTCCATGGCAATGGCGGCCTCGAGACTGCCGGCATCGATGTTCATGTTCAGCGCCTCCTTGGTCAGGCGCACGCCGATTGGGGAGTTGGCAAGGATCATG
Organism: Gammaproteobacteria bacterium; assembly: GCA_020832055.1. Taxonomy (GTDB): domain Bacteria; phylum Pseudomonadota; class Gammaproteobacteria; order Pseudomonadales; family Azotimanducaceae; genus SLTB01. The sequence continues at coordinate 2,480 of JAFIFL010000231.1, forward strand.
TCGATGGTGCGCTGAGCACGGGCCTCGAGCTGATCCTCGTCCACCACATCGGAAACCAGCCCCAGCCGCAGGGCCCGTTCGGCATCGATGAAATCCCCGGTGAGCAGCAGTTCAGAAGCCAGTGACGACCCCACCAAGCGAGGCAGGAAGTAGGACACACCGACGTCACAGGCCGTGAGGCCGATGCGGATGAAGGCCGCATTCATGCGCGCCTTGGGTCCGGCAATCCGGATGTCCGAGGCCAGCGCGAGCGCAAAGCCCCCACCGCTGGCAGCCCCGTGAACCAGGGAGATGATCGGCTGCGGCGCGCGCCGCATGCGCATGACGATCTCGGACACCCGACGCTGCACCCGCATTCCCGCCACTGGCCCACCCTCGCCTTCGGCCCGCTCCTGCTTGAGATCGAGGCCGGCGCAGAAGGCGCGGCCGGCGCCGCGCAGGACGACGATCCGGACGCTGTGGTCCGTATAGAGCTCCCCGAAGTAGTGCTGCAGTTCCAGCATCATGGTCCGGCTCATGGCATTGAGCGAGTCCGGGCGATTCAAGGTCACCCAGTCCACAGGGCCGCGTCTGTCGACGATGAACGTCTCGTAGCTGCCGTCGGGCAGGCTTTTCGGGCGGAACAGCTCGGTATCGGTCATGGTCTCTCCTCGTGCGCAGGGCGGTTGGCAATGGCTCCATGATGCCCGCCGGCGCCAGCCCCGAGAAGAACACAGCAGGGCGATGGCTACGGGAGCCGCCCGTCTCTATGATCGACCCAGTCCCAGGCAGCGGCCGTCTCCCATGTGCAGATTCGTGTTCTACCAGGGCAGCCCCATTCTTCTCAGCGAACTCCTCACCGAGCCCGACCACTCGCTGATCAATCAGAGCTTCAGTGCCCGGGAACGGGAAGAGCCGCTCAACGGTGACGGTTTCGGTGTGGCCTGGTTTGCCGAAGACAGCCAGCAGCCGGCCCTGTTCCGCAGCGTCTCGCCGGCCTGGAGCAACCGCAACCTGCTGGAGCTGGCACGAGTGGTGAGCAGCTCCTGCATCCTCGCCCATGTCCGCGCGGCGACCCAGGGCAGCGTGAGCGAGAGCAACTGCCACCCCTTTCGGCGCGACCGGCTGGTATTCATGCACAACGGCGACATCGGTGGCTTCGAACTGCTGCGCAGACCGCTTCTGGCCCGTCTGTCGGACAGCGCCTTCGATGCCATCGAGGGGCGGACCGATTCGGAACACTTCATGGCCCTGATCCAGGATGCGCTCGCAGAGCAGGACGACGACCTGAGTCCGGTGGTCCTGCTCGACGCCCTGCGCATCGCCCTGGACACGGTGCGGGAGCTGACCGCGACGTTGGCTCCACACGAATTCACCTATCTCAATGCGGTCCTCACCGACGGTGATTCCGCAGTGATCTGCCGCTACACGGACGACGATCCCGAACGTGCGGAGAGCCTCTACCTCAACGAGGGCAGGCGATTCATCTGCGAGGACGGCCTGTGCCGGATGCTCGAACCCGGCGCCGGCGGCGGCACCCTGCTGGTGGCCTCCGAGCCGCTTTCGACGGAACCCGGCTGGCGCAGGATCGAACCCAACAGCGCCCTGCTGGTGCAGGACGGCGAGGTCATCGACAGTGTTGCGCTGTAGCCCTTCGGCTGGATTCGCACTGGGCTGACCTCGCCCGCGACCAGCACAAGGGCCCTGATCGCCACTGTGGGAGAGCGCTAATTCGCGCAGCGAAATGCGCCGATCGCTACAACAGTCAGCGAAGGCAGTGGCTTCAGCTTCGGCGCAGTGCCTCCAGATCGGCCCAATCGCTGCGCGATTAGGGCTCTCCCACAGCGGCGCCTCGCCCGATCCGGGCGTTGCGCCGGGAGCGCTCAACCCATCCGGGCATCGATGGCCGCAGCCTGCCCCAGCATGGCCCCGACGGACTTCGGTGCCTGATCGTGAGTCGCGGCCCACCAATCACCATCGCGCTCGAAGATGACCATGCCATCCAGATACAGCACGTCACCGTGGCGTTCGCGACTGAGACCAAGGCAGACCTCGCGCATCAGGTAAAGCGTCAGATCATGACTGACGCAGATGTCCAGCGCCGGGGAGGCCTCCTGGGTGACGAGCCGGGCTCTCAGCATCTTCAGAACGCTGCGCGCCGCCAAATCAGCCGGCAGCATGATGTCCTCCGGCACCTGTCCGTCGAGCCAGGCCCGGACGAAGCTGCCCATCCCTTCGGTGGAAGTGCTCATGGCCTTGAACATCTTCATCTGATCGAGCACGTAGAACACGCCCAGACCCTCCACCGGCCGGCAGCCGCCGCGCCCCCGGCCACCCATTTCCAGATGGGCTGCGTGGATCAATTCCGCGGTGTCCTCGCAGCGGGCCACCGGGCTGGCATAGGCGCGCAGGACAAGCTCCTGCCGCAGCCGGGTTCCGAACTGGTGGGCAAGCCGCCGCCCTTCCTCGGTCAGCGGGTTGGCGAGATCGTGCTTGCCAGGGGCGTACTCCCGGGCGGAATGGCGCATCAGCAGGCTCATGCGACGCACCCCCTGCCCCCAGAGGTCATCGAGGAGTGCTGTGGTACGGTCTCCGTGCAGCAGGTCGGTCATGAGGTCTCCAGGCGGCGTTCGAGGATGACAGAGAGTACCGCTCCCGGAGAGACGTCGGTAGCCGCCCGGGCCCGCCCCCGCCCAGCTGCAGTTCGCTTCCATTGAAGCGCCTGTATTAGACTCGATCGCCACGCATTCACCATCGGGTGTCCGGGCCGACTTGCCGGGCCACTCTTCATTCAGCCAATCAGGCAGCCAATCAGGGGGTCGAGAGATCATGGACCTGTCAGTATCCGAGCGGGTCAAACCGCTCCTGAACGACGTCATGGCGTTCATTGAAGAGCACGTCGTCCCGAACGAGAAAGTCTTCGCCGAGCAGGTAGAGGCCGGCGGTCGCTGGACCGAAACCGCCGTCATGGAGGAAATGAAGGAGAAGGCCCGCGCCAAGGGCCTGTGGAACTTCTTTCTGCCCCACTCCGAGCGCGGCGCCGGCCTGACCAACGTCGACTACGCACACATCGCCGAGCAGATGGGCAAATACCCGCTGTCCTCGGAGGTGTTCAACTGTGCCGCTCCCGATACCGGCAACATGGAGGTCATTGAGCGCTACGGCACCGAGGAGCAAAAGAAGCAGTGGCTCGAGCCTCTGCTCGAAGGCAAGATGCGCTCGGCCTTCTGCATGACCGAACCTTACGCCGCCTCCTCGGACGCCACCCAGATCAGCATGGAAGCGAGACTCGAGGGCGACGAGTGGGTGCTCAATGGCGAAAAGTGGTGGTCCTCCGGCATCGGTGACCCGCGCTGCAAGATCCTCATCGTCATGTGCGTCACCGAACCGGATGCCCCCAAGCACTCCCGACAGTCCCAGATTCTCGTGCCGCGGGACACCCCCGGCATCGAGATCCTCAAGATGCAGCACGTCTTCGGCTACGACGACGCGCCCCACGGCCACGGTCACGTCCGCTTCACCAACGTGCGGGTCCCCAAGGAAAACATGATCCTCGGTTCGGGCCGGGGCTTCGAGATCGCCCAGGGCCGCCTCGGGCCGGGCCGGATCCATCACTGCATGCGCTCCATCGGCGTCGCCGAGCGGGCCCTGGAATTGATGTGCCGTCGTGGCCTGTCCAAGGAGGCATTCGGCAAGCGTCTGGTCGATCTTGGCGGCAACTACGACAAGATCGCCGATGCCCGCATCAACATCGAAATGGCCCGCCTGCTGACGCTGAAGGCAGCGTGGATGATGGACACCGTCGGCAACAAGGTGGCCCGCTCCGAGATCGCCCAGATCAAGGTCGCCGTGCCCAACATTGCCCTGAAGGTTATCGACGACGCCATCCAGATCCACGGCGGCGCCGGTGTCTCCCAGGTGTTCCCGCTGGCAAAGATGTTCGCCGGACAGCGCACCCTGCGCCTCGCCGACGGTCCCGACGAGGTCCATCGCCGCACCATTGCGCGCATGGAACTCGGCAAGTACCCGGACGTCGACCCGCAGGTTCCAGTGGACCACCAGTACGGCAATCCGCTGGGCCTCGGCAAGCGGTCCGCCTGACGCCCCGCCAGTCTGACGAGGGCCGGTCACCGCAGGGTGGCCGGCCCTTTTCATTTCTGCGGAAACACTGTGAGATAGGATCAGGGACAACGCCAGCTTCGGGCGGCGCCGATCTGCATGACATGCAGCGAAGGCCGTGGCATCAGCTTCGGCACAGCGCCACGATATCGGCCCAATCGCTTTGCGATCAGGGCCTTCCCACAGGTGGCAGCGCGCCCGCTGTGGGAGAGCGCTATTTCGCACA
>JAFIFL010000232.1 GCA_020832055.1 Gammaproteobacteria bacterium
TTTCTCTTGGGCGAGAAGCCGTTTGCGGTGGGGGACACGGTCATGGTCGGTGACGTCACCGGTGAGGTGCTGTCCATTGATGCGCTGTCGGTGAAGCTGCGGACCTTTGATAACATCTTCGTCCGGATTCCCAACGAATCCATCCTCAAGGATCGGGTCAGGACCCTTTCAAAGTTCCCCATCCGCCGCTTCGACCTGAAGCTGACCGTGGGTTTCGAGGAGGATCTCACGGCGCTCGAAAAAGTCCTGCGCGGCGCCTCGGACGGCAACAAGGTGGCCCTGCAGGAGCCCACGCCGCTGTTCATGCTGCTCGGCTACGAGGAGTGGGGCATCGGGGTGCAGTTTTCGGTCTGGGCGCCGCGATCGGGCTTCTTCGCGCTGCGCACGAGCCTGACGAAGGAGGTTCAGCAGGCGTTGAAGGCGGCGGGGGTGCGAATTCCCTACCGGCGGCTGGAGGTGTCGGGCTGCGGTTTGCCTGGGGCTGAAGCGGTTCGTGAACCTGATCCCGATCCCGATTCCGATTCCGATTCCGTTGCGTCGAAGGAAGCGGGGGCTGCTGATGTCGAACGCCGGTCGTGACGGCCCTGCTATGCGTGCTCTCGCACCGATAGGCTGGCGGGAATGGGTCAGCCTGCCGGACCTCGGGATCGCACGGATCAAGGCCAAGGTCGACACCGGAGCACGGACGTCGGCGCTGCATGCCTTCGAGGTGCTGCCCTTCACCCGCGAGGATGCACCCTGGGTCAAGTTCCGCATGCACCCGGTGCAGCGCGATGCGACCCAGGAGCTGATGTGCGAAGCTGCGGTGGTGGATGAACGCGTGGTGCGGGATTCCGGCGGCCACGCCGAACTGCGCTACGTGATCCAGACCACCGTTTGTCTGGGCGTCGACTGCTGGCCCGTCGAAATGACGTTGACCAGCCGTGATGACATGCTGTTTCGCATGCTGCTCGGGCGGACCGCCATCCGCGGGCGCTATCTCGTCGATGCGTCCCGCTCCTACCTGACTCGGAAAAAACGATGAAGATTGGCATTCTGTCGCGGAATCCTCGCCTCTACTCCACCCGACGACTGGTGGAGGCGAGCAAGGAACGCGGCCACGAAGTGCAGGTGATCGACACCCTGCGCTGCTACATGAACATGGCCACGGCGCGACCGTCCATCCACTACAAGGGGGCGGAACTCGCGGGCTTTGACGCGGTGATTCCGCGCATCGGGGCCTCCATCACCTTCTATGGTGCCGCCGTGGTGCGGCAGTTCGAGATGATGGGCGTGTTCAGCGTCAACGAGTCCGTGGCCATCACCCGCGCCCGGGACAAGCTGCGCTCGCTGCAGCTGCTGGCCCGCAAGGGCATGGGGCTGCCGGTGACCGGGTTCGCCCACTCTCCTGACGACATTCCCGATCTCATCGACATGGTCGGTGGGGCACCCCTGGTGATCAAACTGCTGGAAGGCACCCAGGGCATCGGTGTCGTGCTCGCGGAAACCAAGCAGGCCGCCAAGAGCGTGATCGAGGCCTTCATGGGTCTGAACGTGAACATCATGGTGCAGGAGTTCATCCGTGAGGCCGGCGGTGCCGACATCCGCTGCCTGGTGGTGGGCGACAAAGTGGTCGCTGCCATGAAGCGGCAGGGTGCGCCCGGGGAATTCCGCTCCAATCTGCATCGGGGCGGGTCGGCGGAAGTCATCAAGATCACCTCGGCGGAACGGCGTTCGGCCATTGGCGCTGCCCGTGCCATGGGGTTGAACGTGGCCGGGGTGGACATTCTGCGCTCCAATCACGGACCCCTGGTGCTGGAGGTCAACTCCTCGCCGGGACTCGGCGGCATCGAGCAGGCCACGGGGCAGGACGTGGCGGGCATGATCGTCGAATTCATCGAGCGGGAGGCCAAGCCCAACCGCACCAAGACCCGTGGTCAGGGCTGACCGCTTGGCCACGCGGCGGCAACCGTTCCGGATTCTGGATATCGAGGTCGCGCCCGGCGCGCGGGATGCCACCGCGCTGCCGGCGGCCCAGCTCTATACGCACACCCGCCTGAACATCCCGCTGCAGGTGGTGCACGGCCGTCAGGACGGCCCCGTGCTGCTGCTGACGGCGGCGATCCATGGCGACGAGCTCAACGGGGTGGAGATCATCCGCCGGGTGCTGCGCGAGCGCGGTCTCAATCGTCTGCGGGGAACCCTGGTGGCGGTGCCGGTGGTGAACGTCTTCGGCTTCATTCACCGCTCGCGCTATCTGCCGGACCGCCGCGATTTGAACCGCTGCTTTCCGGGCAGCGAGAAGGGTTCGCTGGGGTCTCGGATCGCGGATCTGTTCTCCCGGGAAGTGCTGGCTCACTGCACCCATCTGGTGGACCTGCACACCGGTGCCATTCACCGCTCCAATCTGCCCCAGATCCGCGCCAAGGTGGACGACCCGGCCGTGGCCGAAATGGCCCGGGCCTTCGGGTTGCCGGTGATCCTCGGCTCGCCGCCCCTCGACGGTTCCCTGCGGCACATGGCGGACACGCTCGGCGTGCCGGCTGTCGTCTACGAATCCGGCGAGGCCCTGCGCTTCGACGAACAGGGCATCCGTGCCGGCGTTCGCGGCTGTCTTGGCGTGCTGCGCCATCTCGGCATGCTGCCGCCGTCGCGCCGGGAGCCACGCTCGGATTGGGAGCCCTTCGTGGCGCGCTCCTCCCAGTGGATCCGTGCCGAGCAGGATGGTGTCTTCCGTCCCCACGTGGGCCTCGGTGCCCATGTGGCGCAGGGCGATCTGCTCGGCGTCATCGGCTCACCGGAAGGCGAAGGGGAAGTCGACATCCACGCACCTGCCGCCGGAGTCCTGGTGGGGCGCAACAACATCCCGCTGGTGAACGAGGGCGAGGCCCTGTTCCACATTGCCCGCTTCGATGAACTCGGCGAAGTGGCCCGGGGCATCGAGGACTTCCACACCGGCATGCTCGAAGACCCGCGGGAGTCCGAGCCGCCGGTGGTGTGAGCAAGCCGCGCCGGCAGAAGCCAGGCCCTGACGCCGCGACGGGCGTTCGACCATGAGATGCGCGACATGAAACCGGTACAGCTGCGACGCGGTGGTCCCGATGACCTCGCGGCAATCAACGACGCCATCACCCGGGCCATCGGCACCTGGACCGTGGCGGAGCGGGTGAAACGCCTGTCACTGCCGCTGTATCACTATCAGCCTTCGGACCTGGATCACCTGGACATCGTCCTGGCCATGGAGGGTCCTGAACCCCTGGCCGTCGCGGCCTGGGAACCTGCGGATCCGCGTCAGCTGCCCGCAGGGCGAAGCGGATTGCTGCTGCACGGACTCTACGTGACACCGGATGCGGCCCGCGGTGGGCTCGGCACCCTGCTGCTGCAGGCCTGTCGTGATGCCGCGCGGGAACGTGGCCTTGACGGTGTCCTGGTCAAGGCGACGCGGGACGCTGCCGGATTCTTCGAGCGCAGCGGACTCGAACGGCTGCCGGTGTTGCGCAACGACCGGGACTACGAGCTGCGCTACTGGCTTCCTGTGGCGGCTGGCAGCGCAGCGTGAACGCGCTGCTGCCGTGGTCGCCCCGGACCGGCGGCCGGAGGTAGACGTGCCGCATGCGGGGCGCCGGTGTCGGCCGCAGCCTTGCCGTCGCGAATCTCTGATTCAGGCGTCATCTCGAGGCGTCCAAGCGACGCCACACCTCGCCGAGATCGACCACCTGCCCGGTCGCGGCAGCCCGATCCGCGGCCATCACCACCAGCCCGGCAGTGAGCGCGTCCCGGGCCGAGACCGGAAATGTCCTCCCCTCCAGCCAGGCTGCAGCGAGATCCCGCGCCATGGCGGGGTCCGCCCCGGAATGATTCCGGGTGTCGCCATCACCGAACGTCTGCCGCTCGGCAGGATCAACGTCACGGGCGGGAAAGCGCTCGAGCCGGCCGCGGCGCAGATCCACCTCGAGGCTGGCCTCGGTCCCTGCCACCAGCCAGGATCGCCGCGGTGGATTGACGTGGCTGTTGCTGTGGAAGCTGCCGATCACGCCACTCTCGTACTCCAGCATGAGGGTCTGGACGTCAAAGGTGTCCGCATCCGAGTCGAAGATGCGCTCGCTGCCCGACCAGCCCGTCGGCCATTGCCGATAGTCTCCGCCATCGCCGAGCGCGGCGTGCTCCGGGGTGAAGATCCTGTTGGCCCCGAAACTCGCCACGCGGCACGGCCGCGATCCCACCAGGGCGTTGAGCAGGTCAATGTCGTGGCAGCACTTGTCCAGCAGATACGAACCGGCATACCTGCGCTTGCGGCGCCAGTCGCGGCGCAGGAATCCGCCGTGCTCCGGGTGCAGGTGCTCGTTGGCTTCGAAACTGACCAGGGTGCCCAAGCCCCCCTCCCGGACCAGGCTGAGCGTGCGTTCGATCACCGGCAGCGAGCGCAGCACCAGCCCGACGATGACCCGGTCCGTGGCTTCTCCCGCGAGACGCTCGGCGATGACGAAGCTCTCCTGTTCGGTCCGCACCAGCGGTTTCTCGCAGAAGATGCGTGCATCGGAGTCGAGTGCCAGTTCGAGGTGATGCAGGTGCAGGTGGTTCGGCGAACCGATCATCACCGCATCCGGGCGGACGCTTCGCAGCATCGCGGCCGGATCGAGGTGGGCCCGCGGATCGATGCCGTGGCGTTGCAGTCGTGGCAGCCCCGCCGGCGCGGGGTCGGCGTAGGCGACGAACGCCATCTGTGGCGCGGCGCGTTGCAACAGGACGATGATCTGGGCCAGGCGATGACCGAGACCGATGCAGGCGATGCGGAACGTTGCCGCGGCCATCAGCGGGACGCCGTGTCCATGGGGCTGACGACCGCGAGGATCCCGCTCACTCCGGAAAAACCGGACCTTCGCTGGCGATCTCGTAGCGCTTGGCATCCGCCGGTCCGGCGATGAAGTCACCGGCCACGGCCTGAAACGCAGCCATGTGGGGCGTCTTGAAATGGGCTTCGAGGGCTTCGCCGCTCTCCCATTTTTCGAATACGTGGAAGCGGTTCGGGTCCTCGAGATCCTGATGGAAGGCGTATTCGATACAGCCGGGTTCCTTGCGGGTGGCTTGGGCCATCTTCACGGCTGCCTCGATGGCGGCATCGCGGTTCTCGGGCTTGATGGGCAGGATGGCGGCGATCACGAGCATCTGGCGTCTCCGTCGGGATGTGTGGGTATGGGTGAGAGTGCATCATGCAGAAACCGAGGCCGGCGGGGTAGACTTCCGGGACACGACGCTCAGGGAGCATGAACACATGACCATCGAAACCCCCTCTTTATCGCCCCGGGAGATGTCCAGGGAGGCCATGCTGACGCTGCTCGACCGGCAGCGGCGGGCAGCCATCGACGCTGGTGCGGTGCCGGCGGCGATCCGCCGTGACCGCATCGACCGGGCCATCGGCATCCTGGTGGATCATGGTGATGCGCTGGCAGAGGCCATGCGCGAGGACTTCGGGCACCGCTCCATCCACCAGTCCATGCTCACGGACATCGCGGGTTCCATCGGTCCGCTCAAGCATGCCCGCAAGCATGTGGAGAAGTGGATGAAGCCTGAGAAACGGCGCGCCGAAATGCCCTTCGGCCTGCTTGGCGCCCGGGCCTGGATCGAGCATCAGCCCCTGGGTGTGGTGGGCGTGATCAGCCCCTGGAACTTTCCGGTTCAGCTCACCTTCGGGCCGCTGGCGGGCATCTTCGCGGCGGGCAACCGCTGCATGATCAAGCCGTCGGAGTACACGCCGCTGACCTCGGAACTGATGCGGGAACTGTTTCACGCCGCCTTCGATGACGCCGAAGTGGCGGTTGTCACGGGGGGTCCGGAAACCGGCGCTGCGTTCTCGTCGCTGCCCTTCGATCATTTGCTGTTCACCGGCGCGACCAGCGTTGCCCGGCACGTCATGCGCGCTGCCGCCGATAATCTGGTGCCCGTGACGCTGGAACTCGGCGGCAAGTCGCCGGTGATCCTAGGCCGCAGTGCCGATCTGCAGAAGGCCACCGACCGCATCATGATGGGCAAGATGCTCAACGCCGGGCAGATCTGCCTCGCGCCGGACTATGTCATGGTCCCGGATGACCGGATCGAGGAGTTCGTCGCCTCGTCGCAGCGGTCGGTGGCGCGCATGTTTCCGACCCTGCTCGACAATCCCGACTACACCTCCATCGTCAATCAGCGCCACTTCGATCGCCTGTCGGGCTACCTCGATGATGCCCGCGCCAAGGGCGCGACGATCACCGAGATCAATCCGGCCGGCGAGGATTTCCGCCAGCAGCCGGCCCGCAAGCTGCCGCCCACATTGATCCTCGATCCCAGCGAGGAGATGCAGGTGATGCAGGAGGAAATCTTCGGGCCGCTGCTGCCGGTGATGGGATACAGCGACGTGGAAGAGACTATCGACTACGTCAACGATCACCCGCGGCCGCTCGGGCTTTACTACTTCGGCAAGGACAAGGCCGAGGAGCGCCGGGTGCTCAGCCACACCACGTCCGGTGGCGTGACCCTCAATGACGTGGTCATGCACGTGGGGCAGGAAGATCTGCCGTTTGGCGGGGTCGGTCCGAGCGGGATGGGCTCCTACCACGGGGTGGATGGCTTCCGGACTTTCAGCCACCGCAAGGCGGTGTATCGGCAGACGGGTGTGGATCTGGCCGGCATGGTGGGCATCACGCCGCCCTGGGGCGACAAGATGCTGAAGCTGATCCGCAGCCAGATCAAACGCTGAACGAGTTCCGGCGCGCACAAGTTGGCGTCCCGCCGGGTTCGAGCGACACGCCGTTGTGGGAGAGCGCTATTTCGCA
>JAFIFL010000233.1 GCA_020832055.1 Gammaproteobacteria bacterium
AAATGCGCCGATCTGCGTGGGGTTCAGCGAAGGCGGCGGCGGCGGCTTCGGTAGAGCGGTTCGTGATCGGCCCAATCGCTGCGCGATTAGGGCCTTCCCACAAGGGGGCATGGCCAGCTTCGGGGGATGAGCGCTTGTGGGAGAGCGCTATTTCGCGCAGCGAAATGCGCCGATCTGCGTGGGGTTCAGCGAAGGCGGCGGCGGCGGCTTCGGTAGAGCGCTTCGTGATCGGCCCAATCGCTGCGCGATTAGGGCTCTCCCACAAGGGGGGCAGCGCCGGATTGTGGCGGTGCGCGATCAATGGCGGAAATGGCGCATGCCGGTGAACAGCATGGCCATGCCGGCCGCGTCGGCTGCCGCAATCACTTCTTCGTCGCGGATCGAACCGCCGGGCTGGATCACGGCGGTGATGCCCGCCTCGGCGGCGGCATCGATGCCGTCCCGGAACGGGAAGAACGCATCCGAGGCCATCACCGCGCCCTTGACTGCAAGGCCTTCGTCAGCGGCCTTGATGCCGGCGATGCGGGCGCTGTAAACGCGACTCATCTGCCCGGCGCCGACGCCGATGGTGCGCTGATCCCGGGCGTAGACGATGGCATTGGACTTGACGTACTTGGCCACCAGCCAGGCAAAGCGCAGGTCGGCCTCCTCGCGGGCATCCGGCGCTCGGCGGGTGACCACCCGGGGGGCATCGGCAGCCATGTCACCGAGATCCGGGTCCTGCAGCAGCAGTCCGCCGCTGACCTGATGCAGGGCGAATCCGGACTTCGCCGCGTCCAGCGGTCCGCAGGCCAGCAGCCGCACGTTCTTCTTGACCGCCACCGCTTCCCGGGCCGCATCCGTCACCGTCGGGGCGATGATGACCTCCACGAACTGCCGCTCGACGATCATCGAGGCGGTGGCGGCATCGAGCTCCCGGTTGAAGGCGATGATGCCGCCGAACGCCGAGGTGGGATCGGTGGCAAAGGCCGCGTCGTAGGCCGCAGCGATGTCGGCGGCCACGGCGACCCCGCAGGGATTGGCGTGCTTGACGATGACGCAGGCCGGCTCGGGGAAACCGCGGACGCAGGCTAGCGCGGCATCGGTATCGGCGATGTTGTTGTAGGACAGGGCCTTGCCGTGCAGCTGCACCGCACCGCCCAAGGTCCCGTCGCCATCGCGGGTGTGCCGCTGCCGATAGAAGGCCGCCCGCTGATGGGGATTCTCGCCATAGCGCAGGGGACGGCCACCTTCCCAGGTCAGGTGCAGGCGCGGCGGGAACGCCGTCGGCCCGCCGTCCGAAGCTTCCGCGTCGTCCGGCCCCGCCGCACCCGTGTCGAGCCGGGCGCCGAGCCAGTTGGCGATGGCACCGTCATAGCCTGCGGTGTGCGAGAAGGCCCGTGCCGCCAGCTGAGAGCGCAACGCCGGCGACGTGCAGCCGTCGTGGGCGGCCAGTTCTTCGAGGACTCGCGGATAGTCTTCGGGGTCGGTGACCACCAGAACGCGGGCATGATTCTTGGCCGCGGAGCGGACCATGGCCGGTCCGCCGATGTCGATATTCTCGATGGCCTGTTCCAGGGTGCAGTCCGGATCCGCCACGGTGGCTTCGAAGGGATAGAGATTCACCACCAGCAGGTCGATGGGTGGGATGTCGTGTTCGGCCATCACCTCCGCATCGGGACCACCACCGGCGCCGTCCTCGCGACCGAGCAGGCCGCCGTGGACCTTCGGATGCAGGGTCTTCACCCGGCCCGCCATCATCTCCGGGAACCCGGTGTGGTCGGAAATCTCGGTGACTTCGAGCCCGGCGTCGCGCAGCGCAGCACAGGTGCCACCGGTGGACAGCAAGGTCACGCCGGCAGCGGCAAGGCCGCGGCCGAAGGCCTCCAGGCCACGTTTGTCACTCACGGAAAGCAGGGCGCGCCGCACCCGGATCTGCGCGTCATTCATCGGCGTCTCGGTTCCTCGTTCGGAGCTTGGGGAGCTGGACGAGCGCTGTCGCCTGCCATCGGGCGTCAGGGACGCCGGGCAGGACGCCGGCAGCCAGGACTCACTTCAGAAGGTCGTATTGTTTCAGTTTCTTGCGCAGCGTGCCGCGATTGATGCCCAGCATGGCGGCCGCCTGGCACTGATTGCCGTCGGCATGGCGCATGACGGTTTCGAGCAGAGGCGCCTCCATTTCCGCCAGCACCATGCCGTAGAGATCCTTGGCTGTCTCGCCATCGAGACGCGCGAAATAAGCTTCCAGGGCCCGCTCCACGCAGAGCCGAAGCGGCTCGTCGGCGGTCTCCTGGGGTCGTGCCAGCGGCGTGACGGTCGCACTGACCTTGTGCGCACTGGAACTGTGTCGGCTATCGTTCACTTGCCATCCACCCCTTCAGGCTGCCTGGGTCGCTGAGCGCGACCAGGCAGCATCCCTCTGTATCGAGTTGCCGAGCTCGGCGGGCAACCCCTCCCTGATCCGGTGCAGCTCCGCCAGACTCGCGAGCTGGGCCGCACCCGCTTCGATGCGATTGAAGTCCCGGGCAAACCGGCGCTGCTGATCCTCGGCCATGCCCGACGCCTGCAGGTACCACCCGACGTGCTTGCGGGCGATACGCAGGCCACGCTCGACCCCATGGAAGTCGTGCAGTGCCTCGACGTGCTCAGCGAGGAGCCGCAGCTGGCTCGCTGGATCCGGATCGGGCAGGCGCACTCCGTGCTCCACCCAGGCCGCGATCTGCCCGCACAACCAGGGCCGCCCCTGGGCCGCCCGCCCCACCATCACGCCGGCCGCTGAAGTCTCGGCCAGGACTGCCGCCGCCCGCTCCGGGCTGTCGATATCACCGTTCGCCAGCACCGGAATGCCCACGGTGGCGACAATGGCTGCCACAGTGGCGAACTCCGCGGCGCCATTGAAGCGGTCTGCCCGAGTGCGGCCATGGACGGCCAGCGCCGCGATGCCCGACGCTTCGGCAATGCGGGCCACGGCGACCCCGTTGCGCTCGTCGGGCGACCAGCCGGTCCTGATCTTCAGGGTCACCGGCACGTCCACTGCCGCCACGACCGCTTCGAGGATGCGCGCCACGAGCTCCTCGTCCCGGAGCAGGGCGGATCCGGCAGCCCGCTGGCAGACCTTCTTGGCCGGACAACCCATGTTGATGTCGATGATCTCGGCGCCCTCGTCGCGGTTGTAGCGCGCGGCGTCGGCCATCAGCTGCGGATCAGCTCCGGCAATCTGTACGCTGCGCGGCCCCGACTCCCGGGCGTGCACGCGGCGCAGGCGGGACTTGCGGGTCTGGCGCAGCTTGGGGTCGGCAGACACCATCTCCGCCACCACCATGCCGGCACCGAGGCGCCAGCAGAGACTGCGAAACGGCAGGTCCGTGATCCCGGCCATGGGGGCGAGCACGACGCGATTGCGCAGCTGGTGGTCGCCGATGCGCGGTGGGGCCTGCCGCGACGTCACGGCCGCGGGCACAGCTGGCCCCGCAGCGGCTGGCGCTCCTGGCGCGCCCGTCAACTCCTTGGCCACTGTATCGATCAACGCGCCCGTGCCTCCTGAACTGCCTGGCTGAACTGCTTGGCTGAATGACTTGAATACTGCGGACGTGCTGCGAATCGCTGCCGCGCACTGGCGTGCCCCGCTCTGAAAGCAAATGCGTGCCGCCGGATCTCGAATCGGCAGGCGGGCAGGCATCGGGGTCGTCTCCGCCGAAGACTGCGTGGAGAACGCCGACCCCTCCCGGAAAGGTCGGCCCGCGCATGGCCGGAGGGACCACATCTTAGCCATGCCAGCCGGGAGTTCAAATGGACTTCGTCAGTATTCGGTCGCGGTCGCCTCGGGCGCAACCCCTCAACCACCCCGCTCCGCCTCTGCGCGGACGTCAGCACAGATGGCGTAAACCCGCGATTCTCTTGAATTTCCTCCGCCCGGATCCGTCCGGTGGCAGACAGCTGCCGGACGGCGAGGCTCCGCCGCCGAATGGGCGAGCCTCGTTCGGCCAGGGTTCGAGCCGACGAACGGTGGTGTCCTGGTGGGCCACAAGTGCCCCCTCACCTATTGCAGCGGGATACAGATTGCGTAAAATCGCCGCACTTTAACTACCCAGCCGAGGCTTTATGTTCCCCTGACGATGCGGCGCGCCTTCGTGACGCCGCTAAGCAGCAAGCAGAGCCGTTACGAAAGGAGTGTGAGCGAATGCGCGCAAACGCATACGTCATTGCCGAGCAGCCGAATGCTGCCCCGTTTGACCCGGGGCCCCGGTCCGTCCATCCCGTCCATCACAGCGACGACGATCGCCTCGATCATTTCATCGAGCGCGATGGCGTGCGTTTTGCCGGTACCCACCTGCTCCTGGACTTCTTCGGCGCCAAGCGCCTGGATGACCTGGACCTGATGGAGTCCGCCCTGCGCGGTGCCGTCGAAGCCGCAGGCGCCACCCTCCTGCACATCCACCTGCATCATTTCACCCCCAATGGCGGCATCTCAGGGGTCGCCGTTCTGGCCGAATCGCACATCTCCGTGCACACCTGGCCGGAACGTGACTATGCCGCGTTCGACATCTTCATGTGCGGCGATGCCCGCCCCGACCTGGGTGCGGAAGTGCTGCGCGAAAAGTTCACGCCGTCCCGGATGGAAATCCTGGAGCAGAAGCGTGGCGTGATCGATGGCGCGTAACGAGTTCGCAGAGACCCTCTACGACTCCTACGGACAGCATTTCGCCATCGACGAGGTCTATTTCGAGAGTCGGACCGACCATCAGCATCTGCTGATTTTTCACAATGCCAAGTTCGGCCGCGTCATGGCCCTCGATGGCGTCGTGCAGACCACCGAGCGCGACGAGTTCTACTACCACGAGATGATGGCCCACGTGCCGCTATTCGCCCATGGGCAGCCACGGCGCGTGCTGATCATCGGTGGCGGCGACGGCGGCCTGCTGCGGGAGGTGGTGAAACACCGCTCGGTGGAGCACGTCACCAAGGTCGAGATCGACGCGGCCGTGGTGGACATGGCCAAGACCTGGTTCCCGGACCACTCTCGGGGCGCCTTCGACGATCCCCGCTTCCATCTGGTGATCGCCGACGGGGCGGAATACGTGCGCACGGCCGAGACGGCCTTCGACGTGATCATGGTGGACTCCACCGACCCGATCGGGCCGGGGGAGGTGCTGTTCAGCCACGAATTCTACCGCCAGTGCGCCCGCATCCTGGCTCCGGGCGGCATCATGGTGACCCAGAACGGCGTCCCCTTCATGCAGCTCGACGAGGCGCGCAAGACCGCCCGGGCCTTCCGCGACCTGTTCGCGGACTGGCACTTCTATGGCGTCGCCGTGCCCACCTATATCGGCGGCATGATGACGCTGGGCTGGGCCACACAGGACCAGCAACTGCGCGGGCAGGACCTCGACGTGCTCGAAGCGCGTTTTGCGGCGGCGGCCATTGCCACCCGCTACTACACGCCGGCCATTCATCGCGGCGCCTTCGCCCTGCCACGCTTCGTCGAAGAGGCCATCGGCAAGTGAGTGATCCGGCGGGCTTCAACGGCGCAGCCGTCGACCATGCGCTGGCGGCCCACCCGACGCTGGGGGGCCGCCACAGCGACTGGCACGCGCTGGTCGAGCAATACGGCTCACCCCTGCTTTTGCTCGATTGTGACGTCATTCGCCGCCAGTACCGCAAGCTCGCCCAGGCGCTGCCGGGCGTCAGCCTCCACTACGCCATCAAGGCCCTGCCCGAGCGGGCCGTGATCGCGACCCTGGCGGAGGAAGGCTGCGGCTTCGACACCGCCACCAACGGCGAGATCGCCCTGCTCGAGGAGCTCTGCATCGAGCCCAGGCGGACGATTCATACTCACCCCATCAAGCGCGACGCGGACATCCGCAGGGCGCTGCGCTACGGCTGCACCACCTTCGTGGTGGACAATGCTGATGAACTGCAGAAGTTCCTGCCCTACCGCCATCGCGTGGCGCTGCTGCTGCGGGTGAGCTTTCCGAATCCGGGCGCACGGGTGGATCTGTCGCGCAAATTCGGCTGCGCCATGGAGGACGTCGACGGGCTGCTGGCCGCGGCTGACGCATCGCGCATCCACATCAAGGGGCTGTCGTTCCACGTCGGCTCCCAGGTGCCGGACGCCAGCGCCCACGTCGAGGCCATCCGGCGTTGTGCTGAGGTGATGGCGAGGCGTCGCAGGGAGGCCCTGGCCCCCCTGTCCCTGCTCGACATCGGTGGCGGCTTTCCGGTCAGCTACGATGGCAGCGTCGATGACATCGAACTGTTCTGCGCGCCGATCCGCGCGGCGCTCGCCACCCTGCCGCCCAGCGTGCGCATCCTCGCCGAACCGGGCCGCTACATCGCCGCGCCGGCGATGACCTGCATCACTTCCGTGGTGGGGCGGGCCCGACGCGGGGCCAGGATGTGGTACTACCTCGACGACGGCGTCTATAACTCCTTCTCCGGACAGGTCTTCGATCACACCCGCTATCCGCTCATCGCACCCGACGCGAAGGGTGAGGCGCAACCGAGCGTCCTCGCCGGCCCCACCTGCGACAGCATCGACGTGATCGCCGAAGACATCCTGCTCGGCGAGATGCAGATCGGCGACGTCATCGTGGCGCCCATGATGGGGGCCTACACCGCCGCCTCGGCCACCACGTTCAACTCCCTGCCCCGGGCAACCATCCTGGCGCTGGCCGCGCCCTGCGGGAGCGAAGTTGTCCGCGAAAAGCTTCGCGGCAGTCTGCTGCGCCCTGTGGGAAGGCCCTGATCGCGCAGCGATTGGGCCGATCTCGAGGCGCTGTGCCGAAGCTGACGTTGCTGC